>NZ_LOYP01000021.1:0-3029 GCF_001526365.1 Burkholderia sp. MSMB1835
GGGATGTTCGTGCGTGCACGGATCGAGGAAGGCGTGAACGAGAACGCGTTCCTGGTGCCGCAGATCGGCGTCACGCATGACCAGAAGGGCCAGGCAATTGCACTGGTCGTGACTGCGGCCAACAAGGTCGAGATGCGTCCGTTGACGACCACCGGCACGTACGGCCAGAACTGGATCGTCGAAGGCGGTCTGCAGGCGGGCGATCACGTGATCGTGCAGGGCGTCGACAAGGTGCGCCCGGGCGCGACCGTGAAGACGGTTCCCGCGCAGCTCGCTCCGGCGGCGGACGCCGCATCCGCCGCGCCGGCAAGCGCCGCGCCGGCGAATACCGCGGCCCATGCCGCAGCGAGTTCGGCCGCCGCGTCGAGCGCGCAATAACAGGGAGTCCGTTTCATGGCCAAGTTCTTTATCGATCGCCCGATCTTCGCGTGGGTGATCGCGATCGTGCTGATGCTGGCCGGCGTCGCATCGATCTTCAAGATGCCGATCGCGCAGTATCCGACGATCGCACCGCCGACGATCCAGATCCAGGCGAACTATCCGGGCGCTTCCGCGAAGACGGTGGAAGACACGGTGACGCAGGTGATCGAGCAGCAGATGAGCGGGCTCGACAACTTCCTGTACATGTCGTCGACGAGCGACGATTCGGGCAACGCGACGATCACGCTGACCTTTTCGCCGGGCACGAATCCGGACGTCGCCCAGGTGCAGGTGCAGAACAAGCTGTCGCTCGCGACGCCGAACCTGCCGCAGGTCGTGCAGCAGCTCGGCATGCAGGTCACGAAGTCGAGCAGCAACTGGCTGATGTGGTTCGCGTTCAACTCCGAGGACGGCCGGATGTCGAAGGAGGACCTGACGAACTACGTGGCGTCGCACGTGCTCGATCCGCTGAGCCGCGTCAACGGCGTCGGCCAGACGCTGCTGCTCGGTTCGCAGTTCTCGATGCGGATCTGGCTCGACCCCGTCAAGCTGACCAACTACAGCCTCACGCCGACCGACGTGACGGCCGCGATCACGCAGCAGAACGTGCAGATCGCGGGCGGCCAGATCGGCGGCACGCCGGCGAAGCCGGGCACCGTGTTGCAGGCGACGATCACCGAATCGACGCTGTTGCGCACGCCCGAACAGTTCGGCAACATCCTGCTGAAGGTCAACCAGGACGGCTCGCAGGTTCGCCTGAAGGACGTCGGCCGCGCGGCGCTGGGTTCGGAGAACTACACGTTCGACACGAAGTACATGGGGCAGCCGACGGCCGGCCTCGGCATTCAGCTCGCGACCGGCGCGAACGCGCTGGCGACCGCGAACGCGTTGCGGGCCAAGATCGACGAGCTTTCGAAGTATTTCCCGCACGGTCTCGTCGTGCACTACCCGTACGACACGACGCCGTTCGTGCGCCTGTCGATCGAGGAGGTGGTCAAGACGCTGATCGAGGGCATCGTGCTCGTGTTCCTCGTGATGTATCTGTTCCTGCAGAACCTGCGGGCGACGATCATCCCGACGATCGCGGTGCCGGTCGTGCTGCTCGGCACGTTCGCGATCATGGGCGTCGTCGGTTTCTCGATCAACACGCTGTCGATGTTCGGCCTCGTGCTCGCGATCGGCCTGCTGGTCGACGATGCGATCGTGGTGGTCGAGAACGTCGAGCGCGTGATGGCCGAGGAGGGGCTGTCGCCGAAGGAGGCGACGCGCAAGGCGATGAGCCAGATCACCGGCGCGCTCGTCGGCGTGGCGCTCGTGCTGTCGGCGGTGTTCGTGCCGGTGGCGTTCTCCGGCGGCTCGGTCGGCGCGATCTATCGTCAGTTCTCGCTGACGATCGTGTCGGCGATGGTGCTGTCGGTGCTGGTCGCGTTGATTCTGACGCCGGCACTGTGCGCGACGATCCTGAAGCCGGTCGAAAAGGGGCATCACGAAGAGAAGAAGGGTTTCTTCGGATGGTTCAACCGGACCTTCGATCGCAGCCGCGATCGCTACACGGGCGGCGTGAACCACGTGATCCGGCGCTCGGGCCGCTGGCTCGTGATCTACCTCGCCGTGTTCATCGCGGTTGGCGTGATGTTCGCGCGCCTGCCGAAGTCGTTCCTGCCCGACGAGGACCAGGGCTACATGTTCATGATCGTGCAGACCCCGTCCGGCTCGACGCAGGAAACGACCGGCAAGACGCTCGACAACATCAACACGTACCTGACCACCGCCGAGAAGGATGTGGTCGACTCGGTGTTCACGGTCAACGGCTTCAGCTTCGCGGGCCGCGGCCAGAACGCGGGCCTCGTGTTCGTGAAGCTGAAGCCATACGAGCATCGCCAGCGTTCGGACCAGAAGGTGCAGGCGCTGATCGGCCGGACCTTCGCGCACTACTCGCAGTACAAGGACGCGATGGTGATTCCGTTCAACCCGCCGTCGATTCCCGAACTCGGTACCGCCGCCGGCTTCGACTTCGAGCTGACGGACAACGCCGGTCTCGGCCACGATGCGCTGATGGCTGCGCGCGGCCAGTTGCTCGGGATGGCCGCGAAGGATCCGGCGCTCGCGCTGGTCCGCCCGAACGGCCTGAACGATACGCCGCAGTACAAGGTCGACATCGATCGCGAGAAGGCGAACGCGCTCGGCGTGACGGCCGCGGCGATCGACCAGACGTTCTCGATCGCATGGGCGTCGCAGTACGTGAACAATTTCCTCGACACCGACGGCCGGATCAAGAAGGTGTATGTGCAGGCCGACGCGCCGTTCCGGATGACGCCGGAAGACATGAACATCTGGTACGTGCGCAACAGCGCGGGCGGGATGGTGCCGTTCAGCGCGTTCTCGACCGGCCACTGGATCTACGGGTCGCCGAAGCTCGAGCGCTACAACGGCGTGTCGTCGATCGAGATCCAGGGGCAGGCCGCGGAAGGCAAGTCGACCGGCCAGGCGATGGCGGCGATGGAAGCGCTCGCGAGCAAGCTGCCGGAAGGCATCGGCTATTCGTGGACGGGCCTGTCGTTCCAGGAAATCCAGTCCGGCTCGCAGGCGCCGATCCTGTACGCGATCTC
>NZ_LOYP01000022.1:0-36881 GCF_001526365.1 Burkholderia sp. MSMB1835
CCGCGCGCGCCGGATGCGCCGGTCGATTACGACAAGGCGGCCGCGCCGGCGCCTGCGTCGGCAACGGCGACGAACGGCTAAGCGCGACGCACGGCAGGAGCGGCAGAGCCGCGTCCGTCCATCGAACCGAACGGTTGCGAAAACGAACACGCCACGGACGCAAATCCGTGGCGTGTTCTTTTGCACCGTCGCCGCGCGGTGAGCGGCGTTACGTTACGCCGGCTTCGTCCAAAGCGTCCGGCCGAAGAACGTGAGCGTGCGGTCCCACGCCATTTGCGACCACACCGGATCGAACTGCGTGCCGGCGATGCGACCGGGGCCGACGGCCGTTTCGTTCGCGAACGCATGGTGCGCGAGATAGCGATGGAATTCGAAGCCGACCTTCGCATCGGTGAGCTTCTTTTCCAGTGCGTCGACCTGGTCGATCTTGAAGAACGCATCCTGCGTGCCCCAGTGGCCCATCAGCGGCACCTTGAGCTTGGCCGGATCGAGGTAGTCGAGCGGCGGAAGGCCGTACCATGTGACGCCGGCATCCGCTTCGGCATGTTGCAGCGACAGCAGCGTGAGGGCGCCGCCCATGCAGAAGCCCGTCACCGCGACGCGCGGCGCCAGCGTCTTCAGGTGCGCGACTGCGCCCGGAATGTCCTGCGACGCGGCGTCGCCGAAATCGAGGCCGGTCATCAGATGGTGCGCTTCTTCCTCCTCGACCGTCGACTTGCCGCGATACAGGTCGGGCACGAGCGCGAAATAGCCGCAGCGCGCGAGGCGATCCGCGACGCCGCGGATCTGGTCGTTCAGCCCCCACCATTCCTGGATGATGACAACCGCGGGCGCGCCTTCGGTCCGTGCCGGCGTGGCGAGATAGCCCTGCAGTTCCTGGCCGTCCGGGCGGCGAAACGTGATCATGGAACCGGATGTTTGAGACATGAAACCGCTCCTTTTCGAAAAATGCGCCGAGTGCGACATCGGGCCGACCGGCGGGCGTCGTGATACCGCTCGCGTTCTGGCCGACACCGACCACGCGGCCATTCTATGCGCAAACACCGGATGCTTGCGTGAACGGCGCCGCGCGGCACGCGAGCGGCAAAGGGCGCGGCCGGCCGGAAAACGAACACCCCGCCCCGATGAACGGGAGCGGGGTGTCGCGTGTACGGCGTGCGTATCGGAATACGCAGGAAATAGGCCGGCGCGTATCCGGCTTACTGGCCGAAATAGATCGAGTCGCGGCCTTCCTGCTTGACCGCGATCGCGCGGCCGGCACGCGTGCCCGCGGCTGCCTGCGCGCCGTAGCCGGCTTCATCGGCGTTCGTCACGCGGGCCTGCGCGGTCTGCAGCGCACGCGGGTAATACTGATCGGAGACTTCGGGCTTGTAGCCGGCTTGTTCGAGCTGGACGAGTTCCGCACGCACCTGGGCGCGCGTCAGTTGGCCCGACGGGTTCGATTGGGCGAACGCGCCATACGATGCGGACAGTGCGGTTGCGGCGACGACAGCGATGATGAACGACTTCATGGTGACCTCCGGTTCTGTTGATTTCGCGCTTCGCTCGTGGCGTTCAGCGGTTGATTGCATCGTAACGATCGCGTTACCGGTCGGAAATATGCGTTGCAGCGAATTATTATTGCAACTGGGTAAACGATTCGCGCGACATGCGATTTCCTCTGAAGATTGCGGGCGTGCCGGGGCAGGCGCGTGGCCTGCGGGAGCAACAGGGCCGATCGGTGCAGCGCCAGCGGACTGAACGGTTGAATCGCATTCCGAATTAATTTTCGCGAGGCCGCCGGTGTCGTGCTTTTCGCATCACGCAGTCAGGGTCGCTTGCCGCTTCCGGTATTCGGCCGGGGTGATGCCGACGTGCCGGGTGAACGCTCGCCTGAGCGTATCGACGTTCGCGAAGCCGCATTTCGCCGCGACCTGCTTCGGCGTGTCGTGGCCGTTCTCGAGTAGCTGGCGGGCGGCCGAGATGCGGGTCGCCTCGACCCATGCGGCCGGCGTCATGCCGACTTCCGCGCGGAACAGTCGCGCGAAATGGCGCGGGCTCATGCCCGCATGCTTCGCCATCCCGGCCACCGAATGCTCGAGTTCCGGATGGGCGGCGATCCAGCGCTGGACTTCCTGCAGCACCGAACGCCCGGCGGGGCGCGCCTCGCCCTTGCGGCTGAACTGGAGCTGCCCGCCCGGGCGCTTGAAGAACATCACCAGTTGCGCGGCGACGCGCCGCGCGATCTCGCGGCCGAGATCCTCCTCGACCAGCGCGAGCGCGAGATCGAGCCCGGCCGTGACGCCGGCGCCGGTGCGCAGCTTGCCGTCGCGTACGTACAGTGCGTCGGCGTCGACGGTGACGGACGGATATGCGTCAGCGAGTGCATCGGCGGCGGCCCAGTGCGTGGTCAGGTGGCGCCCTTTCAACAGGCCGGTGGCCGCGAGGAGGAACGCGCCGGTGCAGATCGAGCCGTAGCGCCTGCTTTGCACGGCCGCCGAGCGCAGCCACGCGAGGATGTCGGTGCGCAATACGATCTGGCCGGCGTGCGGCGCGCCGGCGACCAGCAGCGTGTCGAGGCGCTCCGGGATATCGGGCGCGATCCAGTCGGGCAGCACCCGTGCGCCGGACGAACTGCAGATCGGCCCGGGCCCGCTCGCGATGATCCGCAACGTGTAGAACGGCTTGCCGCACTCGGTGTTTGCTTGCGCGAACACGTCGAGCGGCGCGGAGACGTCGAGCAGTTGAACACCCGGAACGGCGAAAATACCCACGACCTTCGGCATGATCGATTGCATGTGGTATCGAACGTGATGCGCAGCAGTATAGGGGCGCTTCTTTCGCCGTGCAGGCGCCGTGTCCGTTCGTCGCGCGAAATGGCAGGATCAGGCGTGATACGTCCATTGGAGACATCGGTCGGAATCCGGAAAATCGAGGATGTCTTCCATGGAGGTCGATCATGACTGTGAACGTTGCCGGCATCACCCTTCCCGATACGCGTTTGACGCGCGAGATCACCGAGCTCGTGCGCATACCGAGTCCGAGCTGCTGTTCCACCATTCGAGCCGCGTG
The DNA here is from genome assembly GCF_001526365.1 of Burkholderia sp. MSMB1835. Classification (NCBI taxonomy): domain Bacteria; kingdom Pseudomonadati; phylum Pseudomonadota; class Betaproteobacteria; order Burkholderiales; family Burkholderiaceae; genus Burkholderia; species Burkholderia sp. MSMB1835. Next base: position 3,052 of record NZ_LOYP01000022.1, read on the forward strand.
TTCTATTTCGCGGCGCTGGCAGGCCGGCGGCGCGGGCTCGAGTACGATCCCGAGCTGCTCTATTGCGGCTGCATGTTCCATGACATGGGACTCACGCACCGGCACAGCAGCGCTTGCGAGCGCTTCGAAGTGGACGGCGCGAACGCCGCGCGCGATTTTCTGAAGGGCAACGGGATTTCCCAACAGGACATCGATGTCGTGTGGACCGCGATCGCTTTGCACACCACACCGGGCATCCCGCAGCACATGCATCCGGTCGTCGCGCTGGTCACGGCGGGCGTCGAGATGGACGTGCTGGGCCTCGCTTACCCGGAATACAGCGATAGCGAGCGGGAAGCGGTCGTGCGCGCGCATCCGCGCACGCCGCATTTCAAGGAGGACATCATTCAGGCGTTCTACGACGGCATCAAGCACAAGCCCGACACGACGTTCGGCAACGTGAAGGCCGACGTGCTCGCGGACAAGGAACCGCATTTCCGTGCGGGTAACTTCTGCAGCGTGATCCGGTCGTCCGCGTGGGCCGGCTGAGCGACGGGCTGGCGCGCATCAGCCGACGTTGATCGACTGCCCGACACGCAGCACGTTCGGCGCCGACGCCAGGCCCGGATTCAACTGCAAGATCTCGTTCAGCGCGCGTGCATCCTGCTGGTCGCGCGTCATCGCCTTGCGGTCGTCCGGCGACACGTGCGCCGCGTCCAGCAGCGACTGGCGATGCGCGTCGGCGATCACCCACAGCGAATCTCCGGCCACGACGATGTACGGCTGCGCGGCCGGCGACGGCTGCGCGGAGGGCTGCGCGGGCACCGTGTTGCCCGTCGTGCCGGTCCCGGGCGGCTGCGTTGCGGTCGTGCCCGGCGCGAGGCCGGTCGTCGGCGTGCCGGCGCTCGGCTGCGGCGGCTGGTGTGACGGCGATGCCGGCGTCGACGGCTTGTGCGGCGACGATCCCGAGCCGCCCGACGGCGGGCCGAAGAACAGGCTCTGCAATTGCGTGAAACCCCAGATCCCGATCGGCACGAGGATGAGTGCGGTCGGGTATTTCTTGACCCAGCGCGTCGCGTTCGGGAAATGGGTGTTCAGGCGCGCGCCGAGCAGCATCGCCGTCGACGTCGCGGCCGTTGCCGCGAGCCCGTAGTGCCCTTTGTCGTATTGCGCGATCGTGCCCGCGATACCGCTCGCGACGCCGACGAAATCCGACGTCGAATCGATCAGGCGCACGACGCGGCTGCGCTTGTCCGCGTTCACGCGGTGCGCGCTGACCGCATAGACGAGGCCCGAATAGGTCGCAGCAAGCCCCGCGCTCGCAGTCGTCAGCGCACCCGCGATGGTCGGCGCGGTCATGAGCCCGTGCACGCCGACGGCGATCGTCCCGGAATAGCCGACGATCGCGCTGCCGCGCCCGACGAGGCCGAGGAACCGGCGGGAATTGCCGTGATGCAGCTGCGCGAGCGACGTGCCGCCGACCATGCCCTGCATGTTCGCGAGCAGGTCGACCGACAATTCCTTGATCTGCGCGGCCGCATCGTCGAAGCCGATGAGCCCCTGCCGATGCATTTCGACGAAGTGGCTCGCCTTCACGCGCGTTTCGTTCGTGAGCAGGTCCAGCTGTTCGAGCCGTGCCGGGTTGTAGCCGTGCACCGGTGCGGTCAACTGTTGCGCGAGCGAGCGCTGCAGGCGATCGAGCACGTCGTGCACCGCGCGCGGGTCGCCGCTCTGCAGGCTCTGCACCGCGCCCTGGTGCATCGCACCGAATACGCGGCCCGCACGCGCGCCGACGAACAGCGCGGTGTTCGCGTGCGTCAGCGCATCGGAGCTCATCACGGTCATGCCGTTGAACACGTTGAGCGCCACGAGCGAGCTGGCGCCGGCCACCGTGCCACCAAAGCCCAGCGACCACGCCCAGTCGCGCTTGCCGAACGACGGCCGGTGGACGCGCAACGCGTTGAGCTGCGCGAGCGCGGCCTCCTGCGGGTTGCCGCGCTGGTGGCTCGGCTGCGCGGCGATGTCGCGGTTCACGATGACGGGCTTGGTCTCGTCGATCGCGAGCTTCGGATCGGCGGCCACCGCGCGCCAGAACGCGGTGCTCGATGCATTCGGGTTCGCATGCGCGTCGATCTTGCGTGCGGGGTCGGGCCTGCCGTACCGGCTCAGCCACCGCTTGCCGGCATCGCGTGCGCGCGCCTCGGCCCGGTTGGCGGGATCGGCGGTATTCCAGTAGTTCTCCTTCGCATAAGTGATCGTTGCCTGCCGTGCGCGGTCCATCAGCGCGGTCGTGTGCCCTTCGTACAGATCGGCGCGCAGTTGCGCGAGCTGGTCGGGCTTCAGCCCATTCGCGAGACCGACGCGTTCGACTTCGGCGAACAGCACCTGATGCTGGTTCGCGAGCGTCTGCGCGCCGACCCGTTCGAACACGCGCGTGAGCGCGTCGGCGCCGTGCAGGCGTGCGAGCTTGTCGGGCGCATGCAGCTTGTATTCGACGAGCTTGCGGGCGAGTGAGGCGGTCAGGTCCTGGTTCGCGACGAAGTCCGAGCCGTGCGTCGCATACGACAGCCCGAGATGAACCCAGTCGAGTTCCTTGCGCTCGAGCACCGCCTCGACGAGCTTCAGGTGGCCGTCGCCCGGCGCCGGTTCGAGCACGGCGTCCCAGCCGTGGAACGTCACCATCACATGCGGCGCGGTCGCGCCGGTGTGCTCCCGCGCCCACGTTTCGAGCGCGTCGAACGTGCGCACGTAGTCGTGATACGCATCGTTGGTGCCCGCCAGCGTGCGCTGGTCCTCGGCCGACACGAGCGCGCGCGACGGCGCGGTTTCGAGACGCAGCACGAAGCCGCCTTCGGACGCCGCGTCGAGCCATTTGTACAGGTGGCCGAGGTCGTCGAGTTCGAGGTGGCGGCCCGTGCCGTCGATGTCGATGCGCGCATTCGCTTCGTCGAACTGCGCGTTGTCGAGCTTGCCGAGTTCGCGCACGCGGCGGATGAAGGCGGGGTCGTGTTTGCGGCCGAGCGCGGCGGCGAGCGAATACGGATCGACCGCGACCGACACCACCGGCATCGCACCGCCGTAGCGTTTCACGAGTGCGAGCATCTCGGCGGGGTCGTCGCGCAACGTGAAGCCGCGCGCCATCAGCGCGAGGCGATCCTGGATCTCGGGTTTCGCGCGGGCATAGGCCTGCAGCGCATGCCGGTCCGCGGCCCGTGCAATCGACAGATAGGTGATCGCACGCTTCGCATGGCGCGACACCACGTTCGCCGCATGGTCGGGCCGCGACAACGGGCCGCGCCACGGCATGCTCGACGCGTCGCGCGCGAGCCGCAACGGGATGCCGAGCGCCTTCATCATCACGCTGTCGGCCATCATGACCTGGCGTGTGGTGCCGAGATCGAGCGGCTTGCCGGTGCGGCCCGCGAACGCCTTCACGCGCTCGTGCTCGGGAAACCAGTGGTCGACCTTCGCCTTGCCGAAGCGAAGGATCCATTCGGCGACCGTCGCGCTCGTCAGGCCGGGCTGATAGGTCTTGATGCTGAACGGTTTGCCGGCCGGCGCGGCCTGCGGCGCGGGCGACGCTGCCGGGGCGGGTGCCGCCGGCGCATTCTGCTTGCCTTTTTTGCCCTTGCCGCGCGCAGGCTTTTTCGGCTTCGCGGACGGGCTGGCGGACGCAGTGCCGGACGCCGGATCGCGGGCAAGTATGGCCTGCCGGTTCTTCGCGGCCGCCAGTTCGGCCGCGATGCGGCTCTCCAGTTCTCCGAACGGAGCGGACGATTCCGCCGCGGCCTTCCGCAACTGCTTGTCGAGTTCCGCTTGTTTCAGCGCATAGGCCGCGACCTGCGTCGGCTGCGTGCGCGCGTCGAATTCCGCCGGGTCGAGCCGCGTCACGAGAAAGTGCCGGTCCGAGCCGTCCGGCCCGCCGCCGATCTTCGTCTTGTCGAGGTCGACGCCGGGCTTGCTCTTGTCGGCGAAATGCGCGGCATCGTCGAACCATTGCAGCGTGCCGTCGCGGGTCGCGAGGATGCCGTCCGGCTGGTGCAGCGTGTCGATCAACGCGCCTTCCGTGCCGTAGACGTAGATGAAGTATTCGGGGCCGACCTGACCGAGATCGATCACGCGCCGCAGATGCAGCGTGTTCGCGCCGCTGAAATCGTGCACGTCGTCGGCCGATTTCGGCAGCAGGTTCGGAGCGACCCATCGATTGGCGAGCGGCGTCGCGCCGGCCGGCGGCTTGCCTCTCGACTGAATCTTGCCGAGCCGGCGCTGCACGCGGTCGCTCGTTTTCATCGACGGCGGCTTTTGCTCGGCGATCGGCAACGCCCGCTCGGCCGGCTCGAAGCCGCCATAGCGGGACACCGCCGATTCCGGTAGCGAGGACGGCACGAACACGACGCCGCGCCGGCCGTCGGGCAGGCCGCGTGCGCGGCGACGGAAGGCGGCGCCGAGATCCTGCGCGCCGATCGACGCGTCGCCGACCGAGGTTTTCTCGTGATAGGTCCAGCCGCTGCCATCTTGCTTGGGCACGGCGTAGCCGAGCACCTTGCCGGTCTTCCTGTCTACCGCGAAGATCGTCGTGCTGTCGTCCGCTGCCTTCGCGGCCGCCTTGGGGCGCTTGAATTGCGGTGCAGCGGCGAGTTCGCCGATCTGCTCGACGACCTCCTGCGCAGGCGCGTCGCCGGATGGCTCGGCATGCCACACGCGCTTCGAATCGACGGCTTCGACCTTCGCCGCGCCACCGAATTGCCGCAGCTCGTCGAGCGACACCGGCGACAGGTAGAAGTCGAATTTCGCGCGTGCCTCATGCGGCGTTTCGCTGCCGCTGCGCTTGCGTGGGCGCATGCCCGGATAGAGCGCGTCGCGCAAGTCGTGCGACGGCGTATCGCCGGGGTCGGCCGATTCGACCTGACCGGGCTGGCCGTGGGCATCGGTGGTCAGGCTCGCGACGAACTCGGGTTGCGGATGCGTGCCGTCGTCCGCCGGCCGGTCGGCATGCTTCGCGATCAGCACGTGGGCGTTGGGGCCTGCGTATTGCGCGAGGTCGCGGATGTCGGCCAACTGCGTGCCGTCGATCCGCTTCAGGTCGCGCTTGCCGTGCGCATCGAGCCAGTCGGCCGCGCGCGCTTCGGGGGTGAGCGCGGGGGCGGCCGGCAGGAACGACGACGGGTCCGACACCGGCCACATCATCATCGACGGCATCGTCCGCGGTGCCGTACCGGTTCGCCCGGCTTCGCCGTCGCGCAGCGCCTGCTCGGCCTGCGCGCGATACAGCGCACGGTAGACGGGGTTGCCGGGCAGCGAGGTCCGCGCGTTGCCGAACGCGTCGGCGAGGCGCGCGAGGCCCGCGGCGTCGCCCGGCATCACGTGGTCGGCTTCGCGCGCGATTTCGTCGGGGAGCACCGCGTGCTCGGCGATGTCGATGCCGGTCGATGCGAGGATCTGCTTGCGCACCGCGAATGCGTTGGCTTGCGCGCGCGCCTCGGCGCGCAGCGCGCTTTCCGCGTACGCATCGGGGCTGCTGGTGTCGAGGTCGAGCCGGCTCGTCGCCACGTCGACCGCGTGCCCGACCTCGTGTGCGAGCACGTAGACGATCGTGCCGGCGTTGCGCAGGCCGCCGTCGATCACGATCCGGCGCTGTTCGGCATCGACCTTGCTGCCCACGCCCGCGCGGCCCTGCACGATCTCCCAGCGGCCGGGGTTCAGCAGCCGCAACTGATCGGCGAGCAGGCTCGACCGGTCGGCCAGCGCATACGCGGCATCGGGCAGCGGCGCACCGCCGAACCACATCCGGATGCGCGTGAAGAGCGACGGCTTCTGGACGAACGCGCCGTCCGGCAGCGACTCGCTGATCACCGGGTGAGCGAGCTCGACATGGCCGCTCGCGATGCCGCGTTCGAGCGGCTGGATGACGGCATCGATCATCCCGGGCGTGCGGTTGGTCGCCGGGTCCGGGTGCGGGATCAGGACGGAAGGGTCGCTGAAGTAGAACTCGCCGCTCGCATCGAACAGGCCTTCGAAATCGAACGACAGCCCGTGCCGCGCGGCAAGCTCGCGCATCGCGGCGAGCTGCTGCATCGATTCGCGCGTCACGCGTTTCGGCAGGATGCCGTGCATCACGTCGAGGCTGCCGAGCTCGGCCAGCGGGCTGTACAGCACCGCGACGCGTCCGTGGTACGTGAAGGGCCCGTCGACCGTGACGGTGCGCATGCCGAGCTGCGTCAACTGGTCGAGCCCGCGTTTTTCGTGGGCGAGCATCGTGCGCGCCTTGTCGCCGCTGGCGTCGAACACGCCGATCGCATTGCGCTTGCCGAGTTCGAATACCGCCTTCGCGGTGCCCGCGCCGAGGAACGGGCCGAGCAGCGCGTCGGGATCGACGCGCCGCGACGGATCGCCGGCGACGTGCGGCCCGTGCTCGTCGACCGCGAGCGCGCCTGCATCGATCCGTTCGCGCGGCGACGGCGTGTAGCGCGTCCACGCGCCCGGGCCGCCGAACTGCATGCGCTGCGTGCCGTCGCTGCGCGGCTCGCCGAGCGTGCGGACCGTGCCGCTGTCGGGCACGTAGATCGTGCGTTGCCAGAGATTCGCGAGCCACGCGGCGTGCGCCGCGCCGCCTTCGCCTGTGAGGACGATGGGCGCGCCGGCCCGCGCGGGCGTGAACGCATGGCGATGATCGATCGAATAATCGACGGGCGTGGCGGGGCGGCCGCGTGCGTCGAGCAGGCCGCCGGCCGCATCGGTCCGCGCGTGGACGAGCGTCAGCGGCTCGCCATTCGCATAGGAGACCGGACCGTTGCGCGAGAAGGACAGTTTCGGCGAGCCGCCGCCGAACCAGCGGCGCGGAAACGGCGACGCACGGTCCGCGTGCGCGAGGCTCCACTGCGCCTGTTCGTCGAGCGTGCGCGGCAATCGTGCGCCGCCGCTGCCGCCGGACGATTCGGTCGTGTGCGGCGCGGGCATGCTCGGCGATGCGCTGCCCGACTGTTGCTGCCGGTCCCACGCGCGGCCATAGAACGCGCCGTAGCGTTCGCCGTCACGGCCCGATACGGGCGCGTTGCCGAATGCGTCGGCGAGGCGCGCGAGGCCGGCTTCGTCGCCTGGCATCACATGATCGGCTTCGCGCGCGATCTCGTCGGGAAGCACCGCGTGCTCGGCGATGTCGACGCCGGTCGATTCGAGGATCTGCTTGCGCACCGCGAACGCGTTGGCTTGCGCGCGCGCTTCGGCGAGCAGCGTGCTTTGCACGTACGCATCCGGGCTGCTGGTGTCGAGGCCGAGCCGGTCGTTCGACACGTCGGCCGCGTGGCCGGCTTCGTGCGCGAGCGTATAGACGAGCGTGCCGGTGCCGCGCAGGCCGCCGTCGATCACGATCCGGCGTTCATCGACGTCGGTGCGGCTGCCGCGTCCCGCGCGGCCCCACACGATCTGCCAGCCATCCGACTTCAGCAGCCGCATCTGGTCGGCGAGCAGGCTCGACTGATCGGCGAGCGCATAGGCGGCATCGGGCAGCGGCGCGCCGCCGAACCACATCCGGATGCGCGTGAAGAGTGACGGCTTCTGGACGAATGCGCCTTCCGGCAGCGATTCGGCGATCGCGGGATGTGCGAGCGCGATGCTGCCGTTGTCGATGCCGCGTTCGAGCGGCGCGATGACGTTGTCGATTTCCTCGAGCGTGGCGTCGATTTCCTCGCGGTCGTCCGTGCGGAATACGGTGGCCGGGTCGCTGAAGTAGAAGTCGCCGCGCGCGTCGAACAGCCCCTGGAAATCGAACACCAGACCATCGCGCTCGACGATCTCGCGCATCGCCGCGAGCTGTCGCATCGATTCGTGCGTGACACGTGACGGCAACGCGCCGAGCGAGACGGCGCGGCTGCTGAGTTCGGCGAGCGGATGGTAGAGGATCCCGATCCGGTTGCCGACCGAGAACGGGCCGTCGATGGTCAACGTGCGCATACCGTAGCGGCGCAGCAGGTCGAGTCCGTTGCGTTCGGTGTCGAGCGCGTCGTAATGATTCGCGAGCTGGCCGTCGCGCGGCCGCGCGGGATCGACGTCGTACAGGCCGATCGCGTTGCGCTTGCCGAGTTCGAACACGCTCTTCTCGATGCCGGCTCCGAGGAACGGACCGATCAGCGCTTGCGGGTCCAGCCGCCGCGACGGGTCGCCCGCGACGTGCAGGCCGTGCGCGTCGACGGCGAGTTCGCCGTAGTCGATTCGCTCGCGCGGCGACGGCGCATAGCGGGTCCATGTGGGCGCGTAATCGAATCGCGCCTGCGCGCGCATGCTGCCCGGGTCGCCCATGGCCGCGTCGAACGCGCGGATGGTACCGCCGTCCGGCACGTAGACCGGCCGTTGCCAGGTGTTCGTGAGCCATGCCGCGGCGGCATGGCCGTTGTCGGCCGCCAGGACCAGCGCGTAGCCGCTGCCGGCGCTGGTCGACGTGCCGGCGAGGAAGTGCGCGATCGAAAAGTCGACGTGCCGTGCGGGGCGGCCGTGTGCGTCGAGCAGTTGGCCCGCGGCGTCGGTTCGGCCGCGAATGATCGTCACCGGTTCTTCGGTTCCAGACGACGTGCGTTCGTCCAGGAACCGCAACGTCATCTGTCGCGGTTCGTTGCGCCCGCGTTCGGCGAACGGCGAGATCGGCTCCGCATGCGCGATGCTCCACTGCACCTGTTCGTCGAGCGTGCGCGGCAGGTGCGCGCCGCCGCCGGCCGATTCGGTCGTGTGCGGCGCCGGCATCCGGCGCGGGGCGCCGCCGTCGCGTTTCTGCTTGTCCCAGATGCCGTCGTAGAACGCCTGGTACGTCTCGCCGCGCCGGCCCGACACCGGCGCATCGGCGAACGCGTCGGCCAGCCGTGCGACCGTGCCCGCATAGTCGCTCGCCGGCGTCCAGCGGTCGGCCTCGTGCTGGAGCGCGTCGGGCAGCGTCGTGTTTGCCGCGATGTCGCCGCCGCCCGCGAGATCGATCTCGTAGCGCGCCTCGAACGCGTTGATCTGCGCGCGCGCTTCGGCTTCGAGCGCCTTGCGCGTGAAGCGGCTGCGGCCGCTGTAGTCGAGCGAATCCAGCGTGCCGTCGATCGCCTCGACCGCGTGCTTGGCCTCGTGCGCGAGCGTGTAGGTGATGCTGCCCGAATCGTGCAGTCCGCCATCGATCGTCACGCGGCGTCGCTTCGGGTCGATCCGGCTGCCGCCGCCGCGTTTGCCGAGGCTCACGCGCCAGCCGGCATCGCTCAGCATCCGCAACTGCTGCGTGAGCGTGTCCGATTGCTGCGCGAGCGCGTGGACCGCGTCCGGCAGCGGCGCGCCGCCGAAACGCATTTGCAGTCGCGTGAACAGGCCCGGGCCGGCGAGCGCCGGGTCCGGCGGCGCTTCGGTGGTTTCCGGGTGCGCGGCGGCCGGGAGCGCGCGGGCGTCGGCCCGGGCGTCGCGGGCCGGCTTCGGCGGCCGGGCGGCGTGCGTTTCGGGATCGGTGGCGTTGCGCCGGGTCGTTGCGAGCACCACGACGGTATCGTCGTTCGCAGGTGGTGGCGCGCGGCGCGCGGCGGGCACTTCCGGATTCGCCGCAGGCGGATCGGCCTCGACGACGCCCGCCGCATCGACGTGCGCCGCCTGTGCGTTCGTACCGACGACGCGGCCGCCTGTCGCCGCTGCGTGGGGGGCGGGCAGGTAGCGCGTCAGCGGCGCGTCGGCGCGCAGCGTGCCGTCCGTGTGCAGCGCGTCCGGCGCGGCCGCGAATACCGGCCGCTGCCAGCGGTTCGCGAGTTCGGGCGCGACGTGCGCGTCGGCCGCATCGGCGATGACGACGATCGGCTCCGCGACGTCGGCGGGCAGCGCGCCCGCCGCGCGCGGCTGCGCCGCCTCGGGCGTGGCCGCTGCCGGGTTCTCGCCGTTGCGCACGATGAAGAGCGTATGTTCGCCGTAGTCGAGCGCTTCGACCGACGGGCCGCGCGGCACCGACACGCCGGCCGGGTCGAGCGTCGCGGGCCGGGAGGCCGGGTCGGCGTCGGTCAGGTCGATCACGCGGACCGGCGTGCGCGGCGCGACGCTGGCCGGCGCTTCGAGCGCGCCAGCGCCGGGTGCGCCGGGGGCCCGCGCGACGGCCGGATCGTTCTCCGCGCGCAGGTCGCTGCTGCGGCGATTTTGCGCGGCGACGTGCGAATCGGACGCGCGCGTTTCCTGCTGCGCCTCGTCGCGCGTGGTCCGTGCTTCGCTCGTGTGCTGCGCGTTGCGTGCGCTGGCGGTCGTGGTCGCGGTGGCCGTGTCGTTCGCTTCGGTGGCACGCGCCGCGGCTTCGTTGACCGGCGTGGTTCGCGGCGCGCTGTCGGCCGGCGGGGCCGCGTCGCTTGCCGGCTGTCGCGGGTCGCTGCGCGCCGGGGCGGGCGTTTTCGCGACGAGCTTCGACGGCGCAATGATTTCGCCGTCGCTGCCGAACGACAGCCGGTCGCCCGTTTTGGTGACCGAATCGATCTTCGTGCCTTCGGTCCAGGTCTTGCCGGTCAGCTTGACGATGCTCAGTTCGCCGTTCTCGCCGAGGATCACCGACGTTCCGCGCGGCAGGTTGTTCAGGTCCTTGTTGTTGAGCGAGTCGAGCACGCGCACGGGCATGTTGTCGTACGTGAGTACCTTGTCGCCCGCCATCAGCGTGCCGTCCTTCGCGACCTTGACGTCCACGCCGTCGAGCGATGCGCGCGTCGCACCGAACGCCAGTTGCGACGGCTCGTTCCTGGTCAGTATCTTCTGCAGTTGCTGCCCGTCGATCGAGATGCGTTCGCCGCCCGCCGAACGGGCGACCACCGGCCGGCCCGTGACGCGAACCGTCGCGTTGACCACGCGGTCCCGCACGCCGCCCGCGCCCATCAGCGCGACGTTCGTGAAGCCGGATTTGAGATCCTCCCAGCCCTTCTCGCTGTTCCCGTTCTTGAAATCGACATAGGCTTCGCCGAAGGTTTCGCCCGCGGCGCCGATGCCGGTGGCGAGCGACGTGCCGCGCACGATCGCCGTGGTCACGCGCGCGGCCTTCGCCGAGCCGGTGAGTGCGGTGATCGTCTTGCCGAACACTTCCGAGCCCGCGAACTTCGCCGCGCCGGCCGCGCCCATCGGCACGAGGTTGAGCCAGTCGCCGCGCGCGCCGGCGTCGGTGAACGGATTGACGCTCTGGTTGTGTTCCAGGCGCGAGCCGATATCGAGCGCGGATTTCGTCATGCTCGAACCGATCGCCGTGTCCATCATCACCGCGCCCGCGAAGTTCAGCGCACCGCCGGCGAACGCGCCGACGCCGGTGGCGTCGAGCAGCACGCCGGCGCCTTCCATCAGCAGCCCGAGACCCATCATCCCCAAGTTCACCTTGCCGCCGGTCAGCGTGTTCAGCGCGCTGTCGAACCAGTCGTCGTGATGCGCGGCCTTCTGCTGGAACTGCGCGTGACCGTTGTCGTCGTAGCCGGTCACGAGATCGAGCGTGCCGCTCGACGCAAGCTGGTTGTTGTCGAGGTAGTCGCCGACATTGTCGTAATGCGCGGACGTGTCGTCGACGTACTGGACGTGGCCCTTGCTGTCGGTGACCTTGAAGAGCGCGCTCGTCACCATGCCGGCCGTCTTGTCCGAGTAGATCAGCGGCAGGATGTTGACCTGCGTGTCGCCGCCGCCGCCGAGCTTCAGGATTTCGCCGCGCACCTTGTCGATCGTGTCGAGCTTGTCCTTGTCGGTGTAGCGCACCGTGTCGTCGTTGACGGGCGCGGCGGGCGTGCCCGTGTCCGATGACGGCTGCACGTCGGGCGGCAGCCCGATCGCGGTGCCGATCAGGTTGCGCTGCTCGTTGTCGGTCAGCTTGCCGAAATGGATCGTCGCGGCCTTGTTCGTGCTCGCGCCGGCCTGGTCGAGCAGCGATTGCGACAGCTCGCCCTGATGCGCGCGGAAGAAGCCGTCGAGCGCGTTCGAATACGCGTCCTTGTCGTGCTGGCTTTGTGGATTGCGCAGGTTCTCGGCGAGGCTCGCATCGAACTGGTCGAGCAGCACCTGCTGATGCGACATCTCGGTCAGCAACTGCAGCTTGTTGACGGTCGCGTCGGCTTGTTGCAGGTCGTTGCGCGCCTGGTCGAGCTGGCTCTGGTACGGATTCGGACGCAGCGGCGTGCGCATCGGAATCTCGTCGCCGTTCACTTCGCGCATGCGCACCGGCGTCGGGTTGTTCGCGTACCAGTCGTCGTAGGTTTTCTGCATGTCGGCGAGCTTGCCCTTCAGCACGCCTTGCTGCGTCTTTGCGTTCGCGAGCTGGAATTTCGCGGCCGCGTCGTTGAACGTGTTGGACAGCCGGCCGTCGGCCGCACGCAGCGCGCCCGCGACGACATGGAGTTTTTTTGCGTCGAGCGCGGTCTGGCCGGTCGCGGTGGTCGGCACGGACGTGTTCGAGCCGGGCGGCTGCAGCACGAACGACGGATTCGTGAACAGCGTCGTGGGCGGCAGCGACGTCGACAGTGCGCTGGGCGGCGTCGACGTGCTCAGCGACGACGTCGGCGTCTGCGTCGTCGACGGCGCGGGCGTGCTCGAGGTGTTCGATGTGCTCGGCAGCGACGTGCTCAGCGACGGCGTCGGCGTCTGCGTCGTCGACGGCGCGGGCGTGCTCGAGGTGTTCGATGTGCTCGGCAGCGACGTGCTCAGCGACGGCGACGGTTGCGCCGACGGGGCCGGCGGCGTTGCGGACGGCGGCGGATTCGTCGACAGCGTCGGCGTCGGATTCTGCAGCACGAACGGCACCTTCGGCTTGAGCTGCGCATCGATTTGCGCGCCGGCGTCGTCATATTGCTGCGCGAGCGTCTGACCGTATGCGACGACGAACCCGTCGTGCGCGAGGCTGGCCTTCTGCTTCGCCTGGGCGAGCGCATCGGACGCGGCGGCGAGGTCGGTATCGACGGTCGGATGCGGATCGAGCGAGTGCGGATTCGCGGTATGCCAGTCGTCGGACGCCGATTTCGCGGTGTCGTACTTGCCTTGCAAGTCGTCGACGGTCAACTGCGCGCCGAGCATCTGCATGTAGCTGCCGCTCGTGTTCGCCTGCGTGGTCGCGCGATCGAGCGCGGCCTTGTCGTCTTTCGCCGCGCCGGGCGTCGAGCCGATCAGGCACGCGCTGTCGGCATCGTACTTCTGCTGCAGCGTCGTGACCTGCTGCGCGTCGAGCGACGCCGCATAGGCCGCGTTCGAGTAATTGGCGATCTTCGCGGCCTGCGCGATATTGGCCTGCACGGCATTCATGTCGACGTTGCCGTTCGCATCGGCCGGTGGCGGATCGGGCAGATCGACCTGCAACTGCAGCGGCGCGAGCGCATCGTTCAGCTTGCCGACGCCGGTGTCGATCGCGTCCTTGTACGCGGGATCGGCCATGTACGACTGGAACTGCTTGTAGGCGAGATTCGCATTGCTGACGTCTGCCCAGTACTTCGCCTGAGCCGTTACCGCGCTCGAGGTCGCCGATTGCCAGTCGTCGTAGGCCTGGACCTGGGCGGGCGTCTTGCAATCGCCCTGCTGCGGGACGAAGTTCGGATTCGCCTTCGTCTGGTCGGGGAACAGCTTTTGCAGCGCGGCGAGCTTCGCATCGGCCTGCTGTTGCGCGGGCCCCTCGATTTTGTCGTTCGTCGGGTCGGCGCTGTACTGGTCGGCTTTCGCCTGCTCGCCGTACAGGATCCGGTAGCCGGCGTCGGTCGTCACGTCGAGCTCGCGTTGCGCGGTGTCGGCCGCATCGTGCGCCTTCGCGTAGTTGTCGCGTGCGGCCTTGCGCTCGTCGGGCGTCGCGTCGGGGTCGCGGTTCGTCATCCGCAGCACGCCCTGCGCGCCTTGCAGCGCCTGCTGCGCGTGGTCGTACTTGGTCTGCGCGTCCTGGATCACACCCTGGACGGCGCGCGTCGTGTCGTTGTCGACCGTGATCTCGGGCGGTGCCACGCGATATTGTTCGGCCATGCTCTGGAGCAGGGCGGCGGCCGACGCGATTTCGGGGTTGGTCGGCTTGGACGGATCGGTGCCGAGATCGGCCTGTACGGGGATCGGCGGCGTGGTGGTCGGGGTGACCGGATTGGCCGGGCCATTGTTCGGGCCGTCGTTGGACGTACCGTCCGCATTGCGCGGCGGTTTCGGGGCGAGGTCGGGGTCCAGCGTCTGCGACAGGAAACGCTGCCAGTTCAACCCCAAACCCATTCCGTCGATGGACAACATGCAAGGCTCCCGTCAGGCGCGGCCGTACGCAAGATGCACGCCGCCGGCGCCGCATGGCGCGATTTCGAGTGTACGGAAGCGGTCGGAGCGGGCACGGACGCGATTCGTAGCGCGCGACGAGGGGGAACGGGTCGGTGCGGGGATCGCTACGAAAAGCGATCGTGTCCTGTTAAGTGCGCTATGCAGAAGGCGGGAGATGAGGGGGCTTGCGCATCGATTCGGTCTGGGCCCGGTGTTACAGCTGGCTTTCGGTGATGGCGTGCGTCTTACTTTCTGCTTTCGGTTTTATGATCAGGTATGCGAAGTAATTTGCGGCGGTGGAAGGGGTGGGTAGGAGTAGGCAGTGCGGTATGCCCTGCATCGAGACGAGGAATTCGGGCGACACGAGTTTGGAGAGCGGATATTGGCGTGCGAGGAACAGGGGCCGGTACGGCGGGTGATGCACTTTTTTGTGGTGGATTGGTGTTGTCGGATGAATTGCACCGATATCCGAGGGGAGAGGCCGGCTGCTGGCTGGAGCAGTCGGTCGACGTGTAATCGGCAGAGTTCGACGTGTTAGCGCGGGACGCGACCAATCGGGCTGGGGAAAAGAGGCGGCTCCTTCAACTCGCGTAGCACCATTGGAAAATTGTTACGTGACAACTTTGCGTCATCGTGGTCGATAATTTTATATACTGAATTTTTCGGCCCCATCACCGAGGCGAATCTCCGATTCGCGTATCCCCAAATACGGGTCCAGCAGCCCGATCGACAAGCCCATCGCTCAACCACCCGCAAGCATTCGGCAAAACGCCTATAATGATTGGGCAAATTGCCGCAGAGAGGTCAGGTCATGAGCACCATCGCTTTTCATCCTTCGGGCGTCGCTCATCCGCGTCAGGCCGAATTCACGATTCTCGAGCAGCTGCTCGCGATCCGCGTCCGGTCGGGCGCGGATCTGGCCGAGCTGGCGAGCGCGCGCGTCGACGTGTCGGTGATCGACCGACTGTCCGAGCGCGGGCTGAAATCGGACGAACTGGCCTTCATCATTCCGCGCCGCACGCTGAGCCATCGTCGCCAGGCGCACGAACGCCTGTCGCCGGAAGAGTCAGACAAGGCGATCCGCCTCGCGCGGATCGTCGCGCAGGCGGCGGCCACGTTCGGCGACCAGGACAAGGCGATGGCGTGGCTGCGCAACGGGCTCCAGCGCTTCGGCGGCCGCACGTCGCTCGACATGGCGAGCACCGAGCATGGTGCGCGGCTCGTCGAAGAGGCCCTCACGCAGATCGACGAGGGGTACTTCGCTTGACGACGCTGTGGCGGATCAGCAATTACGCCGATCTGAAAGGCACCGGCGGATTGCGGGCCGGCGGGCGCTGGCATTTCGCCGGGCAGCCCGTCGTGTATCTCGCCGAACATCCGGCGCTCGCGTTGCTCGAGACGCTGGTTCATTTCGAAATCGCCACCGTCGCGCAATTGCCGAGCGGATACCAGTTGCTGCGTATCGAAGTACCCGATTCGGTGGATGTTGCCGAAATCGCCGAAGGCGATGCGCCGGCGGACTGGCGAACGAACGTCGACTGGACCCGCAGCGCCGGCACCGAGTGGCTGCACACGCAGCCGAGCGCGCTGCTGCGCGTGCCGAGCGTCGTCGTGCCGCATGCCCATAACTTCCTGTTGAATCCGCTGCATCCGGCCGCGTCCGACATCCGCGTCGCGGAAGTGATGCAAGCGCCGTACGACACGCGGATTCTGCGGCTGGTCCAGTCGAAGCCGGGCGAATAGCGAACCGGCAGGCGTACGGTCCGCGCCGGCGGCGCGCGCTCAACGCTCGTGGGCGGCGCGATCCGCGGCCGCATCGGGCGATAGCGTTTGCCGAATCCGCGTGACCGTTCGCATGCTGGCGAGACCGAGCATCGCGGTGACGTCGGCATGCGCGTGGCCCGCGAGCAGCTGGCGGCGCGCATACGTATTGCGCAGCACGCGCGGGCTCATGTCCGCTGCATGAAAGCCGATCGCATTCAGCGCGTCGCGCACGACGAGCAGCAGGAACATGTCGTTCATTGCGCCCCCGCGCGGCGCGGGAAACAGCAGCGCCGACGGCCGCAGCGCCGAGCGCGCACGCCATGCGGCGAGCGGCGCCACCGCGAACGCGGCGAGCTCGATCCGGCGCGCCGGCCGCGCGCGATCGCGCGGCACCGACAACACCGCCGGCCGCGCGTCGAGATCGGGCGCGTCGCCTGTCGCTGCGCGAATTTCGGCCGACGTGATGCCGCTCGCGAGCAGCAGCGCGACGATCGCGCGATTCCGGCAGTCGGCCGGCGTGTCGTCCGCGCGAGGCTGTACGTGGCGTTGCAGCGCCGTGTCGGCATCGGGCGGCAGGTAGCACGGCTCGGGCTCGCCGTCCGGCCATGCGAGATCGCGCGTCGATCGGCCGGCCGGATGAATCGTCCGCACACCGGCGTCGACCAGATGCCGGCCCAGTCGGTCGATCAGCTTCGCATAGCGCACGCGTGTCGACGTGCCGGGCGCGCAGGTGCGGTCGAGTTCCGCGAGGAAGGCCGCGACGTGGTCGGGCCCGAACGTGGCGAGCGATACGCGCTGTGCGCTCAGGTGGCGCAGGAATCGCTCGAACATCGCGACATGCTGCACGACCGAACGCGGCGCGAACGGCCGGTGGCCGGCGCCGGTCGCGGCGGTTTCCTGCCAGACGCGAAACGCGCCGACGGGGTCGTGAATCCAGCGATCCGTGTCCATTCCCGCTTTATAGCCGGACGCGGTGACGCCGGCAATCGTCCCGATGTCCGGTCGGCCGGCGCGTCGGTGCGCGGCACGCGTGTCGTCGACGCCGTCGTTGTCCATCGTCAGTAGACGAGCACGAGCAGCAGCGTCGCGCCGCGTGAGCGTGCCGCTTGCCTTCATGCGTCGCGCGAAGGCGCCGCAGCTGCCGCCGCGTGTGCTTGTCCGCCCAGTCGCGCGAGCGCGGCGAACGCCAGTTGCGTCGCGATGGCCGCGAGCGTGCCGGCCGCCATGCCGTTGCCGAGCACGATCTGCACGGGCGCGCCGAAATGGCGATACAGGTTCGGCACCAGGATCGGCGCGAGGCCGACCACCAGGGCGGCCGCGAGCGTGTACTGGTTCGCGCGCGCGTGCAGGTCGACGCTCGCGAGCAGCCGAATGCCCATCACGCCGATCATCGCGAATACGACCAGCGCGGTGCCGCCGACGACGGCGGCCGGAATCGCATACGCGAGCCGCGCGAGCGGCGCGAACAGCGCGATGACGAGCAGGATCGCGCCGGCGGCCGCCGTCACGTAGCGCGAGCGTACGCCGGTCGTCTGCACGACGCCGATGTTCTCGGCGCTCGTCACGATCAGCGGCGTGCCGAACAGCGCGCCGGCCAGCGATGCGAGCGCATCGCCGCGTATCGTCTTCGGCACGTCGCGCCGGAGCGCGATCGCCTTGCCGCACGTTTCGCCGACGGCGACCGTCTGCGCGGTGGCCTCGGCCATCGAGACCGCGGTGAAAATCAGCAGCGGCAGCGCAGCCAGCACGTCGAAACGCGGCATCCCGAACGGCAGCCACGCCGGATGCGTGAACAGCGGGCCGTGCCATACGTCGCCGAGCGCCGGCATCGCGCCGAGCGCCCAGCCGAGCGTCGCGCCGGCCATCAGCCCGATCAGCACCGCGAGGCGTCCGGCCGTGCCGCGGAATGCGCCGGCGACGACGACGGTGGCGACGATCGTCGCCAGCGCGAGCCCGAGCGAGCGCGGCTGCGCGAAGTCGGCCGAACCGGGCTGGCCGACGACGATCGTCGCGTAGATCCGGATCAGGTTGATCGATACGAGCAACAACATCGCGCCGACGACGATGCGCGGAAAGAGCCGCAGGCAGCGCGTGAAGACGGGCAGCAGCACCCAGTAGAACGCACTGGCGAGCAGCGCCGCGCCGGCCGCGGTCGGCAGGCCCGATTGCGCGGCGATGCCCGCGAACAGCATCGTCGGTGCGCCGCCGGGCACCATCACGAACGGCATGCGCGCACCGATCGGGCCGGCACCGAGCGATTGCACGAGCGTGCCGATACCGCACGCGAAGAACGTCGCGCCGATCAGCTGAACCGTCAGGTCGGCCGGCAGCGCGAGCGTTTTCGCGATCAGGAACACGGCGGTGATCGGCGACGCGGCCATCGACAGTACGTGCTGCAGCCCGAACAGCGCGAGCTGCCACGCGGGCAGCCGGGCATCGACGGGCAGGGAGATCGGATCGTGCGACACGGCAGGCCCCTCGGAAGCGAACGGCGACGATGGCCGGAAACCGGCGGTGAACGGAAGCTCAGGTCCGTAGCCAGGGCAATTGCGCGGCGCTGTAGCGGAACGTCTGGAACACGCTGTTCAACCGGCCGGGGCCGGTCTTGCGCGCCGCTTCGTCCGGGTATTCGGCGAACCACGGGATCACGTATTCCCAGACGACCTCGCCGGCCGGCGTAACCTCGAACAGTCGGCCCGTCGACGATTCGGTGATGTGCGTGTTGCCGTTCGGCAAGCGTTGCGCGTTGCCCATGAACGGCGTGTAGAACAGGTTTACGACGTCGTCCGCATACGACCACACGACCCGCTGCGTCGCCGGATCGATTTCCACGACGCGCGAGAACGCGACGTGCGCACCGTGGCGGAAATTGCCGTTGTCGAACGCGAGGATGTGGCCGTTCGGCAGCGGTACCGGCGCATGCTGGTGCGATACGACGTCGGGCCCGATCCGCAGGTCGACGCGCCCGGTTGCGCGGTTCACGCCGACGATTCCCGACGTCGTGCGCAGGCTCATCAGCACGCGGCCGTTCGCGTCGACCGCGAGACCGTTGACGAGCGGCCAGTGGTAGCGGCCGAACCCTGCCGCGATCGGAAAATCCTCCGGCCGCAGATGGTCGCGTGCATGCCATTCCCAGACGATCCGGCCGGCGCGGTTCACTTCGCGGATCACGTCCGCGTACATCACCTCGTCGTCGCCGTGCGCGGTGCCGCCCGGCACGCGCCGCGCGAATGCCGCGTCGACCGGTTCGCACGCGGCGTACAGCAGGTTGCCGTTCGGCAGCCACTGCGCGTCGTGGTGATGCGCGGGATCCTCGTAGCGCCACACGATGTCGCCTTGCGGCGTGACCTCGTAGAAATCGCCGCCGTGCCACATCGACCACGGTGCGTAGCGCGATTCGGAGTGCGGATGATTGCCGTTGTAGCCGAGATTGCCGTTCGCGAGGATGACCGCGTGGCGGCCGGGACGCACGGGCATCTTCCACTGGTGGGCGACCTCGCCGTCGATGCCGACGAGATAGACGTTGCCGTCGGCCGTCTGCGGCGCGATGAGCGTATAGCCGCCCGCGGACAGCGCGGGGTCGTGGGCGATGAGGCCGACGCCGCGGCGGCGCTGGGTAATCTGGTCGACGGTCGTCACGGCGATCTCCATTCGAATCGGATACGGGAATGCAGCGGAATCTAGACGATTCGTCCGGTCAGTAAAATCGGATTATTCTTGACGGCCTGTTCGGAAAAATCTAACGGTACCTTCATGCGCCCGATATCGCAGACATTTCGCTGTTTCGACGAAGTCGCGCGGCGCGGCTCGATTCGCAAGGCGGCCGATGCGCTGCACCTGACCGCCGCGGCGGTCCACCAGCAGATCCGCAATCTCGAAGCGCAGGTCGGCGTGCCGCTGTTCGACCGGCTGCCGCGCGGCATGCAGTTGACGCTCGCCGGCGAGATCGTGATCGCGGCCGTGCGGCGCGGCCAGCGCGATTTCGACAACGCGCTGACGCAGGTGGAGGATCTGCGCGCGCTGCGGCGCGGGCACGTGAATCTCGCGGTGCCTGCCTCGACGGCGGAAAGGCTCGTGCCCGACGCGATTCTCGCCGCGATGCAGCGTTACCCGGGCGTCACGTACAGCGTGCGCTCGGGAAACGGCGAGAGCATCGTGCGCTGGGTCGAGACGGGCGAGGTCGACATCGGTTATGCGCTGCGCCGGCGCAGCGCGGCGGGCGTCGTCGAGGTGCGCGCGTTCGCGCAGCCGCTGGGTGTCGTCACGGCGCCCGGTCATCCGTTGGCGTCGACGGGCGGCAAGGTGCGGATGCGCGACTGCTTCGCGCATCCTCTGATCCTGATGACGCCCGACACGGAGCTGCGCGCGATGTTCGACCAGATCGATGCGCGGCAGCCGCGCAGCGTGCGGCCGCTGGTCGAAACCGGTTCGGTATCGATGGTGCGGCGCCTCGTGGCCGCAGGGGCCGGCGTCGGTTTCCTGATCGCGGAAAACGTCGCGGACGACGTGGCCGCCGGCCGGCTCGCCTGGACGCCGCTGGCCGATGCGGGCGCGCGCTCGTTCAGTTGCATCTACCAGCGGGCGGACACGAGCGCGACGGTCGCGATGACGATGTTTCTCTCGTTCTTTTCCGAGGCGATCGACGCGATGGAGCATGGGTTCGCGCGTGGGCGGCCGGCCGCCGCGCGTCGCCGGGCGACAAGGTAACGGTCGCGATGCGAGCCGCACGACCTATCGGAATGCGATGCGCTGCAGCAGGCAACCCGCATGCCGGTTCGGTGACGTCGCGCACACGACATGCGGTTGCGTGAAGTCATTTCCTTATTGCGGAAAAAATTTTGTTCATGGGACTATCG
The DNA here is from genome assembly GCF_001526365.1 of Burkholderia sp. MSMB1835. Taxonomy (NCBI): domain Bacteria; kingdom Pseudomonadati; phylum Pseudomonadota; class Betaproteobacteria; order Burkholderiales; family Burkholderiaceae; genus Burkholderia; species Burkholderia sp. MSMB1835. The sequence goes on from NZ_LOYP01000022.1 coordinate 23,865, forward strand.
AACGCGTCGCCCGTGCACCGAGGGGGTTGCTGGCGACAGGACGTCCATCGCAACGACCGACGAGAACATCGGCAGACCATGAACAGAACAGCGATTTTTCCGTATGCGTCCGCGTTGCTCGCGGCTGCCCTGCTGACCGCGTGCGGCGGCGACGTCGAGAACGAGGCCGCCCGCACGACGACACCTTCCACCGATGCGAGCTGCCTCGCGGTCGACAATAACGGCGCGACGGTCGTGGTGGGCTCGAACCAGCCGGGCGACCCGTCGCTGCCGGAAGCATCGTCGGGCTATCGCACCGGAATGAAGCCCGTCTATGCGAAAACCTACCTGGTGGCCACGTCGAACGCGTACGCGAGCGCGGCCGGTTGCGCGGTGCTGAAGAAGGGCGGTACGGCCGCCGACGCGGCGGTCGCCGTGCAGGCCGTGCTCGGTCTGACCGTCCCCGAGGCGACGGGCCTCGGGTCGGGCGGCGTGCTGCTCTACTACGATGCGCGCGGCAAGACGCTGCAGGCATACGACGGCCGCGAAACCGCGCCGGCCGCCGCGACGGAGAACTACCTGCGCTATGTCGATGACGCCACCGATCATTCGGCGCCGCTGCCGAACGCGCGCGCGAGCGGCCGTTCGATCGGCACGATCGGCGTGCCGCGGCTCATCGAGGCGCTGCAACAGGATCACGGTCGCTTGCCGTGGCAGAGCCTGTTCGGCGACGCGATCACGCTGGCGACCAACGGGTTCCCGATCGGCGGCCGGCTGGCCGACGCGATCGCGGCGAACGCCGCGAACCTGAAGCGGGACCCCGAAGCCGCCGCGTATTTCCTGAACGCCGACGGTTCGCCGAAGACGCTCGGCACCGTACTGAAGAATCCCGCCTACGCGCGCACGCTGTCGTTGATGGCGCAGTCGGGCGCGAACGCGCTGTACACGGGGCAGATCGCGCAGGACATCGTCGCGAAGATCGCGACGACGAAGGGCGCGGACGGCTCGACGCTCACGCCGGGCAAGACGACCGTCGCGGATCTCGCCGCCTATCAGGCGAAGCGCCGCGAACCGGTGTGCACGACTTATCGCAGTTACTGGGTCTGCGGGATGCCGCCGCCGTCGTCGGGCGGCATCGCGGTCGCATCGGCGCTCGGCATTCTCGAGAATTACGACCTGAAGTCGCTGAAGCCGACGGCGATCGATCTCGAAGGCGGCAAGCCGACCGTCGCGGGCGTCCATCTCATCACCGAGGCCGAACGGCTCGCCTATGCCGACCGCGACAAGTACGTGGCCGATACCGACTTCGTGCCGCTGCCGGGCGGCACGTGGGACACGCTGCTGAACAAGCCGTACCTGAAATCGCGCGCGGCGCTGATCGACCCGACCAAAAGCATGGGCACCGCGCAGCCCGGCAATCTCGGTGCGGTGCCGCTCGGCGTCGACACGACGCTGATCGAGCACGGCACGAACCAGTTCACGATCGTGGACGGCGACGGCAACGTGCTGAGCGCGACGACGACGGTCGAGTCGAGCATGGGCTCGTTCCACATGACCAACGGCTTCCTGCTGAACAACCAGTTGACCGACTTTTCCGCGAACCCGCTCGACACGTCCGGCAATCCGGTGGCCAACCGGCTGCAGCCGGGCAAGCGGCCGCGCAGCTCGATGGCGCCGACGATCGTGTTCGGGCAGGCCGCCGATGGCTCGCGCGGCGACTTCGTGATGGCGACGGGTTCCCCGGGCGGCGGCACGATTCCGCAATACGTGGTCAAGACGCTGGTCGGCGCGCTCGACTGGGGACTCGACGCGCAGCAGTCGGCGGGGCTCGTCGACTTCGGCGCGAGCAACAGCCCGACGACCACGATCGGCGGCGAGCATCCGAACGTCAACACGGCGAACAACGGCGCGAACGATCCGCTGATCGCGGGGCTGCTCGCGCTCGGGCACAAGGTGTCGACATCCGCGCAGGCGAGCGGCGTCAACACGGTGATGCGCGTGACGGTCGGCCAGTCGTCGGCGTTGCAGGGCGGCACCGATCCGCGTCGCGAAGGCGTCGTGCTCGGCGATACGTTCCGGCCGTAATCGGGTGGCATGCGCACGGCCCCGGTCTGCTTGCCGGCGGCCGGGGCCGTGCTTCATGACGAGGCCGCATCGACGGCCGGGTAACTCCCATCCTTCGGGATGCAGATAAAAGCGGCCGGCCCGTCAGCCGGCCGTTGCGTTGGCCGCCTTCCCCGATACCTGTCGATTGGGCGAATCGCCGTCGCGAGGCAGCGGGCCGCCCCGGCTCACGGTTCACGCATGTCCGTTGTCAAATACGACGCCCATCTCGCCGCAAGTCCCCGATTGTCAAACAGTGTGAGTCAATCGTCAGCATTTGCAACGGAAGTAACAGTCCCCGCAAATCAATCGTTTTGCGCGCCGGCGCCGCTACATTAGCCCCACCTGCCGCATGTCGCGGCGAGGCATGCGACAAGCCGCACGAAGGCGGCCCGCAGCAACAACGTCTTTGGGGAGAATGACCATGAACAAGATTCGTACGATTCTGCTGGGTGCCGCTCTGACGGCGATGGCGACGTCGGCTGCATTTGCACAGACGGCTCAGACCGGTGCCCAGGGTTCCGCAGGCGTCGGCGCCCAGGTCCAGACGCCGCTGCTCGGCGGCGGCGTGGGCGTGCAGGCTGGCGCGGGCGCGAATGCGGCAGGCTCGGGTTCGGGCGGGGGCAACGTCGTCGGCGGCGCGCTGAACGGCGTCGGCAAGACGGTCGGCGGCGTGGGCTCGGCGGCCGGCACGGCAGTGGGCGGCGCGACGCAGGCGGTCGGTTCGGCGGCCGGCGCGACGAAGGATGCGGCGGCATCGGTCGTACACGCGACGAAGTCGCACGTGAAGCACGTCGCCGGCTCGGCGAAGAGCCATGCACAAGGCGCGATGTCGACCGCGGGCGACGTCGCGGGCGGCGCGAAGGCGAAGGCCGGCGAGGCGCTCGAAGGCGCGACGAACTCGGTGCAGGGTGGCGCATCGGTCGGCGTGAAGGGTTCGGCGTCGGCGCAAGGCGGCGCGCTGTAACGAGCAGCACGGATCCCGTCACGGCCCGGCCCGCTTCGATGCGGGCCGGGCTTTTTATTGGGGAGCGCGATACGTCGAGAAAGGCAAGGTATCGATATTGATCAGGATTGCAAAAATAACAAGACTGGCGGCCTGAGCTGGATGACGAAAGGGGATGACAGTCGGGCTGGGGCAAGCTGACCGGCTTGGCGGCGGCGAAGATGGAACGACGGAGATACCGAGGCAATATCTGCGCTGGGTGCTGCTATCGAGCGGCTAGCGGCCTCGAATGTCACGTTCATGACCCGGTGACGATCGTCGCAAATGAACGTGCAATAACGAAATAAAGTATTTGCAAGAAAAGTGAAGGTTGGTTTATAAATACGAGCGTTTCGTATTTTCTCTGTCGGTCGCGCCATTGGCATTGAAGAGGGCGTCAAATGGCTGTGACACTGTTTGATGTGTGTCGGCTACGCGCGCTTTATCGTGACCATGAATGCCGCCTGAGAAGCAGGCTATGTCGCGTTGGGGATCCCGTGGAAATTGCTGAAATCGTCAGCCCGCGCCTGGTGAATCGCAGGCGGAACACGGCATTTTCGTTGTCGAAACGTTGATTATATGATCAGTGACAGTTGCGAGCTATCTTGTGATTCGCGTTGACGATCATGTGATCTTTTTAATCGATTCGAATGGCGAAATGATCGACGTGTCTTTTAATAAAAAAGTGAATTGATTGTCGATTCCATTTTATTGACGTGAAGTCTGAAATTCGGAAAAAGATTCCGTGATTAATGCGCTGCAGGACACGAAGCATCCGCGGTGATTGAGCGTGTCGTCAGCCTCCCACGATATCCGCACGGGCACTGTCGCGTTTGCAGAGTCGGATCGCGTACCACTATCGGCAATGTGCGATGAGGTTGCGTTGCAATCGGACGCGTCGGCGCCGATCGAGGCACGTCAATGTTCAAGTCGACCAGCGCGAGGCGTTTGGCAGGCTTCTTCGGACGATCACGCTGAAGGTCCGCGACGCGCAGCGCGACGGCGACATGACATTCAACGTCGTGTTGCCGCCCGGAGGCGGCGTCGTGACGACCGACACGGATGCCATGCCTGATTACCGGGTGAGTTTCGTTCACGCAGAGGCTTCAATGCGTAAAGTCGTGCTGTACTGGATGATGTTGCTGCTCGCGTCGTTTGCGTCGGGTATCGCGAATATTGCTCATGCGGGGCCAGCAAGCGAAGCGCTGGCGCCTACAGCGGCACGCGCAGACCGGCTGCCCGCCTATCAGCCGCGATTCGGTCGCACGCGCCCGATCGTCGCCGTCGTCGGCGAAAACGACTATACCGAGCTGACCGATTACGTCGTCCCCTATGGCATCGTTGCCGAATCGGGCGCGGCGGATCTCGTCGCACTTGCGACGAAACCGGGCCCCATCCGGATGTTCCCGGCGCCGATGAACGTCATTCCGGACGAAACCACCGCTCGGTTCGACGAGCGCGTGCCGCAGGGGGCGGACTATGTGATCGTGCCGGCCGTGCATCGCGACAGCGATCCGGCGCTGCTTGCATGGGTGGCCGAGCAGGCGAAGAAGGGCGCCACGATCATCGGCGTGTGCGATGGCGTCTGGGTTCTTGCACGCGCGGGGCTGCTGGAAGGCCGTCGCGCGACGGGGCACTGGTACTCGATGAGCGATCTCCGCAAGAAGTTTGCCGATACGCGATGGGTCGACGGCAAGCGTTACGTTGCCGACGGCAAGGTCGTCACGACGACCGGCGTCACCGCGACGATTCCGGCATCGCTTGCGCTCGTCGAGGCGCTCGCCGGACACGAACGCGCACTGCAGGTCGCCGAGCGGCTCGGACGGCCTGCATGGTCGTCCGAGATCGCGAGCGACCGATTCAAACTCGGATTGTCGGCGATGGCGACGATCGCAACCAATTACGTGTCGTTCTGGTCGCGCGAGGATTTCGGTATCCCGATCGAGTCGGGTGTCGACGAAATTGCGCTCGTGCTCGAGGCCGACGCCTATTCCACGACGTTCCGCTCCACCGCCTACACGGTTGCAGCGAATCGCGAGCCCGTGCGCACCCGGCGCGGATTGACTATCGTTCCGGACCGCGTGGCCGGCGTCGATGCGCCTGCGCGGATGTTGTCCGTACCGATCACGCGCTATCCGTTGCATGCGCTCGATGCATCGCTGAATGCGATCTCGTCCGAGTTCGGCAAACGCACGGCCGCATGGGTCGCACTACAGATGCAGTATCCGGGTTACTGAGCTGCGCATCGCAGCGTCGCCCGGTTCGTCCCCGAGCCTGTCGGTTCTCCGCCCGTCTCCGTGGGAGCCGAGCATGTCCCTGTCGTTTCGTCACTGCTTCGGAGATCCCGAGCGCGCATGGACGCTGTGCGATCCTCGCGCGCGCCGCTCCGCCGCGCTCCGCGCCAGGAAGGATTGACCGCGTCCGGCTATTTTCCGATGACGTCGCGGCTCGCGAGCATGATCGCCATGCGACGCCTCGCGACATCGTGGAAATGGTGATTTGCGAACTCCGGTCCGGATCTCCGGATCGGGAGGCGTCCCGTACCCATTGCCCGCACGTCGTGCTTAAATAGCGGCGCTCCCGATAGCCGGCTGTCGCGATGACAACGCCGGCCGGCTCCGTTTCGCCGTCACGCACGCCTGCTGCGGCACAATGTCGGTTCGCATCGGTATCGCGCGTTGCCCTGCCATCCGCACCGACGGAGAACGCATGTCGTCATCCGCTTTCAGGTACCATCCCGACCCGCTTGCAGTGGGCAGCATGATCCGGTCCGACGCGCGTCGCAAGTGCAGCGGCAAGCCCGGCGGCTACCGGGACGACGCACGACGGCATGGGCCGCGCGAGCGGCGTCGCCCGGTCGTCATGAAACAGAGGAACCTTCGTGAAGTTCATCCACGCGGCAGACATTCACCTTGACAGCCCGTTGCACGGCCTGAGCGCATATCCCGACGCGCCGGCCGCGCAGTTGCGCAACGCGTCGCGCGAGGCGCTGCGGCAACTCGTGGATCGTGCGATCGAAGAGGAAGTCGCGTTCCTCGTGATCGCAGGCGACCTGTACGACGGCGACTGGAAGGATCACAACACCGGCATCTTCTTCGGCCAGCAGATGGGCCGCCTGCGCAAGGCCGGCATCCGCGCGTTCGTGCTCGGCGGCAATCACGATGCCGAAAGCGAGATGACGAAGAAGCTGACGCTGCCCGACAACGTCACCGTGTTCGGCCACCGCAAGCCGGAAACCTTCAGGCTGCCGGAATTCGACGTCGCGCTGCACGGGCAGAGCTTCAAGGACAAGGCGGTCGTCGACAATCTCGCGATCGGCTATCCGGACCCGGTGCCCGGGTACTACAACATCGGCGTGCTGCACACGGCGCTCGAAGGGTATGCGGCGCATGCGAACTACGCGCCGTGCACGCTGGCCGAACTGCACGCGAAAGGCTACGACTACTGGGCGCTCGGCCACGTGCACGAATTCCAGCAATGGACGGGCGCGTCCACCGTCGTGTTTCCCGGCAACCTGCAGGGGCGCCATATCCGCGAGACGGGCCGGCGCGGCGCGGTGCTCGTGACGGTCGAGCAAGGCAAGACGCAGGTCGAGCGCCTGTATCTCGACGTGCTGCGCTGGGAAGCCGTGTCGGTCGATGCGTCCGATTGCGTGTCGGTTGCGGATCTGTCGAGAAAGATCGGTCAGTCGCTGGAGGCGCTGTTGACCGTCGACGGCCACGTGCCGCGCGCGGTGCGCGTCACCGTCACCGGGCGCACGCCCGCGCACGGTCTCTTTTTCGGCCGCGCGCCGCAGTTGCGTGCGGAGGTGCTGAACCAGATCGGCATCATCGGCAACGAGCGGCTGTGGCTCGAGAAGGTCCGGCTCGCGACGTCCGCCGCCGATCGGCAGCCGGGCGAAAGCGAACCGCTCGAGGCGCTGGAGGACCTGAAGCAGATCCTGGCCGACGCCGCGCACGATCCGGATTTCCTCGCGCTGCTCGAACGCGACCTGAAGCCGTTCGTCGGCAAGGTCCGCAGCGATGTGAAGGAGGACGTGCCGTTGCTGACGATGGCGCGTGCGGGTGAGCTGACAGCGCTGGTCGAGCAGGTCGGACCCGCGTTGCTGGCGCGGCTGGCGAGGGGGGAGTAAGCGATGCGCATTGGCCAGCTCGATCTGATCAAGTACGGCAAGTTCACCGACGAGACGCTCCGTTTTCCGTCGGCCCGCGAGGATTTTCATGTGATCGTCGGGCCGAACGAGGCCGGCAAGTCGACGATCCGCACGGCCGTGTCCGAGTTGCTGTTCGGCATGAAGCTGCAGACGCCGCTCGATTTCCTGCACAGCACGCCCGAGTTGCGGATCGGCGGCGTGCTGGAGAGCGGCACGGGCGAGCTCGCGTTCCACCGTGCGCGCGGGCGCAGTTCGTTGCGTACGCCCGCCGACGACAAGTTGCCCGACGACTACCTGACGGCGATCCTCGACGGCGCGACGCGCGAATTCTTCGAGCAGATGTTCGGGCTCGATCACGGGCGGTTGGTCGATGGCGGTCGCAGCATTCTCGACGCATCCGACAAGCTCGGTCAGGTGCTGTTCGAATCGGCGGCCGGCGTCGGCAGCCTCGGGCCGGTGCGCGAGGAACTCGACGCGCGTGCGCTCGAATTGTGGGCGCCGCGTCGCAGCGGCAGCGCATTTGCGCTGGCCGAAACGGCGTTCAACGAAGCCGTGGCCGAGCTGAAGACGGTCCAGGTGCGCACGCGCGACTGGGTCGATCGCAAGGACGCGCGCGAAGCGGTCGAGCAGCAGATCGAACAGGCGCGTGCGGAGCAACGCCGGCTCGAAGCGCTGCGCTCGAAGCTCGAACGCGTGCGACGGCTCGCGCCGTACCTGAAGGAACTGACGGTCAAGGACGCGGCGCTGGCCGAACTGGGCGCGGTCGTCGAATTGCCGCCGACCGCGTATGCGGATCTGCTGAAGGCGCAGGGCGATCTCGCGGCCGAGCAGAAGGTGCTCGAGGAGCGGCGCGCCGACCTGCTCGCGAAGCGGCAGGCGCGCGAGGCGATCGTCGCGGATGCCGACACGCTGGCGCTCGAAGCCGATATCGAGGCGCTCGATCGGCTGCGCAGTGCATGCATGAATCACGCGCAGGATCTGCTGTTGCTCGGCGCGGACGTCGAGCGGCATCTGTCCGCCGCGTCGTCGGCGGCCGCGCAGCTCGGCTGGCCGACGGACGAAGCGTCGCTGCGCGCCGCGTTGCCGACGGCGCTGTCGCTGAAGACCGTCGCGAACCTGCTGCGCGAACATGGCGCACTGCATCAGGCGCTGGCCGGTGCGCGCGAATCGCTCGACGAACGCACGCGCGAACTGACGCAGGTCCGGGAACAACAGGCGCGCCTGTCGACCGTCGACGTACCGGAAGCGTTGCGCGCGGCGCTGGCCGATGCGCAGGGTTTTCGCAACAGCGGCCCGCGCGAGCACGCGCTGGCGCACGAAATCGCGGCCGCCGAACGCACGCTGTCCGGCGCGCTCGACGCGCTCGGCCAGTGGCGCATGCCGGTCGATGCGCTGCGTGCGCTCGACGTGCCGTCGGCGGCGCGGCTCGGCGCGTTGCTCAAGGAAGACAGCGAGCGGGCCAGTGCGGCCGCCGCCGCGCGCGAGGCGCGCGACGGTGCGCTCGAAGAGCTCGAACGCCTCGAACTGCAGGAGAAGCATTTCGCGGAGAACCACAAGGTCGTCACGACCGCCGACGTGCTGGCGGCGCGTGCGCGTCGCGATGGCGCGTGGGGCGATATCCGCAACGGCGCTGTCGATCTCGCCACGGGCGCACCGGCGCTCGACGACGCGATTCGCCTCGCCGACGAACTCGTCGATGCGCAACTCGGCGCGACCCAAGCCGCCGCGACGCTGCAATCCTTGCGTCAGCAGGTCGAATCCGCGCGTGCGGGCGTGACGCGCCGGCAGGCTGCGCTGGACGAACGCGAGCGCGAGCTCGCCGCACATCGCGACGCCTGGGCCGCGCTCGCGACGGCGGCCGCGGTGCCCGGCATGCCGCTGGCGGCGATGGGCGACTGGCTCGCGAAGCGCGACACGGTGTTCGCCGCCCAGGCCGATCTCGATCGTCAGCGTCGCGAACTCGATGCAATGCGCGCTGCCCGCGCCGGCGCCGAGGCCGCGCTGCGTGCGGCGCTGCTGACGGTATCGCGGGGCGGCGAATCGGACGGGCTGGCCGCGCTCGTCGCCGTTGCAGAGACGTTCGTGCAGTCGGCCGAGAAGGCGGCTGCACGGAAGGACAGCCTCGACGATCGCGCGCGGGAAGCCGAACGCGGATACGCGATCGCACAGTCGCGGGCCGGCCATGCGCAAACGGCTTACGACGCGTGGCAAGCGCAATGGCACGACGCGCTGGCCGACGCGAAACTGTCCGCGAGCGCGACGACGCTGGCCGCCGCGGAAAGTGCGCTCGGGCTCGCGAATACGGTGACGGCCGAACTGGCCGATGCCGAGGCGCCGCGCAACCGGATCGCCGCGATCCGTGCGGAGCTGGCCGCGCTCGAGGCCGGCGCGCGGCGGCTCGCCGAAGCGCTCGCGCCGGAGTGGCTGGCGAGCGGCGACTGGCCGGACGTGGCGCGCCGGCTGACGATGCGCCTCGCGGCCGCCCGGGAAATCGCGCGTGCGATCGAGCGGGCCGACGAGGCCGTGCGGCAGGCCGACGGCAAGGTTGCGGACGCGGCTGCCGCGGTGGCCGGCGCCGATGCGCGCATCCAGCCGCTGTTGCAACTGGCCGGCGTCGCGTCGATCGACGCGGCGCTGCCGCTGGCCGAGCGCTCGGATCGTCAGCGCCAGCTTCGACAGGCGGTCGATGCCGCGCACGAGGCGCTGGTGCGAGACGGAGACGGGCTTTCCCGGTCCGCCGTCGAGGCCGAGGTGGCGGAACAGGACATTGCCGACGTGCCGGCCCATCTCGAAGCGGTGAAGCAGTCGCTCGGCGATATCGGCAGGCGGCTGAACGAGCTGGCGCAGCAGCAGGTCGTGGCCGACCAGGCGTTCGGCGCGATCGACGGCCAGGCGAACGCGGCCGTTGCCGAGTCGAAACGGCAAGAGGCGCTGGCGGCGATGGGCGACGCGGCCGAACAGTATCTGGAGGCAGCCACGGCCAGCCGCTTGCTGAAGTGGGCGACGGATCGCTACCGCGACCAGAAGCAGGGGCCGATGCTGCGGCGCGCGGGCGAGATTTTCGCCGGACTCACGCTGGGCGAATTCGCGAAGCTGACCGTCGATACCGAACGGACGCCGCCCGCGCTGTATGCACGGCGTACCAGGGGAACGTCGGTCGAGGTCGCGGGGCTGAGCGAAGGGACGCGCGATCAGTTGTTTCTCGCGCTGCGGATCGCGGCGCTGGAGTTGCAGCTCGGCAGCCGCACGGCGCTGCCGTTCGTCGCCGACGACCTGTTCATCAATTTCGACGACGCGCGCGCGAAGGCGGGGCTCGATGCGCTGCGCGATCTGTCGACGCGCACCCAGGTGCTGTTTCTGACGCACCACGACCACCTGCTGCCGCTCGTGAAGGACGTCTTCGGCGCGCGGGTCAACGTGGTCGAGTTGCAGCGCGCGCCGGCTGGCGCGTGATGCGGCGCGTGACGCGACGGGGTACGCTGGGTTGCCGGCGCACGGGAACGGTCATCGCGTACAGGTAGTATGAGCGGTTCCGAAACGCACGCGGCCGGTTCGGCGGTCGCGGGTCTGGCCACACGAGGGGTGAATATGAAGAAGCTGGTAGCCGCGATTGCGTTCGCGGCGGACAAGCATCGCAATCAACGGCGCAAGGACGAAGAGGCGTCGCCGTACATCAATCATCCGATCGCGCTCGCCGACGTGCTGGCCAACGAGGCTGGCGTCGAGGACGAACGCGTGATCGTCGCGGCCGTGTTGCACGACACGGTCGAGGATACGGAGACGACCGAGCAGGAGTTGCTGCGGCTGTTCGGCAAGGATGTGGCGGACATCGTGATGGAAGTCACCGACGACAAGTCGCTGCCGAAAGACGAGCGCAAGCGTCTGCAAGTCGAGCACGCGGCCACCATCAGCCGGCGCGCGAAGCTCGTGAAGCTGGCCGACAAGATCTGCAACCTGCGCGACATCGCCCGGCATCCGCCTGCGGACTGGCCGCTCGAACGCAAGCAGGCGTATTTCGACTGGGCGAAGTCGGTCGTCGACCCGATGCGCGGCGTCCATCCCGGTCTCGAGGCGATCTTCGACACCGCGTACGCCGCACGGCCGGCTGACTGAGGCACGCACATGCGATCGGCCCGATCCGCCGCGCGAGAACCGGCTGCCGTGGCGGGTGTCGATGTCGGCGGCGACAGGAAGCTGTGCGATCTCGTGATCCTGCGTGGCTCGACGATCGCCTGCCGGGAAGCGCGGATCGCGCCCGAGTCGCTGCCTTCACTATGTCTCGCCCATGACGTCGTGGCCATTGGCGTCGATGCGCCGAGCCTGTGGTGGGCGGGGAGCGGCCGCCGCGCGGCCGAACAGGCGCTCGCGCGTGAACGGATCTCGTGTTTCCCGACGCCGTCGCGGGAGCAGGCCATCGCGAGCACGTCGGGCTTCTTCGACTGGATGTTCATGGGAGAGCGCGTCTACCGGGCGCTCGCGGACGCTTATCCGTTGCTGACCGACGCGCGTTACGCGGGCGGGCGCGTGAGCTTCGAAACCTATCCGTATGCGATTACCTGCGCGATGCTGGGCAAGGCCGTGGCGTCGGCGAAGCAGAAGCGCAATCAGCGCCGGCAATTGCTGGAGCGGCTGGGCATCGACGTATCGATGCTGCGCTCCGTCGATGCGCGAGACGCGACCCTGTGCGCGTTGACGGCGCAGTACGTGATCGACGGAAACGCGCATGCGTATGGCGATGCGGTGGGCGGATACATCCGCGTGCCGATGATGAGCGAGACGATCGCGCTGGATTCGCCGTAGGAGCGACGTCCGGCTCTGCGCGTGGTGGCGGTTGCAGGGCCGCTTCGGGTGGGGAGGATGCGGCCGGCGCGGGGACGAAGATTGTCAGCTAGCGGTTGTCTGCGGGCACGACGGGAGGCCGGTGCACCGCGCGATTCGGGGAGCCCGTTCAATCCTCGAGGATGGATTTCGGCACGCTGGACAGGTCGCAGGCTTGCGCATGCTCGAAGTAGCTGTCCGCATCGTCGATCATCACGACCGCGACGTCGATCAGCTCGTCCAGGCGTTGCAGCAGCGATTCCCGCCATTCGATGTCTTCATCGCGCTCGGGCGCCTTGTCCAGTTGCTCGATGATCGAGTCGGCCGTCTGCAGGAATGGAATCGCCTGCTGATAATTTTCGATCGAGACCAGCGCCGCATTGCGCGCGCCGACGAGCCGCTCGCGATGCGCGTCCGCCAGTTCGGATTCGCCGCTGATGCGCGGCAGCATGTCCGAGATGCGTTGCAGAAGCGGCGGGACCTGTTCTTCCAGTCGCATCGCGCGTTCGCGCAGGGCGGCATATTCGTCGCGAAGGTCGGTGTCGCCGGGTTGAGTCGTGCTGTCCATCATCGATATGAGTGCGTGGTTCGGTCGCGGCATGATACTCGACCGCGCCAGTTTCCTTGCGCGGTCCGCGTCCGCCTGTATACAGGCGGAAGACGTGTTCGTCATATCTTTGGAGGGTGGCACGCGTTGCGATTTACGGCTCGTCGAACCCAAAGCCTCCGTGCGCGGTAGCGCACGGAGGCTTTTTCAAACTTTCTTCACAAAAGGCTTGCGTGGACGGGGGCGGATGCATAGAATCACGCCTCTTTCGCGCCAACGGAAACACGGCGCGGGAGGAAGGGAAGCGGTGCTGTTGGAGTTCGGAAGTAGCGAGCCCGACGGCGCACGAAGAGAACCCCGCAGTCGCAACGATGTAGTGCAGAAAGTTGTTGACGAGCTGCGAAACACGGTTCATAATCTCGCTTCTCTGCT
>NZ_LOYP01000023.1:0-1466 GCF_001526365.1 Burkholderia sp. MSMB1835
CCGTTCGTCGCCGTTGCCGACGCAGGCGCCGGCGCGGCCGCCTTGTCGTAATCGACCGGCGCATCCGGCGCGCGCGGCGCTTCGCCTGCACGCTGGATCCAGCCCCCGCCCAGTGCGCGGTACAGATCGACCAGGTTCGTCCAGCGTGCCAGACGCGCGCTGATCAGCGACTGCTGCGCCGAGTACAGATCCGTCTGCGCGGTCAGCACCGACAGATAGCTGTCCACACCGTTCTTGTAGCGCAGGTCCGACAGGTCGAAGCGACGCTGCTGCGCGTGCTCGTTGCGCTCGAGCGCCGCGATCTGCTGGTCGTACGTGCCGCGTGCGGCCAGGCCGTCCGACACTTCGCGGAATGCCGACTGGATCGCCTTCTCGTAGTTCGCGATCTCGATGCGCTTCTGCACGTTCGCGAGATCGAGATTGGCGATGTTCTGCCCGCCCTCGAAGATCGGCAGCGCGATGTTCGGCGCGAACGACCACGCCGCCGTGCCGGCCTTGAACAGGCCGCCCAGCGTCGGGCTCGCGGTGCCGAACGCGGCCGTCAGCGAGATCTTCGGGAAGAACGCCGCGCGGGCCGCGCCGATGTTCGCGTTCGCGGCCAGCAGCGTCTGCTCGGCCTGCATCACGTCCGGACGGCGCGTGAGCAGATCCGACGGCAGGCCGGCCGGCACGTCCGTCAGCAGGTTCTGCGCATCGAGCGGCAGGCCCGCCGGCAGATCGTCCGGCAGCGGCTCGCCGATCAGCTGCACCAGCGCGTTCAGCGCCTGCGCGCGCGCACGTGCCTGCGCCTGCTGGTTCGCGAGCGCCGTCTCGACCACCGTCTGCGCCTGACGCAGCTCGAGCTCGGAGCCCGTGCCGTTGTCGAACTGCAGCTTGGTCAGGTCGTACGACGCCTGCGCGGTCTTCAGCGTGTCTTCCGTGACCTTCAGCAGATCGTCGGTCGACAGCAGCGTCAGGTATTGATCCGCCACCTGCGACACCAGCGAGATCTCCGACGCCTGCCGCGCGTACGACGTCGACAGGTACTGCGCGAGTGCCTGATCCTTCAGGCTCTGCACGCGTCCGAACAGGTCGAGTTCCCACGACGCCGACAGCCCGACGTTGTAGACGCGCGAGATCAGCGGCTGGCCCGTCTGCGACACACCGGCCGGATAACGCTGGATGTTGCCCGTGCCCGTACCATCGAGCGTCGGGAACAGCCCCGCGCGCGTGATCTGGTACTGCGCGCGCGCCGCCTCGATGTTCAGCACCGACACGCGCAGGTCGCGGTTGTTTTTCAGCGCGATCTCGATCAGCCGCTGCAGGCGCGGATCGACGAAGAACTCGCGCCAGCCGATGGCGGTCGCCGCCTGGCCGTTCGCGCTGCGCGCGCCGGCCGCGCCCGGCTGCGTCGCGTAGACGCCGCCGGCCGGGTACGCCTGCGCGACGGGCGCGTCGGGCCGCTTGTAATGCGGCGCCATCGTGCA
>NZ_LOYP01000024.1:0-594 GCF_001526365.1 Burkholderia sp. MSMB1835
ATCCGGTCGCACATGAACACCGCTTCCTCGATGTTGTGCGTGACGATCAGCACCGACTTGATCGGCATGCGGCCCTGCGTCCACAGATCGAGCAGGTCGGTACGCAGCGTTTCGGCGGTCAGCACGTCGAGCGCGGAGAACGGCTCGTCCATCAGCAGGATGGTCGGATCGACGACGAGCGCGCGCGCAAACCCGACGCGCTGGCGCATCCCGCCCGACAGCTCGCGCGGATACGCGTTCTCGAAGCCGTCGAGGCCGATCAGGTCGATCGCGGCCAGCGCGCGTTCGCGCCGCTCGCGCGCGCCGACGCCGAGCGCCTCGAGCCCGGCTTCCACGTTCTGCAGCACGGTGAGCCACGGGAACAGCGCGAAGGTCTGGAACACCATCGCGACGCCCTCGGCCGGGCCGCGCAGCGGTTTGCCGAGATAGGTCACTTCGCCGCCAGTCGGCTCGATCAGGCCGGCGATGATGCGCAGCAGCGTCGACTTGCCCGAGCCCGATCGGCCGAGCAGGCCGACGATCTCGCCTTCGCGCAGCGACAGGTTCGCGTCGTCGAGCACGAGCAGCTCGCCCTGCGTCTTGTTGAAGCCGCGG
>NZ_LOYP01000025.1:0-273993 GCF_001526365.1 Burkholderia sp. MSMB1835
TTAACATCGCCACGCCCCGTTTACAACAAGTTGGCGCAAACAAAAATGCCGTTCAGTCGCTTAACTGAACGGCATTAGCCCCGCGGGGCGCTTTTTTCGTGCCGCCGTCGCATGCGACCGCCGGCACGGCGTGGCCGGCCGGCGACGCAACGGCGGCGTCGTCAGATTTCCTCGTACAGCGGCAGCGTCAGGAATTCGGTGAAGCCTTCCGACGTCGACATCTGCTCGAAGATCGCCGCCGCGCGCTCGTACGGCTGCGTGTTGCCGCCGACCGAGCGCTTCACGTTGTCGAGTTCGATTTTCGCGAATTCACGCACGAGCTCGGCCGTGACCTTGCGGCCGTCGTCGAGCACGCCCTTCGGCGAGCGGATCCATTGCCAGACCTGCGAGCGGGAAATCTCGGCCGTGGCCGCGTCTTCCATCAGGTTGTGGATCGGCACGCAGCCGTTGCCGTCGAGCCACGCGCCGAGGTAGTGGATCCCGACGTTGATGTTGTTGCGCAGGCCGGCTTCGGTGATCGGCGCTTCCGGCTGGAAGTCGAGCAGGTTCCGGCCTTCGACCTGCACGTCGTCGCGCTGCTTCGCGATCTGGTTCGGCTTGTCGCCGAGCACCTTGACGAACTCTTCCATCGCGATCGGCACGAGGCCCGGGTGCGCGACCCAGCCGCCGTCGTAGCCGTCGGTCGCGTCGCGCTGCTTGTCCGAGCGCACGCCGCCCATCGCCTTGTCGTTCGCTTCCGGATCGTTCTTGATCGGGATCAGCGCGCTCATCCCGCCGATCGCCGGCGCGTTGCGCTTGTGGCAGGTCTTCAGCAGCAGCAGCGCGTACGCACGCATGAACGGCACCGTCATCGTGATCTTCGAACGGTCGGCCAGGCAGAAGTCGCGATCGTTCTTGAACTTCTTGATCGCCGAGAAGATGTAGTCCCAGCGGCCGGCGTTCAGGCCCGAGCTGTGTTCGCGCAGTTCGTACAGGATCTCGTCCATCTCGAACGCGGCGAGGATCGTCTCGATCAGCACCGTCGCGCGGATCGTGCCGCGCGGCACGCCGATCGCTTCCTGCGCGGCGACGAAGATGTCGTTCCACAGGCGCGCCTCGAGATGGCTTTCCATCTTCGGCAGGTAGAAGTACGGGCCCGAGCCTCGCGCGATCAGTTCCTTCGCGTTGTGGAACAGGAACAGCGCGAAATCGAAGATGCCGCCGGACACGCGCTGGCCGTCGACCGTCACGTGCTTCTCGTCGAGGTGCCAGCCGCGCGGACGCACGATCAGCGTCGCGACCTTGTCGTTCAGCTTGTACGACTTGCCGTTCTGCTCGAGCGAGATCGTGCGGCGCACCGCGTCCTTCAGGTTGATCTGGCCGTCGATCTGGTTCGTCCAGCTCGGCGCGTTCGAATCCTCGAAGTCCGTCATGTACGAATCGGCGCCCGAGTTCAGCGCGTTGATGATCATCTTGCGCTCGACGGGGCCCGTGATCTCGACCCGCCGGCATTGCAGGTCGGCCGGCAGCGGCGCGACCGTCCAGTCGCCTTCGCGAATCGCTTTCGTCTCGGCCAGGAAGTCCGGGCGCTCGCCCGCGTCGAGGCGTTTCGTGCGCTCGACGCGCGCCTGCAGCAGCGCCTGGCGGCGCGATTCGAACGTGCGGTGCAGCGCCGCGACGAGTGCCAGCGCGTCGGGCGTCAGGATGGCTTCGTAACCCGGCTTGATTTCGCCGGTGATCGTCATGCCTTGCGGCAGCGTGATCGGGGTGCTCATGAGTCTCATCTCCTTGGTCGGTCAGTTGCGGTTTCGGTGAAGGGGGAAGGCGGCAGCGGCGAACGTCATGCACCCGGGCCGGGGCGCGTGCGGTTTGCGGGTCTGCCGGACGGAGCCGGGGTGGCGAGGAAGGCGAGCAGGTCGGCCATGCCGGTGCCCGTGCCGTCGGGCGGCGCGCCGAGTTCCTCGGCGGGCGCGCCCGTGCGGTTGAGCCAGAACGTCGTGTAGCCGAACCAGGTGGCGCCGGCGACGTCCCATGCGTTCGACGACACGAACACGATGTCGCGCGGGTTAGGCCCGAACGCGGCGGTGCCGAGCGCGTAGGCTGCCGGGCTCGGCTTGTACGCGCGCACGGTGTCGGCCGACAGCACGCGATCGAACAGCCCGGACATGCCGGCGCTCTTGATCGCGATGTCGAGCATTTGCGGGGTGCCGTTCGACAGGATCGCGAGCGGCGGGCGCGGCTCGAGCGCGCGCAGCTTGCGCAGCGCGGGCACCGTGTCGGGATAGGTGGACAGGCACGCGTATTCGTCCATCAGCCGCTTCTCGGCCGCGCCGTTCAGCGCGAGCCCGAGCCGGCGCGCGGCGAACCGCAGCGCATCGAGCGTGATGTCCCGGAACGGGCGATAGCGGGCGCCGGCCGGGTCGGCGAGCGTGCGCAACTGCGAGTATTCGATCTGCTTGCGTCGCCACAGCTGCGACAGCCGCTCCCCGTGACCGGGAAACATCTGCTCTGCCGCGGCCAGCACGGCGCGCACGTCGAACAACGTGCCGAATGCGTCGAAGAGGATGGCGTCGGGAGAGGAGAGTGTCGTTGTGGCCGACATAGCCTTGCGCTCCAGTTTCAGAGGTCGGATCGATTCTATTCGTGATCGAAGGTGCTAAAAAAGACGCTAATCATCACTTGATCTTTTACTTTCACATACCTAATCTTGGCGGCTCAAGCCATTTGAAGGGCGGCGACGCCGCCCTCGCGAGAGTCATGGACCGGTTCAAACAGATCGAAACGTTCGCCGCGGTCGCGGCGAAAGGCAGCCTGTCGGCGGCCGCGCATGCGGAAGGTGTCGCGCCGGCGATCATCGGCCGCCGCCTCGACGCGCTCGAGGAGCGGCTCGGCGTGAAGCTTCTGGTGCGCACGACGCGCAAGCTCACGCTGACGTTCGAGGGTTCGGCGTTCCTGGAGGACTGCCAGCGCATCATCAACGACATGCAGAACGCGGAGGCGAGCGTGTCCGCCGGCGGCGTCAAGGCGAGCGGCCACCTGCGGATTTCCGCGCCGGCCGGCTTCGGCCGGCGCCATGTCGCGCCGCTCGTGCCCGAATTCAGCGTCGGACACCCGGACGTGTCGGTCACGCTCGACCTGTCCGACCGGATGGTCGACCTCGTCAACGAGGGCTTCGATTGCGCGGTGCGGCTCGGCGAGCTGCCCGATTCGTCGCTGGTGTCGCTGAAACTCGGCGAGAACCGCCGCGTGTGCGTCGCGTCCCCCGCGTATCTCGCGCGGCGCGGCACGCCCGCCACGCTCGCGGAACTCGCTCGCCACAACTGCCTCGCGCTCGCGGCGAATGCGAACCAGCAGCGCGGCTGGTCGTTCCAGGAGGACGGCAAGGTCGTGTCGATCCGCGTGAACGGCACGATGGAGTGCTCGGACGGCGCGGTGCTGCACGAGTGGTGCCTCGCAGGCCACGGGCTCGCGTGGCGCTCGTGGTGGGAAGTCGGCGAGGACATCGCGGCCGGCCGGCTCGTCAGCGTGCTCGACGCATTCGCCGCGCCGCCGATCGGCATCCATGCGGTGTTTCCGCAGCGCCGGCATCTGCCGCTGCGGGTGCGCCTGTTTCTCGATTACCTGAAGCACACGTACGAGCGGCCCGGCTATTGGGGCGAGTAGGCGACACCCGCCCGCGCGTTTCCGATATGAGGGCGAACCCGCTGGCGATGCAGTGAGCGCGATTTCGCACACTACAATCGGAAGAGGCATGCGCGCCGTGTCGCGGCCGGCTCGGCTGGCGCCGCGGCGCGCGTGCGATTGACGAAGGAGGGCGCGATGTTCCGGCACATCCTCGTTCCAACCGACGGTTCCGAACTGTCGAAGAAGGCGATCGACGGTGCGATCGACCTGGCGCGTGCGGTCGGCGCGCGCGTGACGGCCTACGCGTGCCTGCCGCAATACCCGTACTCGCCGTTTTCCGAAGTGATCATCGAGCCGCCCGCCGATTTCCGCGCGCGCAGCGAGCGCGAGGCGCGTGCGCATCTCGAGGAGGTGGAAGCGGCCGCGAAGGCGGCCGGGGTCGCGTGCGACACGTGGACGAGCGTGCATCCGTCGCCGTATCTCGGCATCATCGAGGCGGCCGAGCGCGGCGGCTGCGACGTGATCTTCATGGCGTCCCACGGACGCCGCGGGCTCGGCAGCCTGCTGATCGGCAGCGAGACGCAGCGCGTGCTGACCCATACGAAAATTCCGGTGATCGTCTATCGGTAGGGCGGCGCCGGCCGTGGCCGGGCCGGCTGCACCGCCGAAAAAAGGGCGCGCCGGACGAAGCCGGCGCGCATCGTTGCTGGCGGCCCGCAGGCCGCGCGGCCGGTCGCGCAATGGGACTCGCGCGCCTGCCGTCTCCTCCCTGATTGTTGTCCGGTGGCCGATGCCGCGGCGTCGCGAGACGCGGCGGCATCGGCGTCACGCCCGCGCGTGTTATGCGACCTTCTTGCCGTCGAAGAACTGTTCGTCCTCGGTCGACCCATGCAGCGCGGTCGTCGACGCTTCGCGTTCGACCGTCTGCGTCACCGCGTCGAAGTAGCCGGTGCCGACCTCGCGCTGGTGCTTGACGGCCGTGAAGCCCTTGTCGGCTGCCGCGAACTCCGCCTGCTGCAGTTCGACGAACGCGCTCATCTGCGTGCGGGCGTAGCCGTGCGCGAGGTTGAACATCGAGTAGTTCAGCGCATGGAAGCCGGCCAGCGTGATGAACTGGAACTTGTAGCCCATCGCGCCGAGCTCCTTCTGGAACTTCGCGATCGTCGCGTCGTCGAGGTTCTTCTTCCAGTTGAACGACGGCGAGCAGTTGTACGACAGCAGCTTGCCCGGGAACTGCTTGTGGATCGCTTCCGCGAACTTCTTCGCGTACTCGAGATCGGGCTTGCCCGTTTCGCACCAGATCAGGTCCGCGTACGGTGCATATGCGAGGCCGCGCGAGATTGCCTGTTCGAGGCCCGGCTTCGTGCGGAAGAAGCCTTCCACCGTGCGCTCGCCCGTCAGGAACGGCTTGTCGTTGTCGTCGATGTCGGACGTGATCAGGTCGGCTGCTTCCGCGTCGGTGCGGGCCACCAGCACGGTCGGCGTGCCCATCACGTCGGCCGCGAGACGCGCGGCCGACAGCTTCGCGACGGCTTCGCGCGTCGGCACGAGCACCTTGCCGCCCATGTGGCCGCACTTCTTCACCGACGCGAGCTGATCCTCGAAGTGGACGCCCGATGCGCCGGCCTCGATCATCGCCTTCATCAGTTCGAACGCATTGAGCACGCCGCCGAAACCGGCTTCCGCATCGGCGACGATCGGCGCGAAGAAATCGACGTAGCCTTCGTCGCCCGGGTTCTTGCCTTCCGACCATTGGATCTGGTCGGCGCGCGTCAGCGTGTTGTTGATGCGCTTCACGACGAGCGGCACCGAGTTTGCCGGGTACAGCGACTGGTCCGGGTACATTTCGCCCGCGACGTTCGCGTCGCCGGCCACTTGCCAGCCGGACAGGTAGATGGCTTTCAGGCCCGCCTTCACCTGCTGCATCGCCTGGTTGCCGGTCAGCGCGCCGAGTGCGTTGACGAACGGCTCGTTGTTGATGAGGCTCCACAGTTTTTCCGCGCCGCGCTTGGCCAGCGTGTGCTCGATCGGGATCGAGCCGCGCAGGCGGACGACGTCCTCAGCCAAGTAGCTGCGCTTGATGCCTTTCCAGCGCGGATCGGTTTCCCATTGCTGCTGCAGTTCCTGTGCCTGTTGCTGACGCGACATGATGAGCTCCTTGATGCGGTGTAGGCGTGACGGGCCGAATCTGACGGTGGTGATGCCGTTCGCGAAGCGGGGAAGCGGTGCATTCCGTTTCGCGAAGTCTTGTATAAGAGTCTAGGCAAATCGGCGGGAGCGAAACAGGGGCTGTCTCGGCAAGCGAGGAATTTTTTAGTTGTTTTGAATCAATGGCTTGCCAAGTTGATTTCGAGATAAGAAATGCGTTTTCCTATCCCGCAATCGTGCGACTTGTGCCTTGCAGCATGATTTTTTACGACGCAAAAAAATTTTCCGCATCGTGAAATTGACGGCGAGACAAAAAAACCGGCGCGGATGCGCCGGTTGGCTGGACGGCCGGGTGGCCGATCCGCAGGGCGGCCGCCGGCCGCCCGTGGGTACCTGTCTTACGAGGCCGAATTGCCGCGGCGCGGGCCGCCGTTGCGCTGACCGTCGCGACGCGGGCCGCCGTCGCGGCTGCCGCCCGGCTTGCCGCTCCAGCCGCCGCCATTGCCGCCGCCGTAGCTGCGGCCGTTGCCGTTGCCGCCATAACCGCCGCCCGGCTTGCCGCCGAAGCGACGACCGCCGTTGCCGCCGCCCGGACGGCCGCGGCCGCCGTTGCCGCCGTTGCGCGGGGGCGCCTTGCGCGGCTCGAAACCTTCGATCACGTTGACCGGCAGCGGCGAGCGCACGAAGCGCTCGATGCGCTTGAGCGCGCCTTGCTCGGCATGATGCACGAGGCTCACCGCGATACCCGAACGGCCCGCGCGGCCGGTACGGCCGATACGGTGCACGTAGTCTTCCGCGAACTTCGGCAGGTCGTAGTTGAACACGTGCGTGATGCCCGGGATGTCAATGCCGCGGGCCGCGACGTCGGTGGCCACCAGCACGCGCACGCGGCGCTCGCGCAGCGCGCGGATCGTGCGGTTACGCGCGCCTTGCGGCAGGTCGCCGTGCAGCGCGGCCGATTCGAAGCCCGCGTCGGCCAGACGACCGGCGAGCTGGTCGGCGTCGATCTTGGTCGCCGTGAAGATGATCGCCTGGTCGAGCGCGTCGTCGCGCAGCAGGTGATCGAGCAGGCGATCCTTGTGGTCGCGGTCGTCGACGTAATGGACGGTCTGCGCGATGTTCGCGCGCGATTCCAGGCGCTGCTGGATCTCGATGCGCTCGGGGTCCTTCAACAGGCGGCTCGTCAGCGAACCGATCTTGCCGTCGAGCGTGGCCGAGAACAGCATCGTCTGGCGCGATTCCGGCGTGGCGGCGACGATCGTTTCGATGTCTTCGATGAAGCCCATGTCGAGCATGCGGTCGGCTTCGTCGAGCACGAGCATCTTCAGTTCCGACAGGTCGATGCGGCCGCGCTCGAGGTGATCGAGCAGGCGGCCCGGCGTGGCGACCAGGATTTCCGGGTTCTTCGCGAGCAGCATCAGCTGCTGGCCGTAGGCGACGCCGCCGAGGATGCTGACCGTGCGCAGGCGCTTCAGATGCTTGCCGTACGTCGATGCGGCCGTCGTGACCTGCATCGCGAGTTCGCGGGTCGGCGTCAGCACGAGCAGGCCCGGGCGCGCGACGGGTTGCGGGCGGCGCACGCGGCGGTCGCCCTGGTTCGGTTCGCGCGGCGCGCGCGGCTGCTGCGCCTGCGTCTTCTGGAGCTGCGCGAAACGTTCGATCGCGGGCAGCATGAATGCGGCCGTCTTGCCCGAACCGGTCGGGCTCGACACCAGCAGGTCGCGGCCGGCGATGCCGGCCGGAATCGCGCGCTGCTGCACCGGCGTCGGCTTCACGTAGCCGGCGGCCTGCAGCGCGGAGACGATCTCCGGCGACAACCCGAGCGACGCGAAGCTCGGCTCGTCCGACGCCGGTTCGACTGCGGCCGGTGCGGCGGCGTCGAGACCGAGCGCCTGGTCGGCGATCGCGTTGAGCGGGCTGGAGTTGATGCTCGAAGTCATAACAATCCTTGAAACACAGTGGGTGAAACGTCGGCGCCAATCGCGCATACCCAAGTCGTCGGATTCAGCGAGCAAATCGGGAAACGGGTGCAATCCGCCGAACCGTCGGCGGATGAGGCATTAGAAGCTGTTTTGGGTGCGGCGCGCTTCAGGAGCGGGACCGCCAGCCTAGTTGACGACCGCAAGGGTCGAAGCAGGAGGGGACAGGTTCTAAACCGGATTGGAGCTTAACGCTACGAGGCGTCGGGCCGGAACGGCTTGCGAGCCGAGCGCGGGAGGTGACGCAGGCCGCATTATAGAGAAATTTGCTGCGCTGCGCCACTGATTTGATTGCCGATTGCGGCGCGGGCGATCCGGTCAGGACGCCGTGCCGTTTTTCAGCGATTCGACGAGTTCGATGTACTGCTGCTTCGCCGCATCCTGCGACGTGCCCTTCAGTGCGTCCCACGCATCGTATTTGTATTTGCCGACGATGTCGGTGAAGCCGGGCTTGTCGCCGTGCGCATCGCCGTCGGTCGCCTGCTTGAAGAGCGCGTACAGGCGCAGCAGGGTCAGGTTGCCCGGCCGTTCCGTCAGTTGCTTGACGTCGATCTGGGCCTGGTCGAATCGGGCGGTGAGTTCGCTCATCGGGTGTCTCCGTAAGGGTTTCAGATCGGCCGATCTTAACAAGCGGGCCGTCGCGCGGGGTCGAGCGATCCTTCCAAACCGCGGCCGGCGCCGCGCGTGCGCACAGATCGGACCCGATCGCCCGTGGGAGCGGGGCGGCGCATTACAATGTCGGCCATGACGCAAACAGTGCTCCTCGCCATCGATACGTCGACCGAATACTGCTCGGTCGCGCTGCTGCGCTCGGCCCCCGCCGATCACGCCGTTTCCACCCCGCAAACCTGGGTCCGTCACGAGCCGACGGGCGCCGTGTCGAGCACGCGCGTGCTGCCGGCGATCCAGGAACTCTTCGCCGAATCCGGGCTGACGCTCGCCGATTGCGACGCGATCGCGTTCGGCGCGGGCCCCGGCTCGTTCACGGGCCTGCGGACCGCGACCGGCATTACCCAGGGCCTCGCATTCGGGAGCGGGCTGCCGGTCGTGCCGATCGGCACGCTGCTCGCGTGCGCCGAGCACGCGCGGCTGCGCGCGCCCGGCACGGTCCGCGTGCTCGCCGCGCTCGACGCACGGATGGACGAAGCCTACTGGGCGGATTTCGCGTGGGACGACGGCGCCGGCGATTGGCGCACGGTGCATCCGGCGTCGCTCGACGCACCGGGTGCCGTCGGCGTACCCGACGCGCCGTTCGTCCTCGCCGGCAATGCGGCCGCGGCGTTCGGCGCGCAATTGCCGGCCGTCGCACGGGCCGCCGCGATCGACGGCGACGCGCTGCCGCATGCGCTGGCGGTCGCGCATGCCGCGCTGCGTGCGTTCCGCGCGGGGCGTGCGGTGCCGGCCGACCAGGCCGCGCCCGAATACGTGCGCGACAAGGTCGCGCAGACCACGGCCGAGCGCATCGCGGCACGGGCCGCGCAGACGGGCGGAGCGAACGGATGACGGGTGTCCTGCTGAGCGACCGCTATCTGGCGCCGATGACGGACGCCGATCTCGACGAGGTCGTCGCGATCGAGCGCGTCGCGTACGAATTCCCGTGGAGCCGCGGCAACTTCGAGGATTCGTTGCGCAACGGCTATCTGGGCGTGTGCCTGCGGCACGTGACCGGGTCGCTCGTCGGCTATTGCGTGCTGATGCCCGTGATCGACGAGATGCATTTGCTGAACCTGTGCGTCGCGCCGGCCGCGCAACATGCGGGCGCGGGCCTCGCGCTGCTGCGCGAGGCGGTGCGCATTTCGCGCGCGGAGCGGCTCGACGGCGTGCTGCTCGAGGTGCGGCCGTCCAATCCGCGCGCGATCCGTCTGTACGAGCGCTTCGGCTTCGTGACGATCGGCCGGCGCAAGAACTACTATCCGGCGAAGCATCGCAGCCGGGAGGACGCGATCGTGATGCGTCTGACGCTGAACAAGGACGAGGGGGATGCGCATGGCGTGGGCTGAAGCGGCGCTCGAGGAACTGGGCCTCGCGCAGATCTGGGTACGGCGCGGGCAACGCGCGGGCGAGGGCGCGGCAGCCGATGCGCCTGCCGTCGCGGCGACCGCGCCAACCGCGACGGCCGACGTCGGTTCCGTCGTCGCGGCCGATCGGCCGGCGCGTGCGGCGCGTGCGCCGGAGCAGGACGACGCGCCAGCGGCCGTCGCGCGTGGCGCTGCCGGTGGCTTGCCGGCTCGCGAGTCGCGGGCGCCGGCGCACGGTGTCGTCGATGGCGATCGCCCGCCCGCGCAGGCTGTGCCGTCCGATTCGGCCGCATTGTCCGATACGGTGCCGCCGAAGGATGATGCGCCGCCCGCCGGGGACGACGATTTCGCATGGTTCGACGCGGCGCCGCAGGGCGATGGCGTGCCGCCCGCCGAATCGCGTCCCGCCGGCACACCGGTCGCCGCGCTCGACTGGGATGCGCTGGCCGCGCGCGTGGCGGACTGCACGCTGTGCCGTCTGTGCGAGAAGCGGACCAACAC
Organism: Burkholderia sp. MSMB1835; assembly: GCF_001526365.1. Classification (NCBI taxonomy): domain Bacteria; kingdom Pseudomonadati; phylum Pseudomonadota; class Betaproteobacteria; order Burkholderiales; family Burkholderiaceae; genus Burkholderia; species Burkholderia sp. MSMB1835. The sequence goes on from NZ_LOYP01000025.1 coordinate 10,250, forward strand.
CGTGTTCGGCGTGGGCGACCGCGAAGCGGACTGGATGCTGATCGGCGAAGCGCCGGGCGAGAACGAGGACAAGCAGGGCGAGCCGTTCGTCGGCCAGGCCGGCAAGCTGCTCGACAACATGCTGCAGTCGCTGTCGCTCAAGCGCGGCGACAACGTGTACATCGCGAACGTGATCAAGTGCCGGCCGCCCGGCAACCGCAACCCGGAGCCGGACGAGGTCGCGAGCTGCGAGCCTTATCTGCAGCGCCAGGTCGCGCTCGTGAAGCCGAAGCTGATCGTCGCGCTCGGCCGTTTTGCCGCGCAGACGCTGCTGAAGACGGACGCGAGCATCGCGTCGCTGCGCGGCCGCGTGCATGCGTACGAGGGCGTGCCGGTGATCGTCACTTACCACCCGGCCTACCTGTTGCGCAGCCTGCAGGACAAGTCCAAGGCGTGGGCCGACCTGTGCCTCGCGCGCGACACGTTCCGGCGTGCGGAAGGCGCCGACGCGAACGGCCCGACCGGGCAATGACGACCGGCGCGGCGTGCGCGTTCGTCGATACGCTGCATGACGTCGCGGTGCGCGACCTGGGCTGGCTGCTGGCCAGCCCGAGCCTGCTCACCGCGGTGCCGGGCGCACCGCTCGCCCACCCATGGCCGGATGCGGCCGGGCAAGCGGCCGTCGAAGGGTGGCTCGCCGCGCTCGATGCGCGGCCCGAGCCGCTGCATCGCGCGCTCGACGGGTTTCGGCCCACCCGGCTCGGACGCTACGCCGAATGCCTGCTCGAGTATTTTCTGACGCACGGGCCGTCGCTGCGGCTCGTCGCGGCCAATCTGCCGCTGCGCAGCAACGGCCGCACGCTCGGCGAAGTCGACTTTCTCGTCGACGCGCCGGATGGCCGGCGCCTGCACTGGGAACTCGCGGTGAAGTGCTATCTGTGCGCGCCGGTCAGCGACGGCGCGTCGCTTGCCGACTTCGTCGGCCCCAATCTCGTCGACCGGTTCGACCGCAAGCGCAGCCGGCTGCTCGATCACCAGTTGCGGCTCGGCGAACACGACGGCTTTGCCCGGCTCGGCTACGGCGCGCCGTCCGACGCGCAGATGTTCATCAAGGGTTGGCTGTTCCATCCGTACGGCACACCGGTCTCGCCGGTATCCGCCGAAATCGCGCCGGATCACCCGCGCGGGTTCTGGTTGACGCACGCGCAGTGGCCGGCGTGGGCGGCCGCGCAGCGTGACGGCGCGGCATGGAGCGCGTTGCCGAGGCTGGCGTGGCTGGCGCCGCGGCGTGCCGCCGCCGGCGCGGGTGTCGAGCCCGAGCCGCTGGCGAGCGCACTAGAACTGCCGCCCGTGCTGGCGGCGCGCCAGGCGCCCGACCTGATCGGCATCCATGAAAATGGGGCCGACGGCACGTGGCGCGAGACGGCGCGCGGTTTCGTCGTGCCCGACGACTGGCCGGCGCGCGCGCAGGCGTTCGCGGCGCAGGATCGCTGACGCCGCGTCAGCCCGCGCTCACCACCAGCGATGGAAGTGATGGACCGGGCCGACGCCGTGGCCGACGTCGAGGTGGCCGCTCGCGGCGATCGCGCCGGTCAGGTAGGTCTTGGCGTCGCGTACCGCGCTTTCCAGGTCGGGCTGCTGCGGCAGCAGCGCGGCGATCGCCGACGACAGCGTGCAGCCGGTGCCGTGCGTGTTGCCGACCGGCAAGCGCGCGCCTTCGAGCCGCACGGTGCGTGTCGCTTCGACGAGCCAGTCGGGGCTCGCGGACGCGTCGGGCAGGTGGCCGCCCTTCATCAACACGGCGCGCGCGCCCGTTTGCAGCAACGCCTGGCCTTGCCGGACCATGCCGTCTTCGGTGGACGCGGGCGCATCGTTCAATAGTGCGGCCGCTTCGGGCAGGTTCGGCGTGACGATCGTCGCGAGCGGCAGCAGCGTGTCGCGCAGCGCGTCGACGGCATCGGGTGCGAGCAGCGCGTGGGCGCTCTTCGAGATCATCACCGTGTCGAGCACGACGAAGCGCGGCGCGTAACGGCGCAGCGCGTCGGCCACCGCGTGCACGATCGCCGCGTTGGCGAGCATCCCGATCTTGACCGCATCGATGCGGATGTCGTCGAACACCGCGTCGAGCTGCGCGGTCACGAAGGCGGCGTCCGGCGCATGCACGCCCGTCACGCCGCGCGTGTTCTGCGCGGTCAGCGCGGTGATCACGCTCGCGCCGTACGCGCCGAGCGCGGAGAAGGTCTTGAGATCGGCCTGGATGCCTGCACCGCCGCCCGAATCGGAGCCGGCGATCGTCAGGATGTTGGGTATCGGGTGCGTCATGAGGGCAACGTGCCGGTTCGAGGACCGGCGCCGGCGGACGAAAACGGAGAGTGTAGCGTCAGTGCCGCGATTCGCCGATCAGCGCGACCGAGTCGAACTGACGCTGGTTCGCCTGGTGGCGGCGCATCACGAGCCACATCGTCAGGCAGACGAACGTGCCGAACAGCACGATCACGACGCCGACCGGCACGTCGAGCCACACGAGCACCGCATACAGGCACAGCATCACGAGCACCGACAGGTTCTCGTTGAAGTTCTGCACCGCGATCGAATGGCCGGCCGACAGCAGCACGTGGCCGCGATGCTGCAGCAGCGCGTTCATCGGCACGACGAAGTAGCCGGACAGCGCGCCGACGCCGATCAGGAAGACGTAGGCGACGATCAGGTAGAACGGCAGGCGCAGGTGGCCGAAGTGCACGGCCCAGTGCGACGGGAACAGGTCGCGCGTGTAGAACGCCATCAGCATCACCGCGATGCCCATGACGATGCCGACGGGCAGCACGGTCAGCGACTTCTTCAGCGGAATCCGGGCGGCGGCGGCGATCGCGCCGCCCGCGACGCCGACCGCGACCACGGCCTGCAGGATCGCGCCTTCGGACAGCGACATGTTGAGCGACACCTCGGCCCATTTCAGCACGATGAACTGCAGCGTCGCGCCGGCCCCCCAGAACAGCGTGGTGACCGCGAGCGAAATCTGGCCGAGCTTGTCGCGCCAGAGCACCATGAAGCAGTCGGCGAAATCGGTGAGCAGCTTGACCGGGCCGCGTTCCTGCTTCGGATAGCGGGCGCCCGTGTCGGGAATGCGCAGGTTGAACAGCGCGGCGACCACGTAGATCGCCATGATGATCGCCATCGCGGCTTCGGCGGGCGTGCCGATCCAGGCGGGCGTGTGCGCGATCACGTGCGATGCGATGTGCGGGCTGATCAGCGCGCCGCCGAGCACGGTGCCGAGGATGATCGAGCTGACGGTCGTGCCTTCGATCCAGCCGTTCGCGGCGACCAGCCGGTCGGCCGGCAGCAGCTCGGTGAGAATCCCGTACTTGGCGGGCGAGTAGGCCGCTGCGCCGAAGCCGACGATCCCGTATGCGATCAGCGGGTGGGCGCCGAACAGCATGATCATGCAGCCGACCACCTTGATCGAGTTGGTGATGAACATCACGCGGCCCTTCGGGCGCGAATCCGCGAACGCACCGACATACGCCGCCAACACCACGTACGACAACACGAAGAACAGCTTCAGCAGCGGTGTCATCCAGTTGGGGGCGTGGAGGTCTTTCAGCAGGGCGATGGCGGCGATGAGAAGCGCATTGTCGGCCAGCGACGAGAAAAACTGCGCGGCCATGATGGTGTAAAAACCTTTTTTCATCTGATGCGATGCTTTCGTCGCTGCGGCAGGGCCGCGTAGGCCGCCTGGTATGCGATCGGCTTATTCCGTTCGAAATGGGTTGTGCGCACGGCTTTATAACATGAAAATACGCGAATTCGGACTAGCAAGATTCCCCGATCGTTCCGCAAATTGCCGGCTTCGGTGCTCAAAAGGCGCGGTAAGCTGATGATTCGCAAGCGTCTTTACGTAAATTTCCCATGCCGCGCCCGATCTCCGCCACCATCCACACCGCCGCTCTCGCGAACAATCTCTCCGTCGTCCGCCGCTTTGCCGGCCCGTCCAAGGTCTGGGCGGTCGTCAAGGCCAATGCGTACGGCCACGGTCTCGCTCGCGCGTTTCCGGGCCTGCGCGGCACCGACGGCTTCGGCCTGCTCGACCTCGACGAGGCCGTGAAGCTGCGCGAGCTCGGCTGGGCCGGCCCGATCCTGCTGCTCGAAGGCTTCTTCCGCTCGACCGACATCGACGTGATCGACCGCTACAGCCTGACGACGACCGTCCACAACGACGAGCAGATGCGGATGCTGGAGACGGCGCGGCTGTCGAAGCCCGTCAACGTGCAGCTCAAGATGAACAGCGGGATGAACCGGCTCGGTTACGCGCCGGAGAAGTACCGTGCCGCATGGGAGCGCGCGCGCGCGTGCCCGGGCATCGGCCAGATCACGTTGATGACCCATTTTTCGGACGCGGACAACGAGCGCGGCGTCGCCGAGCAGCTTGCGACGTTCGAGCGCGGCGCGGCAAACATCGCCGGCGCGCGCAGTCTCGCGAATTCGGCGGCCGTGCTGTGGCATCCGGACACGCACTTCGACTGGGTGCGCCCGGGGATCGTGCTGTACGGGGCGTCGCCGTCCGGGTTGTCGTCCGATATCGCCGACACGGGGTTGAAGCCCGCGATGACGCTCGCATCCGAGCTGATCGCGGTGCAGACGATCGCGAAGGGTCAGGCGATCGGCTATGGCTCGACGTTCTCCGCGCAGGCGCCGATGCGGATCGGCGTCGTCGCGTGCGGCTACGCGGACGGTTATCCGCGCGTCGCGCCGGAAGGCACGCCCGTGATCGTCGACGGCATCCGCACGCGGATCGTCGGTCGCGTCTCGATGGACATGATCACCGTCGACCTGACGCCGTGCCCGCAGGCCGGCGTCGGCGCGCGCGTCGAGCTGTGGGGCAACGCGCTGCCGATCGACGACGTCGCGCGCCATTGCGGCACGATCGGCTACGAGCTGATGTGCGCGATCGCCGCGCGCGTGCCGGTGCGAGCGGAATAAGGGCGTCGCGCGTGGCCAAACAGAAAACCGTTTACGTCTGCAGCGAGTGCGGCGGACAGACCCCCAAGTGGCAGGGCCAGTGCCCGTCGTGCCAGGCCTGGAACACCCTCGTCGAATCGGTCGCCGAGTCACCGGCTGCGCACCGTTTCCAGTCGCTCGCGAAGCGGGCGCCGGTGCAGCGTCTCGTCGACATCGAGGCTGCCGACGTGCCGCGCTTCTCGACCGGCATCGGCGAATTCGACCGCGTGCTGGGCGGCGGGCTGGTCCCCGGCGGCGTCGTGCTGATCGGCGGCGATCCGGGCATCGGCAAATCGACGCTGCTGCTGCAGTCGCTCGCGGATATCGCGAGCGAGCGGCGCGCGCTCTATATCAGCGGCGAGGAATCGGCCGCGCAGATCGCGTTGCGCGCGCAACGGCTCGCGCTGCTCGACGGCGGCGCGCCGGCGGCCGAACTGAAGCTGCTCGCCGAGATCCAGCTCGAGAAGATCCAGGCCGCGATCGATGCGGAGCGGCCGGACGTGGCCGTCATCGACTCGATCCAGACCGTCTATTCGGACGCGCTCACGTCGGCGCCGGGCTCGGTCGCGCAGGTGCGCGAATGCGCGGCGCAGCTCACGCGCATCGCGAAACAGTCGGGCACCGCGATCATCATGGTCGGGCACGTGACGAAAGAGGGCAACCTGGCCGGCCCGCGGGTGCTCGAGCACATCGTCGACACGGTGCTGTATTTCGAGGGCGACACGCATTCGTCGTTCCGGCTCGTGCGTGCGTTCAAGAACCGCTTCGGCGCAGTCAACGAGCTCGGCGTGTTCGCGATGACCGAGCGCGGGCTGCGCGGCGTAGCCAACCCGTCCGCGCTGTTCCTGTCGCAGCACGAGCAGGTCGTGCCCGGTTCGTGCGTGCTCGTCACGCAGGAAGGCACGCGCCCGCTGCTCGTCGAAATCCAGGCGCTCGTCGATACGGCGCACGTGCCGAACCCGCGCCGGCTCGCGGTCGGCCTCGAGCAGAACCGGCTCGCGATGCTGCTCGCGGTGCTGCACCGGCACGCGGGCATCGCGTGCTTCGACCAGGACGTGTTCCTGAATGCGGTCGGCGGCGTGAAGATCACCGAACCGGCCGCCGACCTCGCGGTGCTGCTCGCGATTCACTCGTCGATGCGCAACAAGGCGCTGCCGAAAGGGCTGATCGTGTTCGGCGAAGTGGGGTTGGCGGGCGAGATCCGGCCGTCTCCGCGCGGGCAGGAACGGCTGCGCGAAGCGGCGAAGCTCGGCTTCACGTCCGCGCTGATTCCGAAGGCGAATGCGCCGAAACAGGCGATCGAAGGGCTGAACGTGATGGCCGTCGAGCGGCTCGAGCAGGCGATCGACCGCGTGCGCGATCTCGAATAAGCGATCCGGCGCGCGGGCCGGGCGTCGCCGGACGATCTGTCGCGTAATTCACTGTAAAGAATATGTAGGCTGCTGTAACCCGCCGGACACTGCTTTTCCCTATCCTTTGCCGGAATGTCGAACCGCGCAATGCGAAGGGAACCTATGTTGAAATCGTATGGGGAAGCGCCTGGCGGACGCCTTTACAACCTGCGCGGCTGCCGCGTATCGGAGCCGATTCGCCAGCCGTGGGGCGGCGGATGCCGGATCGTCGAATGGATCGACGAAGAAGGCCGCTTGGCGCGCAAGGTCGTGTCCGAGGATGTGACGGAAGCGGAAGTCGTCGCGGCGATTCGCCGGCCGACCCAAGGGCGCCGATACCTGATGGGCGACGACGAGCAGATGCCGCGCGACACGCTGCCGCGCCGCTGAACGGATCACGCGGCGGCCCGATGCGGCCATGTCGACGCAGCCGTGACCGACGAGGCCGGGCCAGGTGCCCGGCCTCGTCGTTTTCGCGGCCGGGCCGTTTCGTCGGGCATGGACGCTCCGACGCACCGCGCCGCCGATGACACGATCGTCGGCTGATGGCCCGGCGGCCGCGTTCAGCCGATCTGCTCGAGTTCTTCCTGCGCGGCGAGCCAGTCGGCCTCGACCGTCTCGAGCCGCGTGTTGACCTCGCCGAGCTTGCGGATCGCGTCGGTCAGCTCCGTCTTGCGCGCGGCCTCGTAGCTCGCCGGATCGGCGACGAACGCGTCGAGGCGCGCCTTCTCGGCGTGCAGCGTTTCCATTTCCTTTTCGAGCTTCGTGATGCGGGTCTGCAGCGGCTTCTTCAACTGCGACAGCCGCTGGCGTTCCTCGGCCGCCTGGCGCTTCTGATCCTTGCGGTTGACGCCCGGATCGGCGCCCGCGGCGGCCGCGCTGTCGGCCTTCGCGGCCGCGCGCTGCTCGGCCGCATGCTGCAGCAGCCAGTCGCGGTAGTCGTCGAGGTCGCCGTCGAACGGCTGCAGCCGGTGCTTCGCGACCAGCATGAACTGGTCGGTCGTCGCGCGCAGCAGGTGACGGTCGTGCGACACGAGGATCAGCGTGCCTTCGAACTGCGCGAGCGCCATCGTCAGCGCGTGGCGCGTCTCGAGGTCGAGGTGGTTCGTCGGTTCGTCGAGCAGCAGCAGGTTCGGCTTCTGCCAGATGATCAGCGCCAGCGCGAGGCGTGCTTTTTCGCCGCCCGAGAACGGCCCGACCGGGCTGGTCGCCATGTCGCCCGAGAAATTGAAGCCGCCGAGGAAGTCGCGCAATTCCTGCTCGCGCGTGTCGGGCGCGAGCCGCGCCAGGTGCGCGAGCGGCGAATCGTCTTCGCGCAGCGTCTCGAGCTGGTGCTGCGCGAAATAGCCGATCGTCAGCCCCTTGCCGTCGCGCACGTGCCCCGACAGCGGCGCGAGCGTGCCGGCCAGTGTCTTGATCAGCGTCGACTTGCCCTGGCCGTTCGCGCCCAGCAGGCCGATGCGCTGGCCGTTCTGGATCGACAGCGCGACGCGCTCGACGATCGGGATGTCCGCGCCGTCGTCGGCGCGGTAGCCGCAACGGACGTCCTCCATCACCATCATCGGGTTCGGTGCGGCATCGGGCGTGCGGAATTCGAACGTGAACGGCGACGCGATGTGCGCGGGCGCGATCAACTCCATCTTCTCGAGCGCCTTCATCCGGCTTTGCGCCTGCTTGGCCTTGGTCGCCTTGGCCTTGAAGCGGTCGACGAAGCTCTGCAGGTGCTCGATCGTCTTCTGCTGCTTTTCGTATGCGCTTTGCTGCAGCGCCAGTTGCTGCGCGCGCAGCACTTCGAACTGCGAGTAGTTGCCGCCGTAGCGCTTCACCTGGCGGTTTTCCAGATGCAGCGTGACGTTGCAGATCGAATCGAGGAATTCGCGGTCGTGCGAGATCACGACGAGTGTGCCGGGGTAGCGGTGCAACCAGTCTTCGAGCCACACGATCGCATCGAGATCGAGGTGGTTCGTCGGTTCGTCGAGCAGCAGCAGGTCGGAGCGGCACATCAGCGCCTGCGCGAGGTTCAGCCGCATGCGCCAGCCGCCGGAGAAGCTCGCGACGGATTCGCGCGTTTGCGCGAGCGTGAAGCCGAGGCCGAGCAGCAGCGCTTCGGCGCGGGCCGGCGCGGTGTAGCCGTCGGCATCGGCGAACGCCGCGTGCGCGTCGGCTTCGGCGGCGCCGTCATGCGCGGCCGAAGCGGCGGCGATGCGGGCCTCGATCTCGCGCAGCGCGGCATCGCCGTCGAGCGTGTAGTCGAGCGCGGAGCGGTCGACCGCGGGCGTTTCCTGCGACACGTGGGCGATCCGCCACGACGGCGGCATCGAGAAATCGCCTCCGTCGGAATGCAGCTCGCCGCGCAGGACGGAAAACAGCGTCGACTTGCCGGCGCCGTTCGCGCCGATCAGGCCGGCTTTCTCGCCGGGATTGAGCACGAACGAGGTCGACTCGAACAGCGGCTTGGTGCCGCGCGCAAGGCTGAACTGATTGAAACGGATCACGGCGGAAATGACTGGCCAAAACCGCTATTCTAGACCGCGCGCCGGTCGCGCCGGGCATCGGCCGCTCGGCCGATGCCGCAACGGCGCAATTTCGCCTAGACTCCACGTCGATCCGGTTTCATATAAGGAGTGCCCGATGTCCACCCTGTATTCGTTCAGCGCGGAGACGCTCGCCGGTGCGCCGGTCTCGCTCGATGCGTATCGCGGCAAGGTGCTGCTGATCGTCAATACCGCGAGCGAGTGCGGTTTCACGCCGCAGTACGCGGGTCTGCAGAAGCTGTACGACCAGTACGCGGCGCGCGGCTTCTTCGTGCTCGGCTTCCCGTGCAACCAGTTCGGCAAGCAGGAGCCGGGCGACGCCGCGCAGATCGGTGCGTTCTGCGAGCGCAACTACGGCGTCACGTTCCCGATGTTCGCGAAGATCGACGTGAAGGGCGACCATGCGCATCCGCTGTATCGCTACCTGACCGACGAGGCGCCCGGCATTCTCGGCCTCAAGGCGATCAAGTGGAATTTCACGAAATTCCTGATCGACCGCGAAGGGCGCATCGTCAAGCGCTACGCGCCGTCCACCAAGCCCGATGAGATCGCCGCGGACATCGACAAGCTGCTGTGACGGCGCAGCGCGGCGTGCGCCGCGCCGGTGCAGCGTGCGCGGCGCTCGTCAGGGCCGTTACAGGATCGGCGCGAACAGCCGCGCGACGTGCATCGCGATGCGCCGCCAGGCGGGCGACTGCCGGTATTCGTCCGCATCGACCTCGTACGCCAGCGCGAAGTCGGCATCGAGCATCGTTTCGACCTCGTCGGCGAACGCCGGGTCGACGGTCAGCACCATGACCTCGAAATTGAGGCGGAACGAGCGGTTGTCGAGATTCGCGCTGCCGATCGCCGCCGCGACGCGGTCGATCAGCACGACCTTCTGGTGCAGGAAGCCGGGCCGGTAGCGGAACACCTTCACGCCCGCATCGACGAGGTCGCGCGCGTAAAGCTTCGACGCTTCGAATACGACGTAGTGGTCGCGCCGGCTCGGGATCAGGATGCGTACGTCGACGCCGCGCATCACGGCGAGCTTCAGCGCGCACAGCACGGCTTCGTCGGGAACCAGGTACGGCGTGGTGATCCAGACCCGCTCGCGCGCGGCATTGATCGATTCGACGAAGAACAGCGAGCCCGTTTCCTGCTTGTCGGCCGGCCCCATCGGCACCGCGAGGCAATGCATGGCGTCGCCGGGCTGCGCGGGCGGCGGCAGCGCGATGGGCGGCAGCTTCTGCGTCGCCCAGTGCCAGTCTTCGGCGAACACGTACTGGATGCTCGCCACCACGGGGCCGCGTATCTCGATGTGGGTGTCGCGCCATGGCGACAGGCGCGGCTTCGCGCCGAGATATTCGACGCCGACGTTGTGACCGCCGACGAACGCGCGATTGCCGTCGACGACGACGATCTTGCGATGGTTGCGGAAGTTCAGCTGGAAGCGGTTGACGAATTTCCGGTTGGTCGCGAACGGATGGACCTCGACGCCGCCCCGGCGCAATGCGTCGACATAGCCGTGCGGCAGGTCGAAGCTGCCGATGCTGTCGTACAGCAGGCAGCAGCGTACGCCGGCGGCCGCGCGCGCGAGCAGCGAGTCGCGCAGCATCCGGCCGAGCGCATCGTCGCGCACGATGAAGAACTGGACGAGCACGTAGTCGCGCGCGGCGTCGATCGCCGACAGGATGGCCGAGAACGTCGCGTCGCCGTTCACGAGCGTGCGCACCGAATTGCCGCCGAGGAACGGCATGCCGCCGAGCCGCGTGAGCGCGAGCACGGCGGCCTGGCCGAGCGCGTCGGCGGCCGGCCCGTCGGTCGCGTCGGTGGTGCGCCACGGCGCGCGCGGTGTGTGCGTGCGCAACATGTCCAGCTCGTGGCGCCGAGCGTCGACGTAGCCGGAGAATTTGCTGCGGCCGAGGAACAGGTACGGAACGAGCGTCAGATACGGCATGGCCGTGAGCGAGACGGCCCACGCGATCGCGCCTTGCGACGTGCGCGTGTTCATGATTGCGTGGCACGCCGCGACGATCCCGAGCACGTGGATGGTCAGGATCAGGGTGCCGAGATGTAGCCAGTCGAGGGTCATGGGCGCGTAAAGGACTCCCGAGGGGATGCCGGAGGTCGTGCGGCCGGGTGGCCGCCTCCGCGCATCTTACCCAACCGTGCGGCGCAACGGTGCGCCGCACGGTGGGCGGGCCGGAAACGCTCAGGCCTTGCGCGGCAGGTCCGACGCCTGGATCAGGAACACGGCGTCGTCGCCCGCGCTGGTGGGCAGCCACGTGAGCTCGAGACCGCCGAACGCCGCTTCGACGTGCTCGCGCTCGTTGCCGATCTCGACGACGAGCACGCCGTCGTCATGCAGCCAGCGGTGCGCTTCGACGACGATGCGCCGCACGATGTCCATCCCGTCGTCGCCGCCGGCGAGCGCCATCTCCGGTTCGTGCCGGTATTCGGGCGGCAGCGCGGCCATCGACGCGGCGTTCACGTACGGCGGATTCGTCAGGATCACGTCGTAGCGCGAGTCGGGATCGGTGCGGAACGCGGGCAGCGGGGCATAGAGGTCGCCGCGGTGCAGCCCGATGCGGTCTTCGAGACCGTAGTCGCGCACGTTGATCTCCGCGACTTCGAGCGCCTTGTCCGACAGGTCGACCGCGTCGATCTCGGCGTTCGGGAACGCGCTCGCCGCGAGGATCGCGAGGCAGCCGGAGCCGGTGCACAGTTCGAGCACCGCGCCGACCTGCTCGGGATCGGCGACATACGGCTGCAGCCCGTCGTCGAGCAGCTCGCCGATGAACGAGCGCGGCACGATCACGCGTTCGTCGACGTAGAAGCGGTGGCCGTGCATCCACGCTTCATGCGTGAGGTAGGCGGCCGGCACGCGGTCGGTCGCGCGTCGTTCGATCACCGCGAGCACGGCCGCGATTTCGTCGGGCAGCAGGCGCGCGTCGAGGAACGGCTCGAGCGTGTCGAGCGGCAGGTCGAGCGTATGCAGCACGAGGTAGGCCGCTTCGTCGTACGCATTGTCGGAGCCGTGGCCGAACGCGAGCTTCGCTTTCGAGAAGCGCGTGACCGCGTAGCGCAGCAGGTCGCGGATGGTGGCGAAAGGTGTCGTCATGCGAGGCTCCGTCAGGCGATCAGTTGTTCGAGCACGCGTCGGTACACGTTCTTCAGCGGGTCGACGAAGCGCACCTCGATATGCTCGTCGATCTTGTGGATGCTGCCGTTCGGCGGGCCGAACTCGATCACCTGCGGGCAGATGCGCGCGATGAAGCGGCCGTCCGACGTGCCGCCCGTCGTCGACAGCTCGGTCGTGATGCCGGTCTCGGCGCGGATCGCGTTTTCCAGCGCGCCCGAGAGTTCGCCGCGCGGCGTGAGGAACGGCAGGCCGCTCACCGACCACTTCAGCGTGTATTCGAGGCCGTGCTTGTCGAGGATCGCGTGCACGCGGGCCTGCAGGCCCTCGACCGTGCTCGCGGTCGAGAAGCGGAAGTTGAACAGCAAGTCGGCGTGGCCGGGGATCACGTTGGTCGCGCCGGTGCCGGCGTGCAGGTTCGACACCTGCCAGGTGGTCGGCGGGAAGTATTCGTTGCCTGCGTCCCACTGTTCGGCCGCGAGCTCGGCGAGCGCCGGTGCGAGCAGGTGGATCGGGTTCTTCGCGAGGTGCGGATACGCGATGTGGCCTTGCACGCCCTTGACGACGAGTTCGCCGGACATCGATCCGCGGCGGCCGTTCTTGACGACGTCGCCGAGCTCGGCGCTCGACGTCGGCTCGCCGACGATGCAGTAGTCGAGCCGCTCGCCGCGCTCCTGCAGCAGTTCGACGACCTTCACGGTGCCGTCGGTGGCCGGGCCTTCCTCGTCGCTCGTGATCAGGAACGCGATCGCGCCGCGGTGGCCGGGATGGGCCGCGACGAATTCCTCGGATGCGACGACGAATGCCGCGAGCGACGTCTTCATGTCGGCCGCGCCGCGGCCGTACAGCTTGCCGTCGCGATGGGCGGGGATGAACGGCGGCGAGGTCCACTGTTCGAGCGGGCCGGTCGGCACGACGTCGGTGTGGCCCGCGAATGCGAGCAGCTTGCCGTCGCGGCCGTCGGCGCCGCGCTTGACGGCCCACAGGTTGGTCACGCCGTGCGACGCGATGGTCTCGCATTCGAAGCCGAGCGCCGCGAGGCGCTCGGTCATGATCTGCTGGCAATGCTGGTCGTCGGGCGTCACGGACGCACGGGCGATCAGTTGTTCGGTAAGGGCTAGGGTGGCGGACATGGTTCGGACCACTTTCGATAAAAAATGCCGGCGCGGTGGCCGGCAGCGACAGGGCGTCGGGCGGCGCCCGCGAGCGCCGCGCGGGTGGCCCTATGCGGCAAACAGCGCCGCGTATTGATCGGCCGCGAAGCCGAGCGATTTCACGCGGCCGTTGACGACGAGCACGGGGCGCTTGATGACCGACGGCTTGTGGATCATCAGCGCGACCGCGCCGGTCTTCGTTTCGGCGGCGGCCTTCATCGCGTCGTCCAGGCCGCGCCACGTGGTGCCGCGCTTGTTCACGAGCGCGTCGAGCGACACGTCCTTCAGCCAGTCTTCGATCAGCGGCGCGCTGACCCCGAGCTTCTTGAAATCGTGGAACTCGAATTCGACGCCGTGATCGTCGAGCCACACACGGGCCTTCTTCACGGTGTCGCAGTTCGGAATGCCGTAGACGACCACGGTGTGCGGCTTCGCCATCAGTCGCCTCGCAGCAGCTCGTTCAGGCCGACCTTCGCACGCGTCTTCGCGTCGACCTTCTTCACGATCACCGCGCAGTACAGGCTGTGCGAGCCGTCCTTCGACGGCAGGTTGCCGGCGACGACGACCGAGCCGGCCGGGATGCGGCCGTAGCTCACTTCGCCCGTCTCGCGATCGTAGATCTTCGTGCTCTGGCCGAGGTACACACCCATCGAGATCACCGAGTTTTCCTCGACGATCACGCCTTCGACGACTTCCGAGCGCGCGCCGATGAAGCAGTTGTCTTCGATGATGACCGGGTTCGCCTGCAGCGGCTCGAGCACGCCGCCGATGCCGACGCCGCCCGACAGGTGCACGTTCTTGCCGATCTGCGCGCACGAACCGACGGTGGCCCACGTGTCGACCATCGTGCCTTCGTCGACGTAGGCGCCGATGTTGGTGTACGACGGCATCAGCACGACGTTCTTCGCGATGAACGAGCCGCGGCGCGCAATCGCCGGCGGCACGACACGGAAGCCGCCCGCGGCGAAGTCTTCGGCCGTGTAGTTCGCGAACTTCGACGGCACCTTGTCGTAGAACTGCGAATAGCCGCCGGCCGGCATCGGCGCGTTGTCCTCCAGGCGGAACGACAGCAGCACGGCCTTCTTCAGCCACTGGTGCACGGTCCAGTTGCCGTCGATTTTCTCGGCGACGCGCAGGGCGCCCTTGTCGAGCTGCTCGATCGCGTGAGCGACGGCTTCGCGGACGTCGGCGGGCGCGGCCTTCGGCGACAGCTCGGCGCGGTTTTCCCAGGCGGTATCGATGATTTGCTGAAGTTGTTGCGACATGTTCGTTTTCGCAGGAGATGGATGGAATTGATCGGGATGGACGATTACCGCGCGAGAGCGCGGCAGAAATCGACGATGCGTTGCGCGCCCTCGACGCATTCGGGGGTGCCCGCGACGAGCGCGATCCGGATGAAATCGCGGCCCGGATTCGTGCCGTGCGCGTCGCGCGCCAGATACGAGCCGGGCAGAACCGTCACATTATAGTCGGCGTACAGGCGGCGGGCGAACTCGGTGTCCGACAGGCCGGTGCGCGCGACGTTGGCCCACAGGTAGAACGCGGCGTCGGGCAGTTTCACGTCGATCACGTCGGCGAGCATCGGCGTGACCGTATCGAACTTCTGCACGTACAGCGCGCGGTTCTCGCGCACGTGCGCCTCGTCGTTCCACGCGGCGATGCTCGCGTGCTGCCAGACCGGCGACAGCGCGGCGCCGTGGTACGTGCGGTACAGCAGGAATTGCTTCAGCAGCGCGGCGTCGCCGGCGACGAAGCCCGAGCGCATGCCCGGCACGTTCGAGCGCTTCGACAGGCTCGACAGCATCACGAGCCGCTCGAAGCCGCGCCCGAGGCGGTGCGCGGCCTCGAGGCCGCCGAGCGGCGGCGCCGCTTCGTCGAAATAGATTTCCGAATAGCACTCGTCGGACGCGATCACGAAGCCGTGGCGGTCCGACAGCGCGAACAGCTCGCGCCAGTCGTCGAGCGTCAGCACGGCGCCCGTCGGGTTGCCGGGCGAGCACACGTACAGGAGCTGCGTACGCGCCCACACGTCGTCGGGCACGGCCGCGTAGTCGCACGCGAAGTTGCGCGCCGGGTCGCTGTTCGCGAAATAGGGTTCGGCACCGGCCAGGAGGGCCGCGCCTTCGTAAATTTGATAGAACGGATTCGGACAGAGTACGATCGCTTTCTTGCCGTCCGCGCGCGGCCGTGCGTCGATCACGGTCTGCGCGAGCGAGAACAGCGCCTCGCGCGAGCCCGACACCGGCAGCACCTGCGTGGCCGGATCGATCGCCGGCAGCCCGTAGCGGCGCTCGAGCCAGCGCGCGATCGACGTGCGCAGCGCGTCCGAGCCGGCCGTGGCCGGGTACGACGCGAGGCCGTCGAGCGCGGCCACCACGGCGTCGCGGATCAGCGCCGGCGTCGCGTGTTTGGGCTCGCCGATGCCGAAGCTGATGGGTTTGAGGTCGCCGGAAGGCGTCACGTCCTTGAACAGGGCGCGCAGCTTTTCGAAGGGATAGGGCTGGAGCGAGTCGAGTCGAGGGTTCACGGGCGAAGCGGCCATCGCGGCCGGTTGGAGCGAAAGAAGCGGCGGGCGCGCCGCGCGGCTGCGAACGGGCGCGGCGGGCGCGCGGGTCGCAGCGAACGATTATAACGTGACGAAATGCGGTCACGGCCTGCCGGCGCGGCGGCTGGGCCGGTCGAATAAAGGGTATCGAATCAAATGAACAACGCGGTACGCGGCAGCCTGCCGACGCTGGCCATCCTGATCGGCGCGTCGGTATGGGGCCTGATCTGGTATCCGCTGCGGATCCTCGCGTCGCTCGGCGTGACGGGCACGCTCGCGAGCGCGCTGACGAGCCTCGTCGCGTTCCTGTTCGTGATCGTCGCGCGGCACCGCACGATCGCGACGCTGCGCTGGCACTGGGTGCTGCCGGGCATCGCGGTGACGGCCGGCGTGACGAACCTCGGGTTCGTATGGGGCACGATCCACGGCGAGGTGTTGCGCGTGATGCTGCTGTTCTACCTGACGCCGGCCTGGACCGCGATCTACGCGCACTTCCTGCTGCGCGAACGGCTGACCTGGGCGGGCGCAGGGCTGGCTGCGCTGTCGATCGGCGGCGCGATGCTGATGCTGTGGTCGCCGGCGCTCGGCTTGCCGCTGCCGGCCAACCCGGCCGAATGGGCGGGTCTCGCGGCCGGGCTGAGCTTCGCGATGAGCAACGTGCTGGTGATCAAGGCAAGCCGCGAGCTGCCCGACATGCGCGCCGAAATGCGCACCGCGACGCTGTTCGGCGGCGCGGCCGTGTTCGGCGCGATCGCGTCGCTGTTCGAAGGGTTGCCGGCCGTGCCGGCGAGCGCTCAGCTGGGCGTGGCCGCGCTGATCGTCGCGGCGATCGGCGTGACGATGGCGTCGAACAACCTGCTCGTCCAGTACGGCCTCGCGCGCGTGCCGGCGAACCGCGCGTCGATCATCATGCTGTTCGAGATCGTGATCACCGCGCTGTCGGCGTGGGTGTTCGCAAACGAGCTGCCGAGCGCGCGCGAGTGGGCGGGCGGCGCGTGCATCGTGCTGGCGACGCTGCTGTCGAGCCGGGTCCATCGCGCCGCGCCGGCACCGGACAAACCCGGCGACGGTCGGGACGGCGCACGCGCGATGGTATGATGGAAGCCGTTTGCGGGGCCCAACGCTGGATGCGCGCGGCCCCGTTTTTGAATTCCGGGGCGCGTGGCGCGCAGGGGCTCTCCGGCCCCGCGCCGGGCGGCCCCGTCCGTTTCACACCTTCTTCACATCCGATACCGCCGTGCGTCTGAGCTCGATCAAACTCGCTGGCTTCAAATCCTTCGTCGATCCCACGCATTTCCAGGTTCCGGGCCAGCTCGTCGGCGTGGTCGGCCCGAACGGATGCGGCAAGTCCAACATCATCGATGCCGTGCGCTGGGTGCTCGGCGAGTCGCGCGCGTCCGAGCTGCGCGGCGAATCGATGCAGGACGTGATCTTCAACGGTTCGACCGCCCGCAAGCCCGGCAGCCGGGCCAGCGTCGAACTGATCTTCGACAACTCCGACGGCCGCGCGGCCGGGCAGTGGGGCCAGTACGGCGAGATCGCCGTCAAGCGCGTGCTGACGCGCGACGGCACGTCGAGCTACTACATCAACAACCTGCCGGCGCGCCGCCGCGACATCCAGGACATCTTCCTCGGCACGGGCCTCGGGCCGCGTGCGTACGCGATCATCGGGCAGGGCATGATCGCGCGGATCATCGAGGCGAAGCCGGAAGAGCTGCGCGTGTTCCTCGAGGAAGCCGCCGGCGTGTCGAAGTACAAGGAACGCCGCCGCGAAACCGAGAACCGCCTGCACGATACGCGCGAGAACCTGACGCGCGTCGAGGACATCGTGCGCGAACTCGGCGCGAACCTCGAGAAGCTCGAGGCGCAGGCGGTGGTCGCGACCAAGTACAAGGAACTCGTCGCCGACGGCGAGGAGAAGCAGCGCCTGCTGTGGTTGCTGCGCAAGAACGAGGCCGCCGGCGAGCAGCAGAAGCAGCAGCGCGCGATCGAACAGGCGCAGATCGACCTCGAAGCGCAGACGGCGAAGCTGCGCGAAGTCGAGGCGCAGCTCGAGACGCTGCGCGTCGCGCACTACTCGGCGAGCGACGCGATGCAGGGCGCGCAGGGCGCGCTCTACGAAGCGAACGCCGAGGTGAGCCGCCTCGAAGCCGAGATCAAGTTCATCGTCGAATCGCGCAATCGCGTGCAGGCGCAGATCGCCGCGCTGAACGCGCAGCGCGAGCAGTGGCGCGCGCAGGCCGAGAAGTCGCAGGACGAACTCGAGGAAGCCGAAGAGGCGCGCGCGATGGCCGACGAGAAGGCCGCGCTCGCCGAAGACAACGCGGCCGCGAAGCACGATGCGCTGCCGGCGCTCGAAGCGAAGTGGCGCGACGCGCAGGCGCAACTCAACGACGAGCGCGCGCGGATCGCGCAGACCGAGCAGTCGCTGAAGCTCGAAGCCGCGCACCAGCGCAACGCCGACCAGCAGCTCCAGCAGCTTCAGCAGCGCCACGAGCGCCTGAAGAGCGAAGCGGGCGGGCTGGATGCGCCCGATGAAGCGCAGCTCGAGGAGTTGCGCATGCAGCTTGCCGAGCAGGAAGAGATCCTCGCGCAAGCGCAGGCACGTCTGAGCGATGCGCAGGAGGCGCTGCCGCGCCTCGACGGCGAGCGCCGTGCCGCGCAGGAGCGCGTGCAGGCCGAGAGCGCGCAGATTCACCAGCTCGAGGCGCGGCTCGCCGCGCTCAAGCAGCTGCAGGAGAACGTGCAGACCGAAGGCAAGATCCAGCCGTGGCTCGACAAGCACGAACTCGGCGCGCTGCCGCGTCTGTGGAAGAAGCTGCACGTCGAGGCCGGCTGGGAAGCGGCGCTCGAGGCCGTGCTGCGCGAGCGTCTCGCCGCGCTCGAAGTATCGAATCTCGACTGGGTGAAGGCGTTCGCGACCGATGCGCCGCCCGCGAAGCTCGCGTTCTACGCGCCGCCCGCGGCCGGCGAGCCGCCCGCGGCGGTGGCCGGGTTGCGGCCGGTGCTGTCGCTCGTGCGCATCGACGACGCGGGCATCCGCGCGGTGCTGAACGACTGGCTCGGCAACGTCTATGTCGCCGACGACGTCGCGCAGGCGCTCGCGACGCGCGCGCAGTTGCCGGCAGGCGGCGCGTTTGTCGTCAAGGCCGGCCATATCGTCACGCGCGTCGGCGTGCAGTTGTACGCCGCCGATTCGGAGCAGGCCGGGATGCTGGCCCGCCAGCAGGAAATCGAAAACCTGGCGCGCCAGGTGCGTGCGCAGGCGCTGCTCGCCGACGAGGCGCGCACGGCTGCCGTGCGTGCGGAAGCCGCGCACACGCAGGCCACGCAGGCGCTCGGCGACGTGCGCGCGCAGGCCGAGCGTGCGACGCAGCGCGTGCATGCGCTGCAGATGGACGTGCTGAAGCTCGCGCAGGCGCACGAACGCTATACGCAGCGCAGCACGCAGATTCGCGAGGAACTCGAGGAAATCGGCGCACAGATCGAAGAGCAGCGTGCGCTGCGTGCCGAGTCGGAAGCGAATTTCGAGCGCTTCGACGGCGAGCTCGCGGAACTGCAGGCGCGTTTCGAGGACAATCAGCTCGCATTCGAGTCGCTCGACGAATCGCTGACGCAGGCGCGTCAGGAAGCGCGCGACCTGGAGCGCGGCGCGAACGACGCGCGCTTCGCCGCACGCAACGCGGTGACGCGGATCGACGAACTCAAGCGCACGATCCAGGTGGCGCACGAGCAGAGCGAGCGCGTCGCCGCGTCGCTGGAAGACGCGCGCGCCGAACTCGAGACGATCAACGAGCAGACCGCGCACACCGGCCTGCAGGACGCGCTCGAGATTCGCGCGGTGAAGGAAGAGGCGCTGCAGGCCGCGCGGATCGAGCTCGACGACCTGACCGCGAAGCTGCGCGCGTCGGACGAGCAGCGGCTCGTCGCCGAGCGTTCGCTGCAGCCGCTGCGCGACCGCATCACCGAGCTGCAGTTGAAGGAGCAGGCCGCGCGCCTGTCCGTCGAGCAGTTTGCCGAACAGCTCGCGGCCGCCGAGGTCGACGAGGCCGCGCTGGCCGCGAAGCTGACGCCGGACCTGAAGCCGTCGTATCTGCAGGGCGAAGTCACGCGCCTGAACAACGCGATCAATGCGCTCGGCCCGGTCAACATGGCCGCGCTCGACGAGCTGAAGGCCGCGAGCGAGCGCAAGGTGTTCCTCGATGCGCAATCGGCCGACCTGATCGACGCGATCACGACGCTCGAGGACGCGATCCACAAGATCGACCAGGAAACCCGCACGCTGCTGCAGGGCACCTTCGACGAGGTCAACCGTCATTTCAGCGACCTGTTCCCGCGCCTGTTCGGCGGCGGCCAGGCGAAGCTGATCATGACGGGCGACGAGATTCTCGATGCCGGCGTGCAGGTGATGGCGCAGCCGCCCGGCAAGAAGAACGCGACGATTCACCTGCTGTCGGGCGGCGAGAAGGCGCTGACCGCGACCGCGCTGGTGTTCGCGATGTTCCAGCTGAACCCGGCGCCGTTCTGTCTGCTCGACGAGGTCGACGCGCCGCTGGACGACGCGAACACCGAGCGTTTCGCGAATCTCGTGCGCGCGATGTCCGACAAGACGCAGTTCCTGTTCATCTCGCACAACAAGATCGCGATGGAAATGGCGCAGCAACTGATCGGCGTGACGATGCAGGAGCAGGGCGTGTCGCGGATCGTTGCGGTGGACATGGAAACCGCCGCGGGTTTTGCCCAGAATTGACGTTTGACGAAACCGGACCGCGTTCGCGCGGCGCATGGGCGCCCGTTCGCGGTCCCGACGAAAAAGAATTGCTGATGGAGCGTGCATGGACGAGTTGACACTCGGTTTGATCGGCGCGGGCGCCGTCGTGGTGGGCGGCGTCGTGGTCTACAACGCATGGCAGGGCGCGAAAGTGCGGCGCAGGATGCCGCGCCCGATGCCGGAGGAAGCGACCGAGGCGATGAACCGCCCCGAGCGCGACGAAGAGCTGCCGTTCATCGAACCGGTGCGTCAGCCGGTGCGCCGCGAACCCGCGGCACCGATCGCGACGGCGACGGCGACCGCGGCCGACGCCGCGCGCGTCGAGCCGACGTTCGGCGGGGCCGCCGGCGGGGCGGCGCCGGCCGATATGCCGGCCGACCTGCAGGCCGAGGCGACGGGCGTCGACACGTCGTCCGAATCGACCGAACCGGCTGCCGGTGAAGAAGCCGTGCCCGCCGCCGCACGCGAAGCGGCGGCCGAATCGGCCGAGCCGACCGAACCGGTGATGCCGGCCGCGACGACGGTCTCGTCGGCGCCGCCCGCGATCGTCGACCGCCGGATCGACTGCATCGTGCCGATCCGCCTCACCGGTCCGCTGCCGGGCGACAAGATCCTGCCGGCCGCGCAGCGGCTGCGCCGTGCGGGCAGCAAGCCCGTGCATATCGAAGGCAAGCCGGAAGGCGGCCAGTGGGAGCTGTTGCAGAACGGCGTGCGCTATGAAGAGCTGCGCGCGGCCGCGCAGCTCGCGAACCGCAGCGGCGCGCTGAACGAGCTCGAATTCTCCGAATTCGTGACGGGCGTCCAGCAGTTCGCCGACGCGATCGACGGCGCGCCGGAATTCCCGGACATGATGGAAACGGTCGCGATGGCGCGCGAGCTCGACGCGTTTGCCGCGCAGTGCGATGCACAGCTGTCGATCAACGTGATGTCGGACGGCGCGCCGTGGTCCGCGAACTACGTGCAGGCGGTCGCTTCCCAGGACGGGCTGCTGCTGTCGCGCGACGGCACGCGCTTCGTGAAGCTCGACGCGAAGCAGAACCCGGTGTTCATGCTGCAGTTCGGCGATACGAACTTCCTGCGCGACGACCTGACGTACAAGGGCGGCAACATGATCACGCTGGTGCTCGACGTGCCGGTGGCCGAAGAGGACATCCTGCCGTTCCGGCTGATGTGCGATTACGCGAAATCGCTGTCCGAGCGGATCGGCGCACGCGTCGTCGACGATTCGCGCCGGCCGCTGCCCGAGTCGACGCTGCTCGCGATCGAGCAGCAACTGATGAAGCTGTACGCGAAGCTCGAGGAGGCCGGCATCCCGGCCGGTTCGCCGGTCACGCGGCGCCTCTTCAGCCAGTAACGCGACGGCGCGGACGGCGAGCTGCGGCGCCGTCGTTCGCCGCTGCGGCGCGCACCGTTTCGTGTGCGCCGCAGCACGTCATCGGGCCCGCATTGCGTGCCCCGCCGCGGCGTCAAACTGAGATAATCGGGTATCCGATTTTTTCAGAACGAATCTGCCGCCAGCATGGCCCGAACCCAAGCCGAACCGCCAGCCAGCCAGCCCGATGCGCGTGCCGCGTGGCTGCGCGACCAACTCGAGCGGGCGAACTACGCCTATTACGTGCTCGACCAGCCGGATCTGCCCGACGCCGAATACGACCGGCTGTTCCGCGAGCTGCAGCAGCTCGAGACCGACCATCCCGAACTCGTGACGCCCGATTCGCCGACGCAGCGCGTCGGCGGCGAAGCGGCCGGCGGCTTCACGCCGGTCGTGCACGATGCGCCGATGCTGTCGCTGAACAACGGTTTCGCCGACGAGGACATCGTCGCGTTCGACAAGCGCGTCGCCGACGCGCTGGCCAAGACGACCGATCTCGCCGGCTCGGTGACGGACCCCGTCGAATACGCGTGCGAACTGAAGTTCGACGGCCTCGCGATTTCGCTGCGCTACGAGCGCGGCGTGTTCGTGCAGGCATCGACGCGCGGCGACGGGACGACGGGCGAGGACGTGACCGAGAACGTGCGCACGATCCGCTCGATTCCGCTGAAGCTGAAGGGCAAGCACGTGCCGGCCGTGCTCGACGTGCGCGGCGAGGTGCTGATGTTCAAGCGCGATTTCGCACGCCTGAACGAACGTCAACGCGCGGCCGAGCAGCGCGAATTCGCGAACCCGCGCAACGCGGCGGCGGGCAGCCTGCGCCAGCTCGACCCGAAGATCACCGCGCAGCGTCCGCTGTCGTTCTTCGCGTACGGGATCGGCGTGCTCGACGGCATGCCGATGCCCGACACGCACAGCGCGCTGCTCGACTGGTACGAGGCGTTCGGCCTGCCGGTGAACCGCGAGCGCGCGGTCGTGCACGGCGCCGAAGGCCTGCTCGGCTTCTTCCGCAAGGTCGGCGAGAAGCGCGATGCGCTGCCGTACGACATCGACGGCGTCGTCTACAAGGTCAACCGGCGCGACGAGCAGGAGCGCCTCGGCTTCGTGTCGCGTGCGCCGCGCTTCGCGCTCGCGCACAAGTTTCCCGCGCAGGAAGCGCTGACGAAGCTCGTCGCGATCGACGTGCAGGTCGGCCGTACCGGCGCGATCACGCCGGTCGCGCGTCTCGAGCCGGTGTTCGTCGGCGGCGCGACCGTGACCAACGCGACGCTGCACAACGAAGACGAAGTGCGTCGCAAGGACATCCGGATCGGCGACACCGTGATCGTGCGCCGCGCGGGCGACGTGATACCGGAAGTTGTCGGCGCGCTGCTCGACCGGCGCCCGGCGGATGCGGCCGAGTTCGTGATGCCGACCGAATGCCCGGTGTGCGGCTCGAAGATCGAGCGCCTGCCGGACGAGGCGATCGCGCGCTGCACGGGCGGGCTGTTCTGCCCGGCCCAGCGCAAGCAGGCGCTGTGGCATTTCGCGCAGCGCCGCGCGCTCGATATCGACGGCCTCGGCGAGAAGATCATCGACCAGCTCGTCGAGCTGAATCTGGTGCGTACGCCGGCCGACCTGTTCAATCTCGGCTTCGCGACGCTGGCCGAACTCGACCGGTTCGCCGAGAAGTCCGCGCAGAACCTGCTCGACTCGCTCGAGAAGGCGAAGCATACGACGCTCGCGCGCTTCATCTACGGGCTCGGCATCCGCCATGTCGGCGAATCGACCGCGAAGGATCTCGCGAAGCATTTCGGCTCGCTGACGCCGATCATGGACGCGTCGATCGAGGAACTGCTCGAAGTCAACGACGTCGGGCCGATCGTCGCCGAGTCGATTCACCAGTTCTTCGCGGAAGAGCACAACCGCACGGTGATCGAGCAACTGCGCGCGCCGGGCAAGGTCACGTGGCCGGAAGGGCCGCCCGCGCCGAAGGCGCCGCAGGGCGTGCTCGCCGGCAAGACCGTCGTGCTGACGGGCACGCTGCCGAATCTCACGCGCGATGCGGCGAAGGAGATGCTCGAAGCGGCGGGCGCCAAGGTGGCCGGTTCGGTATCGAAGAAGACGGACTACGTGGTCGCGGGCGCCGAAGCCGGCAGCAAGCTCGCGAAGGCCGAGGAACTCGGCATCCCCGTGCTGGACGAAGACGGTCTGCACCAACTCCTGGAGGGCAATACGCCATGATTCGCGAGATCCTGAAGATGGGCGATCCGCGCCTGCTCGAAATCGCGCAGCCGGTCGAGCGGTTCGATACGGCCGAGCTGCACGAGATCGTCGCGGACATGTTCGAGACGATGCACCATGCGAACGGCGCCGGGCTGGCCGCGCCGCAGATCGGCATCGGGCTGCAGATCATCATCTTCGGCTTCGGCAACAACAACCGCTACCCGGATGCGCCGCCGGTGCCCGAGACCGTGCTGATCAACCCGAAGATCGAGTACATGCCGCCGGACATGGAAGAGGGTTGGGAAGGCTGTCTGTCGGTGCCGGGTATGCGCGGCGTCGTCAGTCGCTACGCGAAGGTGCGCTACAGCGGCTTCGACCAGTTCGGCGAGAAGATCGATCGTGTCGCCGAGGGGTTCCACGCGCGCGTGGTCCAGCACGAATACGATCACCTGATCGGCAAGCTGTATCCGATGCGGATTACCGACTTCACGCGCTTCGGCTTCACCGAGGTGTTGTTCCCGGGGCTCGATCCGGCCGACGACGACTGATTGGCCGCGCTTCCCGGAAAAGAAAAAAACCCGCGCGAGCGGGTTTTTTCTTGGCGGGCGCACGTTGCGTGCCCGAGGTCAGAACGTCTCGTCGGCGGACAGGTAGCGCCATTGGCCTTGCGGAAGCGCGCCGAGCATCACGCGGCCCATCCGCACGCGCTTCAGGCCGATCACGTCGAGGCCGACCAGTTCGCACATGCGGCGGATCTGGCGCTTCTTGCCTTCGCGCAGCACGAACCGCAACTGCTCGCCGTTCTGCCAGCTCACCAGCGCGGGCTTCAGCGCGACGCCGTCGAGCTCGAGACCGTGACGCAGCTTCGCGAGCGATTCCGCGGGGAAGTGCTGGTCGATGTCGATCAGGCGTTCGCCGAAGCGCACGCGCACCAGGTATTCCTTGTCGATGTCCGACTGCTCGCCGATCAGCTGCTTCGCGATCACGCCGTTCTGCGTCAGCACGAGCAGGCCGGTGGAGTCGATGTCGAGACGGCCGGCCGGTGCGAGCGCATGCAGGTGCTGCGGCGAGAAGCGCACCGGCGAATGATCGCCGCTCCAGCGGTTCGCGCGCGTGATCAGCACGGCCGCCGGCTCGTAGCCGTCTTCCGCCTGGCCCGACACGTAGCCGACCGGCTTGTGCAGCAGGATCGTCACTTGCGCGGCCTGCGCGGCGCTCGCGCGCTCGTCGATCTCGATCTTCTGGTCGGCGCGCACCTTGGTGCCGAGCGTGTCGATGCGTTCGCCGTCGACGAGCACCCAGCCCTTTTCGATCCATTCGTCGGCTTCGCGGCGCGAGCACATGCCGAGTTCCGACATCCGCTTCGACAGGCGCATCAGGCCCGTTTCGTCGCCGTAGTCGACGTCGGCCGCCGCGCGCTTGACGGGTTGCGCGGTCTTTACCGCGCCGAACGAACGGCGGTCGCCGTCGCGCGCGGGGCGGGCCGGGCGGTCGCCGAAGCTGCGCTTCGCGCCTTTGCCGGCCGCGTTGTCGCGGTAGGACGGACGCTTGTTGTCGTCAGCGCCTGCTGCGCGGCGGGGACGCGCATCGTCGTCGCTGCGGCGCGGCGGACGATCCGACGACGTGCGACGGTCGCCGAAGCTGCGCTTCGCGCCTTCGCCGGTCGCGTTGTCGCGGTAGGACGAGCGCTTGCCTTCGTCGGCACCCGCACGACGCGGCCGTGCAGCGTCGTCGCTGCGGCGCGGCGGGCGATCGGACGGCGTGCGACGGTCGCCGAAGCTGCGCTTCGCGCCTTCGCCGGCCGCGTTGTCGCGGTAGGACGGGCGCTTGCCTTCGTCGGCACCCGCACGACGCGGCCGTGCATCGTCATCGTTGCGGCGCGGCGGGCGATCGGACGACGTGCGACGGTCGCCGAAGCTGCGTTTCGCACCTTCGCCGGCCGCATTGTCGCGGTAGGCCGGGCGTTTGCCTTCGTCGGCACGCGCACGACGCGGCCGTGCATCGTCGTCGCTGCGGCGCGGCGGGCGATCGGACGACGTGCGACGGTCGCCGAAACTGCGCTTCGCACCTTCGCCGGCTGCGTTGTCGCGGTAGGCCGGGCGTTTGCCTTCGTCGGCACCCGCACGACGCGGCCGTGCATCGTCGTCGCTGCGACGCGGCGGGCGATCCGACGACGTGCGGCGATCGCCGAAGCTGCGCTTCGCGCCTTCGCCGGCTGCGTTGTCGCGATACGGGGCTCGCGGGCCGCGTTCGGCACCGCCGTCACGCGGCGCACGCTGGGCCGGTGCGCGATCCGCACCCGCGCGTTCGGCGCCTGCGGCGCCGCGCGGCTTGAACGAGCGTTCGCCGGCGGCTGCCGCGGGCGCCTTCTTCGGGCGGGCCGGCTTGTCTGCGGCGGGCGGCGCAGCGGGGCGCACCGCCTTGCGGGCGACGAGGCTGCCGGAGCGGACAGGGCCGCGAGTCGGCGACGCCGGCTTCGGATTCTTGACGGTTAATTTGGTGCGCATAAACGCTGGGATTCATTCAGACTGCGATCGCGCGCAGCAATTCGGTTTCGAGCTGGATCTGCAGGCGATTGTCGGACAGGCCGGCGCCCGCGAGCAGGAAGATGTCTTCGACGCGCTCGCCGAGCGTATTGATCCGCGCCGCATGGACGCCGATCCGATGTTCGGCGAGTACGCGCGCGATCGAATAGAGAAGGCCCGGCCGGTCGTTGGCCGACACGGACAGGATGTAGTACTGACCGCGCTCGTCGGCCCGCAGGTCGACGCGCGGCGTGATCGGAAACGTCCGGGACAGCCTCGACAGGCGGCCCTTCGACGGCTCCGGCAGCGGTGCGGTTTCGGCGAGCCGGGTCGCGAGCTGCTGTTCGACGAGATTCGCGATGTCGCGGTAGCGCACGTCGCGTTCGGTCTGCGTGACGATGAAGTTGTCGAGCGCATAGCCGTGCCGCGTCGTGCTGACGCGCGCATCGAGCACCGACAGCCCGTTGCGGTCGAAATACGCGCAAATGCCCGCGAACAGGTCGGGGCGGTCCTTCACGTACACGAGCACCTGCAGCGCGTCGCCGATCGGCGACGGCCGCGCGCGGACGATCGCGGTTTCGGCGTTCACGTGCCGGTACAGCACGCGCGTCTGCCATGCGATGTCGGCCGCGTCGTGACGCAGGAAGAAGCCGACGTCGAGCTGATCCCACAAGGCGCGGTGCGCGTCCTCGGGCACGGTTTCCAGGCGCAGCAGCGCGAGCGCCTGCTCCTGCCGCGACTTCAGCTCCGAATGCGCGTCGGGATTCGCGCCGCCGAGCACCGCGAGCGTGATGCGGTAGAGATCCTCGAGCAGCTTGCCCTTCCACGTGTTCCACACCTTCGGGCTCGTGCCGCGGATATCGGCGACGGTCAGCAGGTACAGCGCGGTGAGATACCGTTCGTTGCCGACGACCTCGGCGAAGCGCTTGATGACGTCGGGGTCGCTCGTGTCCTGTTTTTGCGCGACCTGGCTCATCGTCAGGTGATGCTGGACGAGCCACACGATCAGCGCGGCATCGTCGCCGGCGATGCCGTGCTCGCGGCAGAAGCGCCGCGCGTCGGCCATGCCGAGCGTCGAGTGATCGCCGCCGCGGCCTTTCGCGATGTCGTGGAACAGCGCCGCGACATACAGCACCCACGGGCGCTCGAAGTTGCCGATCAACTGGCTGCAGAACGGATATTCGTGCGCATGCTCGGCCACCGCGAAGCGGCGGATGTTGCGCAGCACCATCAGGATGTGCTGGTCGACCGTGTACACGTGGTACAGGTCGTGCTGCATCTGCCCGACGATGCGGCGGAAATTCAGCAGGTAGCGGCCGAGCACGCTCGTCTGGTTCATCAGCCGGAACGCGTGCGTGATCCCTTCGGGTTGCTGCAGGATCCGCATGAACGTGGCGCGGTTCCGCGGATCGCGGCGCCACGCGTTGTTCATGATTTCGCGCGAGTTGTACAGCGCACGCAGCGTGCGGGCGGACAGGCCCTTCACGCCGCGCGTCGTTTCGTACAGCAGGAACGCTTCGAGGATCGCGTCGGGATGGCGTTCGAACACGCCGTCGTCGACGATCTCGAGCATCCCCTGTTTCTCGACGAAGCGATCGGCCGACAGCACGCGCGTGATGCCGCTCGTCGCGGGGAAGAGCTGCGCCTCGATGTTCTGGATCAGGATCGTCGCGAGCTGCGTGACTGCTTTCGCGGACCAGTAATAGCGGCGCATCAGCTGTTCGCTCGCGCGCTTGGCCTGCGTCGGCTGGTAGCCGAAGCTTTCGGCGGCTTGCGTCTGGAGGTCGAACACGAGCATGTCCTGACGGCGCCCGGCGATCACGTGCAGCCGCGCGCGCAACGTCTTCAGGAAGCCTTCGTTGCGGCGCAGCTCGCGCGCTTCGCGGTCGGTGATGAGGCCGCGCGTGTCGAGTTCGCGCCAGCTGCTGCCGAAGCCGGCCGCGCGCGCGATCCACAGGATGGTCTGCAGGTCGCGCAGCCCGCCGGGGCTTTCCTTCACGTTCGGTTCGAGGCTGTACGGCGTGTCCTGGAACTTCGCGTGGCGCTGACGCATCTCGAGCACCTTCGCGGTGAAGAACGCGCGTGCGTCGAGCGCTTCGTGATAGCGCACGGTGAAGCGCTCGAACAGCGCGGTGCTGCCGACGATGCGGCGCGCTTCCAGCAGCGAGGTCTGCACCGTGACGTCCTGCGACGCTTCTTCGATGCACTGCGCGACCGTCCGCACGCTGCTGCCGATCTCGAGGCCGAGATCCCACGCCATTCCGATGAAGCGCTCGATGCGCGCGTCGAGCGCCGGGTCGTGCGCATCGGGCAGCAGCACGAGGATGTCGACATCGGAATAGGGCGCGAGCTCGCCGCGCCCGTAGCCGCCGACGGCGACGAGCGCGAGCGACGCGGGCAGCCCGCATTCGTCCCACACGCGCTTCAATGCATCGTCGGTGAGTTTCGACAGCGCGTGCATCAGCGACGCGACGTTCGCCGCGCGGCGAAAGCGCTCGAGCAGCTCCGTCTTGGCGGCCTTGAATTCGGCGCGCCGCGACAGCGCTTCGGGCGAGGGGGCAGCGTGAGCGCTCATGGGCGGCCGTTCGGGTGCGGAGGTGGGGCGGGCGCGACGGCGCTCAGACGGCGGTGGCCGGTTGCGCGAACACGGGGCGCGCCGGCGTGCCGGCCGACACGGTCAGCACTTCGTAGCCGGTGTCGGTGACGAGCACCGTGTGCTCCCATTGCGCGGACAGGCTGCGGTCGCGCGTCTTGACCGTCCACTGGTCGGGCATCGTGCGGATGTCGCGCTTGCCGGCGTTGATCATCGGCTCGATCGTGAAGATCATCCCGGCCTTCAGCTCGATGCCGGTGCCCGGGCGGCCGTAGTGGACGACCTGCGGATCCTCGTGGAACACCGTGCCGATGCCGTGGCCGCAGTATTCGCGCACCACGCTGTAGCCCTGCGCTTCCGCGTGCTTCTGGATCGCGTAGCCGATGTCGCCGAGATGCGCGCCAGGCTTGACCTGGTCGATGCCCAGCCACATGCATTCGTAGGTGGTCTGCACGAGGCGCTTCGCGAGGATCGAACCCTCGCCGACGATGAACATTCGGCTGGTGTCGCCGAAATAGCCGTTCTTGATCACGGTGATGTCGATGTTCAGCGCGTCGCCGTTCTTGATCACCTTCTCGCCCGGAATGCCGTGGCAGATCACGTCGTTGACCGAGATGCAGGTGGCCTTCGGGTACGGCGGATAGCCGGGCGGCTGGTAGTTCAGCGGCGCGGGGATCGTGCCTTGCTCGTTGATCATGAACTCGTGGCAGAGCCGGTCGAGTTCGGCGGTCGTGACGCCCGCGACGACGTGCGGCGTGATGAAGTCGAGCACTTCGCTCGCGAGACGGCAGGCAACGCGCATCTCCGCGATATCGTGTTCGTTTTTGAGCGTAATAGCCATCGAGGTATGCCTGGAATGCGGTGAATTGACGGATTATCGCACCTTATGGCGGGCCTCGCAGCCCCTGCGGGCCGCCCGGATGCGGGTTTTCGCGGATTGTCCGGCCCGCTGCCGCGCGGCAAGCGAAAGTGCCGCGCGACTTGAGAGCCGACAAATCCGCGTGCTATACTCTTTGGCTAAGTCGATATCCAAATGCCGAACTTTCCCCATTTTGGGGCGGCATTGCGGTGAAAGGCTTGCGGCACGGGCGTTTTGCACGTGCCGAATCGCAAGCCGGCGCAACCAGGGTGCCGGCCGCGCGGAATTCGCGCCCTTCGGGCGGGTTCGCGCGGCGGTACGGCGGCCGGCTTAAGACCCAACCCTCGTGGAGAATTTACATGGCAGTCACGATGCGCCAAATGCTGGAAGCGGGTGTCCACTTCGGTCACCAGACGCGCTTCTGGAACCCGAAGATGGCTCCGTTCATTTTCGGTCACCGCAACAAGATTCACATCATCAACCTCGAAAAGACGCTGCCGATGTTCACGGACGCACAGAAGTACGTGCGCCAGCTGGCAGCGAACCGCGGCACGATCCTGTTCGTCGGCACGAAGCGCCAGTCGCGTGACACGATCGCCCAGGAAGCGCAACGTGCGGGCATGCCGTACGTCAACGCACGCTGGCTCGGCGGCATGATGACCAACTTCAAGACGCTGAAGGTGTCGATCAAGCGCCTGAAGGACATGGAAGCAGCCGTCGAAGCGGGCGAAACCGAGAAGATGAGCAAGAAGGAAGCGCTGCTGTTCGAGCGTGAAATCGCCAAGCTGCAGAAGTCGATCGGCGGCGTGAAGGACATGGGCGGCATTCCGGACGCGATCTTCGTGATCGACGTCGGCTACCACAAGATCGCCGTCACGGAAGCGAACAAGCTGGGCGTGCCGGTCATCGCCGTGGTCGACACGAACCACTCGCCGGAAGGTGTGGACTACGTGATCCCGGGTAACGACGACTCGAGCAAGGCAGTCGCGCTGTACGCTCAAGGCGTGGCCGATGCGATCCTCGAAGGCCGTGCGAACGCGGTCAACGAAGTGGTCCAGGCAGCGCGCGGCGACGACGAGTACGTCGAGGAAAACGCGTAACTGGCCCCGAGCCGGCGCAAAAAGGGGGCTCTCAACAGGCCCCCTTTTTTTAAGCTTGTGCGCCGGACCTGATCGCGCCGAATCGGCGCGGGTCCGGAAACGAATCCCGGCCGTTCGCGTCCAAGCGGGCGGCGTTGTGAATACAGACTCAAGGAGCGAATGATGGCGGCAATTACCGCAAGCATGGTGGCAGAACTGCGCGCAAAGACCGACGCACCGATGATGGAGTGCAAGAAGGCGCTGACGGAAGCCGACGGCGATCTGGCCAAGGCTGAAGAGCTGCTGCGCGTCAAGCTCGGCAACAAGGCGAGCAAGGCCGCATCGCGCGTGACGGCCGAAGGCGTCGTCGCATCGTTCGTCGGCGGCAACGCGGGCGCGCTGGTCGAACTGAACTGCGAAACCGACTTCGTCGCGAAGAACGACGACTTCCTCGCATTCTCGAAGACGGTCGCGGAACTCGTCGCGACGAAGAACCCGGCCGACGTGGCAGCACTGTCGGCGCTGCCGCTCGACGGCAAGACGGTCGACGAAGTGCGTCTGGCGCTGGTCGGCAAGATCGGCGAGAACATCTCGATCCGCCGTTTCGTCCGTTTCGAAACCGCGAACAAGATCGCCACGTACCTGCACGGCGCGCGTATCGGCGTGATCGTCGAGTACACGGGCGCGGAAGAGCAGGTCGGCAAGGACGTCGCGATGCACATCGCCGCGATGAAGCCGGTCGCGCTGTCGTCGGCCGACGTGCCGGCGGAACTGATCGAGACGGAGCGCCGCGTGGCCGAGCAGAAGGCTGCCGAATCGGGCAAGCCGGCCGAAATCGTCGCGAAGATGGTCGACGGCAGCGTCCAGAAGTACCTGAAGGAAGTGTCGCTGCTGAACCAGACGTTCGTGAAGAACGACAAGCAGACGATCGAGCAGATGCTGAAGGCCGCGAATGCCGCAGTGCAGAAGTTCGCGCTGTTCGTCGTCGGCGAAGGCATCGAGAAGCGCCAGGACGACTTCGCCGCCGAAGTGGCCGCGCAAGTCGCAGCAGCAAAGCAGCAGTAAGCAGTCAGGCAGTATCCGCGGCGGGCGTCCGCTCCGCCGCGGCCGGCGCCGCCGCCGGCCGGCCGGGAACCCCGGTCCGGTCGTCGGCGCTTGCCCGAATCAGTATTTCGCCCCTACAGTTCGTGGTTGTCATCCTCTCGTCGCTCGGAAGCCCCTATGTCCAATGCCTATAAACGCGTCCTCCTCAAACTCTCCGGCGAAGCGCTGATGGGCGACGATGCCTTCGGCATCAATCGCGCGACGATCGAACGGATGGTGGCCGATATCGCGGAAGTCGTGCGTCTCGGTACGCAGCTCGCGGTCGTGATCGGTGGCGGTAATATTTTCCGCGGCGTCGCGGGCGGCGCGGCCGGCATGGACCGCGCGACGGCCGACTACATGGGGATGCTCGCGACGATGATGAATGCGCTGGCGCTGCAGGACGCGATGCGCCACGCCGGCATCGAGGCGCGCGTGCAGTCCGCGCTGCGCATGGACCAGGTCGTCGAGCCGTACATCCGGCCCCGCGCGATCCGTCAGCTCGAGGAAGGCCGCGTCGTGATCTTCGCGGCCGGCACCGGCAACCCGTTCTTCACGACCGATACCGCCGCCGCGCTGCGCGGCTCGGAAGTGGGCGCCGAAGTCGTGCTGAAGGCGACCAAGGTCGATGGCGTATATTCTGCCGATCCGAAGAAGGATCCGTCGGCCACGCGCTATACGACGATCAGCTTCGACGAGGCGATCAGCCGCAACCTGCAGGTGATGGACGCGACGGCATTTGCGCTGTGCCGCGACCAGAAGCTGCCGATTCGCGTGTTTTCGATCAACAAGCCGGGCGCACTCAAGCGCATCGTGCTGGGCGAGGACGAAGGTACGCTCGTCCACGTGTAAACTCCCGCGGACGCGGGCGATCGGCGCGAGTTGCCGGCCGCGGCGCGCGACACGCGCCGGGCGGGGCTCGCGTTCTTTTGAAGGTTTGAAGGTTCGGAGGTTGAAATGAGTGTCGCTGATGTCAAGAAGGGCGTCGAGCAAAAGATGCAGCGCTCGATCGAAGCGTTCAAGAACGATCTGGCCAAGATCCGTACGGGCCGTGCACACACCGGCCTGCTCGATCACGTGCAGGTCGACTACTACGGCTCGATGGTGCCGATCTCGCAGGTCGCGAACCTGACGCTCGTCGACGCACGCACGATCGGCGTGCAGCCGTGGGAAAAGAACATGGTCGCGAAGGTCGAGAAGGCCATCCGCGAGGCCGATCTGGGCCTGAATCCGGCGACGGCCGGCGACCTGATCCGCGTGCCGATGCCCGCGCTGACGGAAGAGCGCCGCCGCGAGCTGACCAAGGTCGTGAAGAGCGAAGGCGAAACGGCCAAGGTCGCGATCCGCAACCTGCGCCGCGACGCGAACGAAGCGCTGAAGAAGCTCGTGAAGGACAAGGAAATCTCGGAAGACGACGAGCGCCGTGCAAGCGACGACGTGCAGAAGCTGACCGACAAGCACGTTGCCGAAGTCGACAAGCTCGTGCAGACCAAGGAAGCCGAGATCATGACGGTCTGACGACCGTCCTCGCGCGCCGCCTTCCTCCCGCATTACTGTCTCAACGGCCATGACCTATACCAGCTCTACCGTTCGCGTGCCTGACGTCGGTGTCGTGCCGCGTCACATCGCGATCATCATGGACGGCAACGGCCGTTGGGCGACCGAACGCCGCTTGCCGCGCGTCGCGGGGCATACCCGCGGCGTCGATGCCGTGCGGGCGGTGGTCGAAGGCTGCGCGCGCGCCGGCGTCGAATACCTGACGCTGTTCGCGTTCAGTTCGGAAAACTGGCGCCGGCCGAACGACGAAGTGTCGTTCCTGATGCGGCTGTTCATCACCGCGCTCGAGCGCGAAGTGGGCAAGCTGCATGCGAACGGGATCCGCCTGCGTGTCGTCGGCGATCTCGAGCGTTTCGAGCCGCGCATCCGCGAACTGATCCGCCGCGCCGAAACCAAGACGGCGCGCAATACCCGTCTGACGCTCACCATCGCGGCCAATTACGGCGGCCGGTGGGACATCCTGCAGGCGACGAAGAAGCTCGTCGAGCAGGCCGTGCGCGAAGGTCGCGAGGTCGAAGTGACCGAAGACGCATTCGCGCCGCACCTGGCAATGGCCTACGCGCCGGAGCCCGATCTCTTCATCCGCACCGGCGGCGAGCAGCGCGTCAGCAACTTCCTGCTGTGGCAGCTCGCGTACGCCGAATTCTATTTCACCGACAAGTACTGGCCGGATTTCGACGGCGCGGCACTGGCCGACGCGATGGCGTCGTATACCGAGCGCGAGCGCCGTTTCGGGCGCACGAGTGCGCAGCTCGAACCGCAATCGCAGAACGCCGACTCCCTTTCATGCTGAAAACCCGTGTGATCACGGCGATCGTGATGCTGGCGGTGCTGCTGCCGGTGACGCTGTTCGCGCCGCTCGACGGGTTCGGCGCGCTGATCGGCGTCGTGCTCGTGTTCGCCGCGTGGGAGTGGGCGCGCCTGCTGAAGCTCGGCGGCGCCGGCCCCGTCGTCTACGCGGTCGTCGCTGCGCTCGCGCTCGCGGCCACCGTGCCGCTCGGCGTCGATGCGGCTTCGTCCCGTCCCCTTTTCATGGCGGCCGGCGTGTTCTGGCTGCTGGTCGGTCCGTTCGCGCTGCGACGCAAGCCCGAACTCGCGGGCGGCGTCTGGCGGCCGTTCCTGCTGGCCGCCGGCCTCGTCGTGTTCGCCGCCTGCTGGCACGCGCTCGTCGCGGCTCGCGCGCAGGGCGTGCCGTTCGTGCTGTCGCTGCTTCTGATCGTCTGGCTGGCCGATATCGGCGCATACTTCGCAGGCAAGGCCTTCGGAAAGCGTAAACTGGCCGTCACGATCAGCCCCGGCAAGAGCTGGGAAGGCGCGATCGGCGGCTGGTTCGCGGTCATGGTCGTCGCCGGTGTCGCGATGGCCGTGCACGCATTCGAACCGACCCTGTTTTCTGCATTCGCCGCGCGCTACGGCATGCCCGGCGCGTGGGCCGCGCTGACGCTGCTGGTCGCGTACAGCGTGATCGGCGACCTGTTCGAGTCGCTGCTGAAGCGGCAGGCGGGCGTGAAGGATTCGAGCGGACTGCTGCCGGGTCACGGCGGCGTGCTCGATCGTGTCGACGCGCTGCTGCCGGTGCTGCCGCTCGCGATGCTGCTGCTTGGTTAAACCATTATTTCTGTTATGCAAAAACGTCTGACATTGCTCGGTTCCACGGGCTCGATCGGAGACAGCACGCTCGATGTGGTCGCGCGCCATCCCGAGCGCTTCTCGGTCTACGCGCTGACCGCGCACCGCAACGGCGACAAGCTCGTCGAGCAGTGTCTGCGCTTCGCGCCTGAAGTGGCGGTGGTCGGCGATGCCGCGACGGCCGCGCACGTCGACGCGAAACTGCGCGCGGCGGGCAGCAAGACGATCGTGCTGCACGGGCCGCAGGCGCTCGTCGACGTGTCGAAGAGCGACGGTTGCGACACGGTGGTCGCGGCGATCGTCGGCGCGGCCGGCCTCGCGCCGAGCCTGGCGGCCGCACGCGCCGGCAAGCGGATCCTGCTCGCGAACAAGGAAGCGCTCGTGATGTCGGGCGCGATCTTCATGGACGCCGTGCGCGACCATGGCGCGATCCTGCTGCCGGTCGACAGCGAACACAACGCGATCTTCCAGTGCATGCCGCGCGATGCGGCCGAACACGGCGGGATCTCGAAGATCATCCTGACCGCGTCGGGCGGCCCGTTCCGCACGCGCGAGCCGGCCACGCTCGTCGACGTGACGCCGGACGAGGCGTGCAAGCACCCGAACTGGGTGATGGGCCGCAAGATCTCGGTCGATTCCGCGACGATGATGAACAAGGGCCTCGAGGTGATCGAGGCGCACTGGATCTTCGGGCTGCCGGGCGACCGGATCGACGTGCTGATCCATCCGCAGAGCGTGATCCATTCGCTCGTGTCGTACCGCGACGGCTCGGTGCTCGCGCAGCTCGGCAACCCCGACATGCGCACGCCGATCGCGCACGCGCTCGCCTTCCCCGAGCGCGTCGACGCGGGCGTCGACCAGCTCGACCTCGCGCAGATCGCCCAGTTGTCGTTCGAGAAGCCCGATTACGCGCGCTTCCCGTGCCTCGCGCTCGCGCTGAAGGCGCTCGAGGAAGGCGGTATCGCGAGCGCCGCATTGAACGCGGCGAACGAAGTGGCGGTCGAAGCATTTCTCGAGCGCCGGATCGGCTTCATGGCGATCGCGGCGACGGTCGACGCGGTGCTCAACACGCTGCCGAACCGCGCGCCCGACGGGCTCGACGACGTCCTCGCGGCGGATGCCGAGGCTCGCCGCCTCGCGGCCGCGATCATTGCAAAAGCGCCTGCGCCACGCGTGGAGCGTACGGTCTGAATGGGGTGCTCATGAACGTGCTGGTCGAACTGGTCGCGTTTGCGGTGGCGATCGGGGTGCTGGTCGTCGTGCATGAGTACGGACATTATCGCGTCGCGCGCTGGTGCGGCGTGAAGGTGCTGCGTTTCTCGATCGGCTTCGGCCAGCCCATCGCGCGCTGGGTCGGCCGCAGGACGGGCACCGAGTGGACGCTGTCCGCGCTGCCGCTCGGCGGCTACGTGAAGATGCTCGACGAGCGCGATCCGGGCCCGGGTGGCATTCCGCCCGACGAGCTCGGCCAGGCATTCAACCGCCAGTCGGTCTACAAGCGCATCGCGATCGTCGCGGCCGGGCCGATTGCGAACTTCCTGCTGGCAATCGCGCTGTTCTCCGTCGTATTCGCCACCGGCGTGACCGAGCCGGCCGCGATCGTCGCGCCGCCGGCCGCCGGCACGGCGGCGGCCCGCGCGGGCTTCGACGGCAGCGAGACGGTCGTGTCGATCCGCAACGCGCAGGGCGGCGAGTCCGAACCGGTGCGATCGTGGTCGGACCTGCGCTGGAAACTGCTGTCGGCCGCGTTCGACCATCGCGAGGTCGTGCTCGGCGCGCGCGACGGCAATGCGACGTTCGATTTCCGCGTCGACCTGCGCAACGTGCCCGACAGCCAGCTCGACGACGACTTCATGGCTCATCTGGGCTTCGAGGCCGGCGGCGGCACGTTGTCGGTCGCGTCGGTGCAGCCGGGCAGCGCGGCGGAGCAGGCCGGCCTGAAGGTCGGCGACAAGCTGGTCGCGCTCGACGGCAAGCCGCTCGGCGGCGCGGCGCGCTTCATCGATACGGTGAAGCACCACGCGGGCCAGCCGCTCGGCCTGCAGATCGAGCGCAACGGCGCCGCGCAGACGGTGTCGATCGTGCCGCAGATGCAGCGCGACGACGAATCCGGGCAGCAGGTCGGCCGGATCGGCGCGGCGCTGTCGATGCACGCGCCGTCGGTGGACGTGCGCTACGGGCCGATCGAGAGCCTGCGGCTCGGCGCGCACCGCACGTGGGACATTTCCGTGTATTCGCTGAAGATGTTCGGGCGGATGATCACGGGTAACGCGTCGCTGAAGAACCTGTCCGGCCCGGTGACGATCGCCGACTACGCAGGCAAGAGCGCGCGGCTCGGCCCGTCGGCGTTCCTGTCGTTCCTCGCCCTTGTCAGCATTAGCCTCGGCGTCCTGAACTTGTTGCCGATTCCCGTTTTGGACGGGGGGCATCTGTTATATTATGCGGTTGAAGCCGCGACCGGGAAAGCCGTCTCGGAGCGTTGGCAGCTGATTCTGCAAAGAGCCGGGTTGATCTGCATCGTCGCATTGTCGGCGATCGCGCTGTTCAACGATTTGGCTCGGTTAATCCATT
Organism: Burkholderia sp. MSMB1835; assembly: GCF_001526365.1. NCBI lineage: Bacteria > Pseudomonadati > Pseudomonadota > Betaproteobacteria > Burkholderiales > Burkholderiaceae > Burkholderia > Burkholderia sp. MSMB1835. The sequence goes on from NZ_LOYP01000025.1 coordinate 48,213, forward strand.
TCTGAAGCGTCAGGCGGCGGCCGCTGGTCAGCCGCCTGATTTGATGCAGCTAAATATTGGGGATGCATGTTGTTCAAACCTCATCGCTTTGTACCTAAGACAGTTGCAGCGGCCGCGCTCGCCGCGCACGGCCTCGCGGCGCATGCAGCGGCACCGTTCGTGGTGCAAGACATCAAGATCGAGGGGCTGCAGCGCGTCGAAGCGGGTTCGGTGTTCGCCTATCTGCCGATCAAGCAGGGCGATACCTTCACGGACGACAAGGCATCCGAAGCAATCCGCGCGTTGTACGCGACGGGCTTTTTCAACGACGTTCGCATCGCCACGCAGGGCAACGTCGTGATCGTGCAGGTGCAGGAGCGTCCGGCCATCGCGTCGATCGACTTCACCGGCACGAAGGAATTCGACAAGGACAACCTGACGAAGGCACTGCGCGCGGTCGGCCTCGCCGATGGCCGCTACTACGACAAGGCGCTCGTCGACAAGGCGGAGCAGGAGCTCAAGCGCCAGTACCTGACGCGCGGCTTCTATGCGGCCGAGGTCAAGACGACGATCACGCCGGTCGACGCGAACCGCGTGTCGATCCTGTTCGCGGTCGCCGAAGGCCCGAGCGCCAAGATCCGGCAGATCAACTTCATCGGCAACAAGGCGTTCAGCACCAGCACGCTGCGCGACGAGATGCAGCTGTCGACGCCGAACTGGTTCTCCTGGTACACGAAGAACGACCTGTACTCGAAGGAAAAGCTCACGGGCGACCTCGAGGCCGTGCGCTCGTACTACCTGAACCGCGGCTACCTCGAGTTCAACATCGAGTCGACCCAGGTGTCGATCTCGCCGGACAAGAAGGACATGTACCTGACGGTCACGCTGCACGAAGGCGAGCCGTACACGGTGTCGGGCATCAAGCTGTCGGGCAACCTGCTCGATCGCGAGGCCGAACTCAACAAGCTGATCAAGATCAAGCCGGGCGACCGCTTCTCGGCCGAAAAGCTGCAGCAGACCACCAAGTCGATCGTCGACAAGCTCGGCGAATACGGCTACGCATTCGCGACCGTCAACGCGCAGCCGGACATCGACCAGGCGAACCACAAGGTGAACCTGAACCTCGTCGTCGACCCGAGCCGCCGCGTGTACGTGCGCCGCATCAACGTGGTCGGCAACACGCGCACCCGCGACGAAGTGGTGCGCCGCGAAATGCGCCAGCTCGAAAGCTCGTGGTTCGACTCGAACCGCCTCGCGCTGTCGAAGGATCGCGTGAACCGTCTCGGCTACTTCACCAACGTCGACGTGACGACGGTGCCGGTGGAAGGCACGAACGACCAGGTCGACGTGAACGTGAAGGTCGACGAAAAGCCGACCGGCGCGATCACGCTGGGCGCCGGCTTCTCGTCGACGGACAAGGTCGTGCTGTCGGCCGGCGTGTCGCAGGACAACGTGTTCGGTTCGGGCACGAGCCTGTCGGTGAACGTCAACACCGCGAAGAGCTACCGTACGCTGACCGTCACGCAGGTCGACCCGTACTTCACGGTCGACGGCATCAAGCGGATCACGGACGTCTTCTACCGCACGTACCAGCCGCTCTACTATTCGACGAGCTCGAGCTTCCGGATCATCAGCGCGGGCGGCAACCTGAAGTTCGGCATTCCGTTCTCGGAAGTCGACACCGTGTACTTCGGCGCGGGCTTCGAGCAGAACCGCCTCGACGTCGATTCGAACACGCCGCAGAGCTACCAGGATTACGTGAACGAGTTCGGCCGCGTGTCGAACACGGTGCCGCTGACGGTGGCGTGGTCGCGCGATGCGCGCGACAGCGCGCTGATTCCGAGCCGCGGCTACTTCACGCAGGCGAACATGGAGTACGGCGTGCCGGTCGGCAAGATCCAGTACTACAAGGCCGACCTGCAGGCGCAATACTACTATTCGTTCTCGCGCGGCTTCATCCTGGGCCTGAACCTGCAGGGCGGTTACGGTAACGGTATCGGCAACCCGTACCCGATCTTCAAGAACTACTACGCGGGCGGTATCGGCTCCGTGCGCGGCTACGAGCCGAGCTCGCTGGGCCCGCGCGACACGAAGACGAACGACCCGATCGGCGGTTCGAAGATGCTGGTCGGCAACATCGAGCTGACGTTCCCGCTGCCGGGCACGGGTTACGACCGCACGCTGCGCGTGTTCACGTTCCTCGACGGCGGTAACGTGTGGGGCAATGCGCCGGGCGGTACGAGTACGGGCGCCAACGGCCTGCGCTACGGCTACGGCGTGGGTCTCGCGTGGATCTCGCCGATCGGCCCGCTGAAGCTGAGCCTCGGCTTCCCGCTGCAGAAGCATGAAGGCGACCAGTACCAGAAATTCCAGTTCCAGATCGGGACGGCGTTCTGACCGAACGCATGACAACAGCAACGAGAGGGTAATTTTGCTAACCGGTAAGTTTTCGAAACGAGTGATGTGCGCGCTGACCGTTGCGCTGGCCCTGGGCGCGGCGACGGTGCACGCACAGGACGTCGCCCGCATCGCGGCGGTCAATTCGGATCGGATCCTGCGCGAGTCGGCGCCCGCCAAGGCGGCGCAGACGAAGCTCGAAGCCGAGTTCGCGAAGCGTGACAAGGATCTGCAGGATCTGGCGGCACGTCTGAAGTCGATGTCCGATTCGCTCGACAAGAACGGCACGTCGTTGTCGGCGGCCGATCGCGCGCAGAAGCAGCGCGATCTCGCGCAGCTCGACACCGACTTCCAGCGCAAGCAGCGCGAGTTCCGCGAAGACCTGAACCAGCGTCGCAACGAAGAGCTGGCTGCCGTGCTGGAAAAGGCGAACAAGGTCATCAAGCAGATCGCCGAGCAGCAGAATTACGACCTGATCGTGCAGGAAGCCGTGTACGTCAGCCCGCGCATCGACATCACCGACAAGGTGCTCAAGGCGCTCGCGTCCGGCTCGGCGAACTGAACGGAGCAGACGACGAATGGCATTGACGCTCGAGGAACTCGTAAAGCGGTTCGGCGGCGAGATCGCCGGCGACGCACAGTGCACGGTCGGCGGCCTCGCGCCGCTCGACCAGGCAGGCCCTCAGCAACTCGCGTTTCTCGCGAACCCGAAGTACCTGTCGCAGGTCGAGACGACCCGCGCCGGCGCGGTGCTGATCGCGCCGAAGGATCTTGAAAAGCTGGGCGCGGCCGCCACCGGTCGCAACTTCATCGTGACGCCGAATCCGTACGCGTACTTCGCGCGCGTCGCGCAGATGTTCATCGATCTCGCCACGCCGCCGCGTGCGGCCGGCGTGCATCCGAGCGCGACGATCGATCCGGCCGCGAAGGTCGCCGCGACCGCGGTGATCGGCCCGCACGTGACGGTCGAGGCCGGCGCGGTGATCGAAGACGGCGTGCAGCTCGACGCGAACGTGTTCGTCGGTCGCGGCACGACGATCGGCGCCGGCTCGCATATCTATCCGAACGCATCGGTGTACCACGGCTGCAAGATCGGCCCGCGCGCGATCATCCATGCGGGCGCCGTGATCGGCTCGGACGGCTTCGGCTTCGCGCCGGATTTCGTCGGCGACGGCGACGCGCGCACCGGCAGCTGGGTCAAGATCCCGCAGGTCGGCGGCGTGACGATCGGTCCGGACGTCGAAATCGGCGCGAACACGACGATCGACCGCGGCGCGATGGCGGATACCGTCATCGAGGAATGCGTGAAGATCGACAACCAGGTGCAGATCGGCCACAACTGCCGGATCGGCGCGTACACGGTGATCGCCGGCAGCGCCGGCATTGCGGGCAGCACGACGATCGGCCGCCACTGCATGATCGGCGGCGCGGCGGGGATCGCCGGCCACGTGACGCTCGGCGACTATGTCATCATCACCGCGAAGTCGGGCGTATCGAAATCGCTGCCGAAGGCCGGCATCTATACCAGCGCATTCCCGGCCGTCGACCACGGCGAATGGAACAAGAGCGCCGCGCTCGTGCGCAACCTCGACAAGCTGCGCGAGCGCATCAAGGCGCTCGAAGCCGCGCTCGCCGCCCAGGGCGGCGCCCACGCCTGAGCCCATCATGCGAGACCACGAACCGGGCACGGCCAGCGCAACCGGCCCGGTTCGTCAGACTGGGTCGCACGGCGGCCCGCTTCAGCCTTTGCATCACCACCGCGCAGCCTCTGCGTGAGACGAACCATCATGAGCACTGAAAAAATCAATCTCGACATCCACAAGATCCTCACGCTGCTGCCGCATCGCTACCCGATTCTGCTCGTCGACCGCGTGCTCGAACTCGAACCGCACAAAGGGATCAAAGCGCTGAAGAACGTGTCGATCAACGAGCCGTTCTTCCAGGGGCACTTCCCGAAGCGGCCGGTGATGCCGGGCGTGCTGATCCTCGAGGCGCTCGCGCAGGCCGCGGCGCTGCTGACGTTCGCGGAAGAGCAGCCGAAGGATCCGGAGAACACGCTGTATTACTTCGTCGGGATCGACGGTGCCCGCTTCAAGCGCGTGGTCGAACCGGGCGACCAGCTGATCCTGAACGTGACGTTCGAGCGCTACATCCGCGGCATCTGGAAATTCAAGGCGGTGGCGGAAGTGGACGGCAAGGTGGCGGCGGAAGCCGAACTGATGTGCACGGTCAAGACGGCCGACGCGGCGCCCTGAGCGACGCGGCACGCATGGATAACGTAACGCGAGCAACGCGACACATCATATCGAGAGGCAACGGCGCATGACCAGGATTCATCCTACCGCGATCGTCGAGCCGGGCGCGCAGATCGACGAATCGGTCGAGATCGGCCCGTACGCGATCGTCGGCCCGCACGTCACGATCGGCGCGCGCACGACGATCGGCTCGCACAGCGTGATCGAAGGCCATACGACGCTCGGCGAGGACAACCGCATCGGCCATTACGCGTCGGTCGGCGGCCGGCCGCAGGACATGAAGTACAAGGACGAGCCGACGAAGCTCGTGATCGGCAACCGCAACACGATCCGCGAATTCACGACGATCCACACGGGCACCGTGCAGGACGTCGGCGTGACGACGCTCGGCGACGACAACTGGATCATGGCCTATGTGCACATCGGCCACGACTGCCGCGTCGGCAACAACGTGATCCTGTCGAGCAACGCGCAGATGGCTGGCCACGTCGAGATCGGCGACTTCGCGATCGTCGGCGGCATGTCGGGCGTGCACCAGTTCGTGCGCATCGGCGCGCATTCGATGCTGGGCGGCGCGTCGGCGCTCGTGCAGGACATTCCGCCGTTCGTGATCGCGGCGGGCAACAAGGCCGAGCCGCACGGGATCAACGTCGAAGGGCTGCGCCGGCGCGGTTTCTCGGCCGACGCGATCTCGGCGCTGCGCAGCGCGTACCGCGTGCTGTACAAGAACAGCCTGTCGCTGGAGGAAGCGAAAGTGCAACTGCGCGAGCTCGCGCAAGCGGGCGGTGACGGCGATGCGCCGGTGAACGCGCTCGTCGAGTTCATCGACGCGTCGCAACGCGGCATCATCCGCTAAGCGATGCCGCTCCCGACCAATCAGCTGCGGCTCGCGATGGTGGCCGGCGAGCCGTCGGGCGACCTGCTCGCGGCATCGCTGCTCGGCGGCCTGCGCGAGCGGCTGCCCGAATCGGTCCAGTATTACGGGATCGGCGGGCAGCGCATGATCGCGCACGGCTTCGACTCGCACTGGCAGATGGACAAGCTGACCGTGCGCGGCTACGTCGAGGCGCTGGGGCAGATTCCCGAGATCCTGCGGATTCGCGGCGAACTGAAGCGCCAGTTGCTCGCCGAACGGCCGGATGCGTTCATCGGCGTCGACGCGCCCGATTTCAACTTCAACGTCGAGCAGGCCGCGCGCGACGCGGGCATCCCGTCGATCCATTTCGTGTGCCCGTCGATCTGGGCGTGGCGCGGCGGCCGGATCAAGAAGATCGCCAAGTCCGTCGACCACATGCTGTGCCTGTTCCCGTTCGAACCGGCGATTCTCGACAAGGCCGGCGTCGCATCGACCTACGTCGGCCATCCGCTCGCCGACGAAATTCCGCTCGAACCCGACACGCACGGCGCGCGCATCGCGCTGGGCCTGCCGGCCGACGGCCCGGTGATCGCGGTGTTGCCGGGCAGCCGGCGCTCGGAGATCGCGCTGATCGGCCCGACGTTCTTCGCGGCGATGGCGCTGATGCAGCAGCGCGAGCCCGGCGTGCGGTTCGTGATGCCGGCGGCGACGCCCGCGCTGCGCGAGCTGCTGCAGCCGCTCGTCGACGCGCACCCGCAGCTCGCGCTGACGATCACCGACGGCCGCTCGCAGGTCGCGATGACGGCCGCCGACGCGATCCTCGTGAAAAGCGGTACCGTCACGCTGGAAGCCGCGCTGCTGAAGAAGCCGATGGTGATCTCGTACAAGGTGCCCTGGCTGACCGGGCAGATCATGCGCCGGCAGGGCTACCTGCCGTATGTCGGCTTGCCGAACATCCTGGCGGGGCGCTTCGTCGTGCCCGAGCTGCTGCAGCATTTCGCGACGCCCGAGGCGCTCGCCGACGCGACGCTCACGCAGTTGCGCGACGATGCGAACCGTCGCACGCTGACCGAAGTGTTTACCGAAATGCATCTTTCGCTGCGGCAGAACACGGCCGCGAAGGCGGCCGAGGCCGTCGTGCGCGTGCTCGAGCAACGCAAGGGGCGCGCATGACCGCCGTCCGTGCACCGCGCCGCCGCGCGTCGAGCGACGTGCAGGGCGGTTTCGATTTCAGCCGTCCGGACGAGATCGTCTGCGGCGTCGACGAAGCCGGCCGCGGCCCGCTCGCGGGGCCGGTGGTGGCCGCCGCGGTGATCCTCGATCCGGCGCGGCCGATCGACGGACTCGACGATTCGAAAGTGCTGTCCGCGAAGAAGCGCGACATGCTGTACGACCTGATCGTCGCGCGTTCGCACGCATACTGCGTCGCGTCGGCGAGCGTCGACGAAATCGATACGCTGAACATCCTGCACGCGACGATGCTCGCGATGAAGCGGGCCGTCGAAGGGCTGTCGGTGCTGCCGACGCTCGCGCAGATCGACGGCAACCGTTGCCCGACGCTGAGCGTGCGCGCCGAGGCGATCGTCAGCGGCGACGCGCTCGTGCCGAGCATCTCGGCCGCGTCGATCCTCGCGAAGGTCACGCGCGACCGGATGCTGGTCGATCTGCACGAACGCTTCCCGGTGTACGGCTTCAACGTCCATGCGGGCTACGGCACCGCGAAACATCTTGCCGCATTGCGCGAGCACGGCCCGTGCGAAGCGCATCGGCGCTCGTTCGCGCCCGTGCGTGCGGCGCTCGATCTGATTCGATGAAAAGCATTACTTCCCGCGACAACCCGCTGTACAAGCGCCTGAAGGCGCTCGCGGGTTCGACGGCCCATCAGCGCCGCAGCGGCCAGGCGCTGCTCGAAGGCTTCCATCTGGCGAGTGCGTACCTCGACACGGGGGCGACGCCCGAGCTGTGCGTCACGACCGAAGGCGCGCTCGGCCACGCCGACGCGCAAGCGATCGTCGCCCGTATTGACGCGCAGCGGATCGTCACGCTGCCGGACGCGTTGTTCGGGCAGTTGTCGAACGTCGTCAACGGCGTCGGTTTCCTGCTGCTGGTCGACCGGCCGGCGCAACCGCTGCCCGAACGCGTGACGGATACGGCGGTCGTGCTCGACGGCGTGCAGGATGCGGGCAACGTCGGTTCGATCCTGCGCAGCGCGGCGGCGGCCGGCGTGCGTCACGTGTTCTGCGCGCCGGGGACGGCCCATGCGTGGTCGTCGAAGGTGCTGCGTTCGGGCATGGGCGCGCATTTCCTGCTGTCGATCCATGAGGATATCGACGCGGAGGCGCTGGCCGAACGCCTCGACGTACCGGTCGCGTTGACCGACTCGCATGGCGCGCAGGCGGTCTACGACTGCGATCTGTCGGGGCCCGTCGCGTGGGTGTTCGGCAACGAAGGCGCCGGCGTGTCGGCATTCTGGCGCGACGCGGCCACGCATCGCGTGACGATTCCGCAACCGGGCGGGATGGAGTCGCTGAACGTTGCGGCGGCGGCGGCAGTATGCCTGTTCGAGCAGGTGCGGCAGCAGCGGCCCGTGTGACGCCGCACGCGCGTATTTGCCGTCAAACGAAACGAGGCCGCGTTCGACGCGGCCTCGTTGTTTTCGGCGACGGCCGGACGGCCGCCCGTGCGCTCGCGCTCAGTAGGACTGCCGGTCGAGGCGGATTTCCTGCAGGATCGTCGTCGCGATTTCCTCGATCGACTTGTGCGTCGACGACAGCCACTTGATCCCTTCGCGGCGCATCATCGCCTCGGCCTCGTTGATCTCGTAGCGGCAGTTCTCGGGCGCCGCGTACTTGCTGCCCGGCCGGCGCTCGTTGCGGATCTCCGACAGACGCTGCGGGTCGATCGACAGCCCGAACAGCTTGTCGCTGTAAGGCGACAGCGCCGACGGCAGCTTGCCGCGTTCGAAATCCTCCGGAATCAGCGGATAGTTGGCGGCCTTCACGCCGTACTGCATCGCGAGGTACAGGCTCGTCGGCGTCTTGCCGCTGCGCGACACGCCGACGAGGATCACGTCGGCCTCCGACAGGTTGCGGTTCGACTGGCCGTCGTCGTGCGCGAGCGAGAAGTTGATCGCCTCGATCCGCGTCTTGTATTCCTCGGTGTCCGCATTCTGGTGGCCGCGGCCCATCGCGTGACTCGACTTGAGTTCCAGTTCCTGCTCGAGCGGTTCGACGAAGCGCTGGAACATGTCGAGCACGAGCGCGTTCGAGCGCTTGACGATGTCGTTCGACTCGCTGTCGACGAGCGTCGTGAACACGATCGCGCGACGGCCGTCGTGCACGGCGGCCTCGTTGATCTTCTCGACCGTCGCATAGGCCTTGTCGAGCGAGTCGACGAACGGCACGCGCACGAGGCGGAATTTCTGGTCGAACTGGGAAAGGATCGAATGCGCGAAGGTTTCGGCAGTGATCCCGGTGCCGTCGGAGACGATGAATACGGTAGGCAGCATGAATCTGGACGTCGAGCGTGAAGGGCAGTTGCGCGGGTGGCTGGAGGCGAGCCTCCAGACCCAGTGACAAGGTCGCGCCACATCCGGCAGCCGGCACGGTAGAATAGCGGCAACCTGTTGGATAAGCAATTGCGGGGGCAGGGCGCGAACGGCGCCCGGTGGCTGGGCCGCGCGATTTCCGAATTCCCGGCAAGTCTGGCGATTTGTCTGCAAATATCGCCCTTCTGCCGGGATTTTTGCAAATCGGGTCGGAAGATTTCCGCCGCTGCGAGTGTTTATCTAACAGGTTGCGCAAGACGCGCCGCGCCTTTTTGCAAGCGCCCGCGTTCGAGCCCACTTGCGCGATCGAGCATTTTTTTCACACTTAGGGGCTTGTATGACTAACGCAGCAAACGTCGCAAAGGACCAGGCGTATGTAATTCCGTTCGAGCAGTTGCGGATGACCGATGTGGAGATCGTGGGCGGCAAGAATGCGTCGCTCGGCGAGATGATCAGCCAGCTTTCCGAAGCAGGCGTTCGCGTCCCCACCGGTTTCGCCACGACCGCGCTCGCATTCCGCGATTTCCTCAAGCACAACGACCTGACCGACCGGATCGCCAAGCGTCTCGAGTCGCTCGACATCGACGACGTGAAGGCGCTCGCCGAAGCCGGCGCCGAAATCCGCAAGTGGATCGTCGACGCGCCGCTGCAGCCGCGCCTCGAGCAGGAAATTCGCGCGCAGTTCGAAGTGCTGAAGAACGGCTCGCCGAGCGAGCTGTCGTTCGCCGTGCGCTCGTCGGCGACCGCGGAAGACCTGCCCGACGCATCGTTCGCCGGCCAGCAGGAGTCGTATCTGAACGTCGTCGGCATCGACGACGTGCTCGACCGCATGAAGCACGTGTTCGCGTCGCTGTACAACGACCGCGCGATCTCGTACCGCGTGCACAAGGGCTTCACGCACGCCGAAGTCGCGCTGTCGGCCGGCGTGCAGCGCATGGTCCGCTCGGACGTCGGCGCCGCCGGCGTGATGTTCACGATCGACACCGAATCGGGCTTCAAGGACGCCGTGTTCATCACGTCGAGCTACGGCCTGGGCGAAACCGTCGTGCAGGGCGCGGTGAACCCGGACGAGTTCTACGTGTTCAAGACGACGCTCGCGCAGGACAAGTACCCGATCATCCGCCGCTCGATCGGCTCGAAGCTGATCAAGATGGAATTCACGCAGCCGGGCGAGCCGGGCCGCGTGAAGACGGTCGACGTGCCGCACGAGCAGCGCAACCGCTACTCGATCACCGACGACGACGTGATCGAGCTCGCGAAGTACGCGGTGATCATCGAGAAGCACTACCAGCGTCCGATGGACATCGAATGGGGCAAGGACGGCCGCGACGGCAAGATCTTCATCCTGCAGGCGCGTCCGGAAACGGTGAAGAGCCAGGCAACCGGCAAGGCCGAGCAGCGCTTCAAGCTGAAGGGCCAGTCGCAGGTGCTGGCGACGGGGCGTGCGATCGGCCAGAAGATCGGCGCGGGCCCCGTGCGCGTGATCCAGGATCCGTCGGAAATGGAACGCGTGCAGCCGGGCGACGTGCTGGTGGCCGACATGACCGACCCGAACTGGGAACCGGTGATGAAGCGTGCAGCGGCGATCGTCACGAACCGCGGCGGCCGCACCTGCCACGCGGCGATCATCGCGCGTGAGCTCGGCGTGCCGGCCGTCGTCGGCTGCGGCGATGCGACCGACATCCTGAAGGACGGCGCGCTCGTCACCGTGTCGTGCGCGGAAGGCGACGAAGGCAAGATCTACGACGGGCTGCTCGAGACGGAAGTCACGGAAGTGCAGCGCGGCGAACTGCCGGAAATCCCGGTCAAGATCATGATGAACGTCGGCAACCCGCAGCTCGCGTTCGACTTCTCGCAACTGCCGAACGCCGGCGTGGGCCTCGCGCGTCTCGAGTTCATCATCAACAACAACATCGGCGTTCACCCGAAGGCGATTCTCGAGTACCCGAACATCGACCAGGACCTGAAGAAGGCGGTCGAGAGCGTGGCGCGCGGCCACGCGTCGCCGCGTCAGTTCTACGTCGACAAGCTGACGGAAGGCGTCGCGACGATCGCGGCGGCGTTCTATCCGAAGCCCGTGATCGTGCGTCTGTCCGACTTCAAGTCGAACGAGTACAAGAAGCTGATCGGCGGTTCGCGTTACGAGCCGGACGAGGAAAACCCGATGCTGGGCTTCCGCGGCGCGTCGCGCTACATCGCCGACGATTTCTCGCAGGCGTTCGAGATGGAATGCCGTGCACTGAAGCGCGTGCGCGACGAGATGGGCCTGACCAACGTCGAGATCATGGTGCCGTTCGTGCGGACCGTGAAGCAGGCGGAGCGCGTGGTCGGCCTGCTCGAGAAGTTCGGGCTGAAGCGCGGCGAAAACGGCCTGCGCCTCGTGATGATGTGCGAAGTCCCGACCAACGCGATCCTCGCCGAAGAGTTCCTGGAACACTTCGACGGCTTCTCGATCGGCTCGAACGACCTCACGCAGCTCACGCTCGGCCTCGACCGCGATTCGGGCATGGAACTGCTGGCAGTCGACTTCGACGAGCGCGACCCGGCCGTCAAGTTCCTGCTCAAGCGTGCGATCGATACTTGCCGCAAGATGGGCAAGTACGTCGGTATCTGCGGCCAGGGTCCGTCCGATCACCCGGACTTCGCGCAATGGCTGACCGACGAAGGCATCGTGTCGATCTCGCTGAACCCCGACACGATCATCGATACGTGGCAGGCGCTCGCCAACCGGAAGTAACGGTCGGTCATGCAACCTCGGCGAAAGCGCGGTCCGTCGCGCTTTCGTTGAAGGCAAAATGCAAGGTTCGTGCTATAAACACCCCGGTAAGCACCGGGGTGTTTTTTTTCGTCGGTGCGCGTGGGGCCATCTCAAGCGCACCGGCCGCTTCGCACAGCCGCGCGCGCAGCGAATATAGTGAGCATCGGGGACGTTTTTCGGGAGACCACAATGATGTCGGGGCATCTGTTCTGGTGGGTCGGAGTCGGCGTGCTGGTCGTCGCCGAATTGCTGACCGGCACGTTCTATCTGTTGATGATCGCGCTCGGCTTTCTCGCGGGCGGGCTGCTGCAGCTCGCCGGTGCCGCGCCGCACGTGCAGTTCGGCGCGGCCGCCGCGGTCGCGATCGTCGCGATGATCGTGCTGCGTCGCTCGGGGCTCGGGCGCAAGCAGAAGCGCGACACGTCGACGAATCCCGACGTCAATCTCGATATCGGCTCGACCGTCACGGTCGACGCGTGGCGTGACGGCCGCGCGCGCGTACGGTATCGCGGCGCCGACTGGGACGTCGAGCTCGCGCACGGCGAGCGCGACGATGCGCACGTGTACCAGGTGAGCGCCGTGCGCGGCAACCGCCTCGTGGTCGTGGCGAAACCCGCGGGCTGATCGTCCGCTGATACAACAAGGAGGAAATATTCATGGATTCGCTGATCATCTGGGTTGTCCTGCTCGTCATCGCCATCGTGATCGTGTCGAAGACGGTGAAGATCGTGCCGCAGCAGCATGCATGGGTGCTCGAACGCTTCGGGCGCTACCACGCGACGCTGTCGCCCGGTCTCAACATCGTGCTGCCGTTCGTCGATCGCATCGCGTACCGGCACGTGCTGAAGGAAATTCCGCTCGACGTGCCGAGCCAGGTCTGTATCACGCGCGACAACACGCAGTTGCAGGTCGACGGCGTGCTGTATTTCCAGGTGATGGATCCGATGAAGGCGTCGTACGGGTCGAGCAACTTCGTGCTCGCGATCACGCAGTTGTCGCAGACGATGCTGCGCTCGGTGATCGGCAAGCTCGAGCTCGACAAGACCTTCGAGGAGCGCGATTTCATCAACCACAGCATCGTGTCGGCGCTCGACGACGCCGCGGCGAACTGGGGCGTGAAAGTGCTGCGCTACGAGATCAAGGACCTGACGCCGCCGAAGGAGATCCTGCACGCCATGCAGGCGCAGATCACCGCGGAGCGTGAAAAGCGTGCGCTGATTGCCGCCTCCGAAGGTCGCAAGCAGGAACAGATCAACCTCGCGTCGGGGGCGCGCGAAGCCGCGATCCAGAAGTCCGAAGGCGAGCGGCAGGCCGCGATCAACCAGGCGCAGGGCGAAGCCGCCGCGATTCTGGCGGTGGCCGAGGCGAACGCGCAGGCGATCCAGAAGATCGCAACCGCGATTCAGTCGCAAGGCGGGATGGACGCGGTGAACCTGAAGGTCGCCGAGCAGTATGTCGGCGCGTTCTCGAATCTCGCGAAGCAGGGCAACACGCTGATCGTGCCGTCGAACCTGGCGGATCTCGGCACCGCGATCTCGTCGGCGCTGACGATCGTCAAGAGCGCGGGGGCGGCGTCCGGCGCGAAGGGCTGAGCCCGGTGACCGATGCGCGCGCGGTGGCCGCGTGCGCGTCGTCGTGCGGCGAATCGTCGCGCAGCCGGTGGCCAGCCGGCGCGATTCAGGGAGACCAAAGCGACACGGCCCGCTTCGAGCGGGCCGTGTCGTTGGCGATGAGCGCCGCGAGCGTCAGGCGCCGGCGCGCATGATGCGCGCCTTCTCGCGTTCCCAGTCGCGTTTCTTTTCGGTTTCGCGCTTGTCGTGCAGCTTCTTGCCCTTCGCGAGCGCGATGTCGCACTTCACGCGACCGCCCTTGTAGTGGAAGTTCAGCGGCACGAGCGTGTAGCCGCGCTGCTCGACCTTGCCGATCAGCTTCTTGATTTCCTCGCGGTGCAGCAGCAGCTTGCGCGTGCGCACCGGGTCGGGCTTGATGTGCGTCGAGGCTTCGGGCAGCGGGCTGATATGGGTGCCGATCAGGAAGATCTCGGCGTTCTTCACCACGACGTAGCCTTCCTTGATCTGGCCGCGCCCGGCGCGCAGCGCCTTGACTTCCCAGCCTTCGAGCACGAGCCCCGCCTCGTAGCGTTCCTCGATGTGGTAATCGAAGTGCGCTTTCCTGTTGTCGATGATGCTCATGAAAGGATCGGGCCAAGTCGTTTAAAATCACGATTTTAGCAAAGCGGGGCGAGAATCGCCCGGCTTGGCGTTCCCACTTTGAGCGATGCCGCGCGATTTATGGCAGATGTCCAGAAAACCGTATTGATCCGTCATTCGGCGGAACAGATGTTCGACCTCGTCACCGACGTGGCCGACTACCCCAATTTCCTGCCCTGGTGCGGCGGTGTCGAGATTCGCCGTCAGGACGAGAGCGGGATGGAAGCGCGCATCGACATCAACTTCAAGGGCATCAAGCAGCATTTCGCGACGCGCAACACGCAGCAGCGCCCGACGCGGATCGACATGGAGTTCACGGACGGCCCGTTCAAGAAGTTCACGGGCTCGTGGCGCTTCACGGCGCTGCGCGCCGATGCGTGCAAGATCGAATTCGCGCTGCATTACGAGTTCTCGAGCATCCTGCTCGAGAAGATCATCGGGCCGGTGTTCAGCCACATCGCGAACACGTTCGTCGATTCGTTCGTGAAGCGCGCGGACCAGCGCTACGGAAAGGGGTGACGCGATGCTGTCGATCGAAGTCTGCTACGCACTGCCGGACCGCCAGACGCTGATTCCGCTGTCGTTGCCCGAAGGCGCGACCGTGCGCTCGGCAATCGACGCGAGCGGCGTGCTCGCGCTGCATCCGGAGATCGATCTCGCACACGCGAAGACGGGCGTCTACGGCAAGCTCGCGCCGCTCGATACGCCGCTCGTCGATCACGACCGCGTCGAGATTTACCGTCCGCTGATCGTCGATCCGAAGCTCGCGCGCCAGCGTCGCGTCGACAAATCTCGCCGCGACGGCTCGATCGAGGGCCGCAAGTGGATGCACAAGGACGCGCGCTGACGCGTCGTTCGCCCCGATTGGTCTGATCGAACGCCGCGGCGCTCAGTGGGCCGCGGCGTTTGCGTTTGCCGGCGCGCTGCCCGGCGTGTCGCCGTGCCGTCGCACCGAGCCGTATACACCGGCGAGCAGCAGCACGAGTGCGGCGATCTCGAGCGCGTGCGGCATCCGCCGGTCGTACACGAACGCGTACAGCATCGCGAACACGGTTTCGAACACGATCATCTGACCCGACAGCGTGAGCGGCAGCCGCTTCGACGCGGCATTCCACAGCCCGTTGCCGAGCCACGATGCGCCGATCGCGAGCACGAGGTTCAGCAGCCAGAACAACTGCCAGCGCGACGCCGGGACGGTCGCCTGCACCATGCCGGCCGGCAACGCGAGGATCGCCAGCCAGCAGAGCCCGCCGAGCAGGCCCGTCACGACACCCCACAGCACCGACCATTCGTTGCCGCCGAAGCGGTGATGACGTTGCAGGTAGCGTGCATTCGCCACCGCGTACCAGGTCCAGCTCGCGAGCGCGCCCGCCGCGCACGCGATGCCCGCGAGTTTCTGGGCGAGCGTCGTGGCGTGCGCGGCTTCGGACGTGAACAGGTCGACGTTGATGCAGACGATGCCGGCGATCACCAGCGCGAGCGGGGCGGCGAGCCGCCGCAGCGGCACGGCGCCATGGTCGCCGAGGCCCGCGAGCGTGACGGTCACGGGCAGCACGCCGACGATCAGCGAACTCGGCGCGATGCCGATCAGGTGCACGGCGCCGGACAGCAGCATGTAATACGCGACGTTGCCGACGATGGCGAGCTTCACCAGGGCGGCGAGATCCTCGCGGGTCAGCCGCGCGAGCAGCGAGCGGGCGGCGGGCAACGCGGCCGCGAGCGACACGAGGCCGTACATCGCGTAGCGGCCGGCGCTCAGCAGCAACGGCGAGAAATCGGTCAGCAGCCGCGGAACGAGAAACACCATGCCCCACAGGGCGCCTGCCAGGACACCGTACACCACGCCGCGCTGCATCGACCGCTCCGAACAAATGACCGAGGTGCGCGCATCTTAGCGAGGCCATCGCGGCGGCGTCTTGTTCATTCCTGCACTCGGGGCGGGGCCCGGCGCGTCGAGCGGCTTCGACGGGCGGCGCACGGCACGCAGCTTGCCGCTGTTGCCGCCGCCGCAGTAGAAGCGGTCGTGACCGTCGGATTCGAGCCCAGAGACGCCGACGCCGGCCGGCATGTCGATCTGCTCGAGCACCTGACCCGTGCGCGGATCGATGCGCCGCAAGTCGCTCTGGTCGGCTTCCCACGTGCCGTGCCACAGCTCGCCGTCGACCCACGTCACGCCGGTGACGAAGCGGTTCGATTCGATCGTGCGCAGCACGGCGCCCGATTGCGGATCCACCTGATGAATCTTGCGTTCGCGGTACTGGCCGACCCACAGCGTGCCTTCCGCCCACGCGAGCCCCGAATCGGCGCCGCCGCCGGGCGCCGGAATCGTCGCGAGCACGCGGCCCGATTCGGGGTCGATCTTCGCGATGCGGTCCTCGACGATCTGGAACAGATGGCGGCCGTCGAACGCGGTGCCCGCGTGCGCGGCGACGTCGAGCGAACGGACGGTCGTGCCGCGCTCGGGGTCGAGCGCATTCAGCTTGTCGCCGGACGCATACCACACGTGCTGCCCGTCGAACGTGACGCCGTGCACGCCGTCGACGCCCGGAAACGGGCCGTACTCGCGAAGAATGTCTGCAGCGGAGCGTTTCATGTTCGTCACCTCGTCGTTCGATGAGGCCATCCTAATCGCCCGGCAACGCAACCGGGAGTAACAAGGTCGTCGCGAATCCGGGCAGCGGCGGCGTCAGCCAGCGGCGCGCGCGTCCGCGGCCGAGCGCCTGTACCTTGCCGCTTTCCGCGAGCGCATCGAGCGCGCGCTGCACGGTGCGCTGGCTGGCGCCAAGTGCGAGCGCCAGCGCGGAGCTCGACCACGCTTCGCCGTCGGCGAGGAGCGCGAGCACGGCCGCATGGCGATCGTCGACCGGGCGCGCGAGGACGACGGTCTCGCGCACGCCGAGCGGCTCGAGCGCGAAGCCGCGCGGCGTCGCGACGACGTTCGCGAGCGGGCGCAGCACCGCGCGCAGCCGGCCCATTTCGACACGCAGCCGCGCGCGATGCGATTCGTCGGCCTGTTTCGCGCGGAACGCGGCGGCGACGAGCGCGTTTCTCGACACGTCGGCCGGCCATGCCTCGCCGAGCGCACGTGCGAGCACGAACAGCACCGGACGCCGCGCGAGCGACACGGTCGTGCGCGCATCGCGCACCGTGTGCCGGCACGCGTCGACGACGAGCGCGTTCGACTCGAACAGCGTCTCGACTTCGTCGAGCGGCACGAGCCGCGACGTGCCGCGCGCGATGAGCCGCGCGGCCGGTGCGTCGAGCACGCGCGCGGCGGTGTCGACCTCGGCCGCCAGCGCGGCGATGCCGGCGGCGCGGGCGGCCGTTCGCGCCCGGGCGAGCGCCGCACGGGCCGCGTGCGTGCGAATGCGGCGCATCGCGATACCGGCCGCGATCAGTTCATGGGCGGCGCGCGACGCGGGTGGCAGCGGCGCGGGATCGAGATGCGCGAGCAGCCGCTCGGCCTCGTCGAGACGGCCGATCAGCAGCAACCGGCGCACGCCGAGATAGCGGGCATGCGCGGCGTTCGCGCGGTCGCCGTGCGCGTCGAGCGTCGCGCAGGCCGCATCGAGCGCCCGCGTGGGCCAGTGCAGGTCGCGCGACGCGAGCGCGATCTCGGCTTCCGCGACGACGCAGCGCGCCCGTGCGACCGCTTCCTTCGCCCCGAATGCGCGTGCGGCGCCGCGCACGAGCGCCCGTGCACGGTCGAAATCGCCGAGCTGCGCGAGCGCGATGCCGCGTAGCGCGAGCGCCGGCGCATCGTCGCGCAGCGCGACGCGGTTCAGCGCACCGAGCGCGTCACCGGCGGCGAGCGCGCGCGCGGCCGCGGTGATCAGCGAATCCATTCGAATCCCGACACACTTGTCACTCCCTTCGGTCCGATGCCCGGCACTAATCTAGCACCACGCACACGGCCCCGTACGCCGTGCCCGGATACCCATCGGAAGGAGGAACCCGCAATGACGACCCATCTCACCGGAACCCGCGACGAATGGCTGGCCGAACGCCGCGCGCTGCTCGACGCGGAAAAGGCGCTGACGCGGCAAAGCGACGAACTCGCGCGGCGGCGCCAGGCGCTGCCGTGGGTGCGCGTCGACAAGACCTACCGGTTCGATACCGAAGCAGGGCAGGCGACGCTCGACGACCTGTTTGACGGCCGTTCGCAATTGCTCGTCTATCACTTCATGTTCGGCCCCGACTACAAGGCCGGCTGCCCGTCGTGCTCGGCGCTTGCCGACGGCTTCGACGGCTTCGCCGTGCATCTGGCGCATCACGACGTGACGCTCGCGGCCGTGTCGCGCGCGCCGCTCGCGAAACTGCTCGCGTACCGGCAGCGGATGGGGTGGACGTTTCCGTGGGCGTCGTCGGTCGGCAGCGATTTCAACTTCGACTTCAACGTGTCGTTCACCGAAACGCAGCAGCGCGCGGGCGACATCGAATACAACTATGCGCGGGCCGCTCACGCGATGGACATGGATCCGCCGCCGGCGCCCGTCGTGCAGTTCGCGGCCACGTGCGGCACCGACGCGGCCACGTATTCGCTCGACCGGCCGGGGATGAGCGCGTTCGTGCGCGAGGACGGGGCCATCTATCACACGTATTCGACCTACGCGCGCGGCCTCGACGGGTTGTGGGGGATGTACCAATGGCTCGATCGCGCGCCGCGCGGCCGCAACGAGGCCGGCCCGTGGTGGCGCCGGCACGACGAGTACGCGCGCGGCTGAGCGGCCGGCTGCGAGCGGGAGCACGCGATGACACGACCGACAACCGGCGAGACGGCAGTCGATCCGCAGGCATTCGGCGCGGCGGCCGTGGCCGTGTTCGTGCTCGCCGCGATGGCGACGCTGGCGCAGCACGCGTCGATGGCCGCGATGGGTGGCGAACCGATGTCGGGCGGCTGGATGGCCTCGGCCGTCTGGCTGCGGCCGTGCGGCCGGGGCGCCGGGCGCGCATTCGCGGCGTTTGCCGGAATGTGGGGCGCGATGACGGTGACGATGATGCTGCCCGTGTTCGCGGCGCAGCTCTGGCATGACTGGCAGCGCATCGGTCCGCGGACGGCGCGCTCGGCCTGGCTCGTCGCCGTCGTGGGGGCGGGATATTTCTCGGTCTGGATGGCGCTCGGGGCGCTCGTGTTTCCGGCCGGCGCCGCACTGACGGCGGCCGGCGCCCGGCTGCCGGCGCTCGCCCGTGCGATGCCCTTCGCGGCCGGCGCCGTCGTGGCGGCCGCGGGTGCGTTGCAATTCTCCGGGTGGAAGGCGCGCCGGCTGGCGTGCTGCCGGCATGCGGCGGCGCACGCGCACCGGTCGCCCGGGACGGTCGTCACGGCGTGGCGGTACGGCGTGCGTGCTGCCCTCCGATGCGGGGCGTGTTGCGGGAACCTGATGGCGGTCGCGCTGGCGGCCGGCATGATGGATCTGCGCGTGATGGCCGCGATGACGGTGGCCATCGCCGCCGAACGCGTCGCGCCGGCCGGTGAACGCGTCGCACGGATCATCGGTTGCGCGGCGGTGGCGGGCGGCGTGGCGATGATCGTCCGCGCGGCCGGGCTGGCGTGACGCGCGGCAGGCCAGCCGCTTCGGCGGGGCGCCGGGCCGTGCGCGGCCGCCGCCGTCGCGGCCGTGTGGCCCCGCCGCGACACGGACGCTCGCCGCTCGGCCGCGGTTGCGCGAATGGCTCGATGCGGCGATGAAACGAAAAGCGATCGAAAACGAACCGAACGGCGATCCGAACGATTCGGCCCCCGAACGGGCGAAACCGGCTAAGCCGTTGTTCGTGTTGTGAAAATTCGCAGCGCTTCGCGTATAATTCGCTTTTGCGCCCATAGGATTTGCCATGCGTCTGATCCAAAAAGCACTCACTTTCGATGACGTGCTCCTCGTTCCCGCCTTCTCCGACGTTCTCCCGCGCGACACCAGCCTCAAGACCAAGCTGACCCGCAACATCTCCCTGAACATGCCGCTCGTGTCCGCCGCGATGGACACGGTCACCGAAGGTCGCCTCGCGATCGCGATGGCGCAGCAGGGTGGCGTCGGTATCGTCCACAAGAACCTCACGCCGGCCGAACAGGCCCGCGAGGTCGCGAAGGTCAAGCGTTTCGAATCGGGCGTCGTCCGCGACCCGATCACGGTCCCGCCGCAAATGAAGGTGCGCGACGTGATCGCGCTGTCGCGCCAGCATGGCATCTCGGGCTTCCCGGTCGTCGAAGGCCCGCAGCTCGTCGGCATCGTCACGAACCGCGACCTGCGTTTCGAAACGCGCCTCGACGAGCCGGTCAAGTCGATCATGACGCCGCGCGAGCGCCTCGTCACGGTCAAGGAAGGCACGCCGCTCGCCGAAGCGAAGGCGCTGATGCACAGCCACCGCCTCGAGCGCGTGCTGGTCGTCAACGACGCGTTCGAGCTGCGCGGCCTGATGACCGTCAAGGACATCACGAAGCAGACCGAGCACCCGGACGCGTGCAAGGACGAACACGGCAAGCTGCGCGCAGGCGCGGCGGTCGGCGTCGGCCCGGACAACGAAGAGCGCGTCGAGCTGCTGGTGCAGGCCGGCGTCGACGTGATCGTCGTCGATACCGCGCACGGTCACAGCAAGGGCGTGCTCGAGCGCGTTCGCTGGGTCAAGCAGAACTTCCCGCACGTCGAGGTGATCGGCGGCAACATCGCGACGGCCGCCGCCGCGAAGGCGCTGGTCGAATACGGCGCGGACGCGGTCAAGGTCGGTATCGGCCCGGGCTCGATCTGCACGACGCGGATCGTCGCGGGTGTCGGCGTGCCGCAGATCAGCGCGATCGCGAACGTCGCGGAAGCGCTGAGGGGCACCGGCGTGCCGTGCATCGCCGACGGCGGCGTGCGTTTCTCGGGCGACGTGTCGAAGGCCCTCGCGGCCGGCGCGAACGCGGTGATGATGGGCAGCATGTTCGCAGGCACCGAAGAGGCGCCGGGCGACGTGTTCCTGTACCAGGGCCGCCAGTACAAGTCGTATCGCGGCATGGGTTCGGTCGGCGCGATGAAGGACGGCGCGGCGGACCGCTACTTCCAGGACAACTCGGCGAACATCGACAAGCTCGTGCCGGAAGGCATCGAAGGCCGCGTCGCGTACAAGGGTTCGGTCAACGCGATCCTGTTCCAGCTGGTCGGCGGCGTGCGCGCGAGCATGGGCTACTGCGGCTGCCGCACGATCGACGAACTGCACGAGAAGGCCGAATTCGTCCAGATCACCGCGGCGGGCATGCGCGAGTCGCACGTGCACGACGTGCAGATCACGAAGGAAGCGCCCAACTATCACGTGGACTGATCGCCGATGAAACCGCTGCTGCGAGCCGTGCTGATCGTCGATGCCGTGCTGCTGCTGGCGTTCGGCGTGCTGTTCGTGCTGACGCCCTGGCAGGCGCTGTTCAACGCGCTGCAACTGGCGAACATCCAGCCGGCGATGCTCGGCCAGGCGTTCGGTATCGCGCTGCTCGGGCTCGCGTGGCTCGCGTTTCATGCGGCGTTCAACGGCGACCTCACGGCGCCCGTCGCGCGGTCGGTCGGCCACGTGTACTGGCTGACCGGCGTGCTGACGGTCGTGTGGTCGATCGGCACCGGCAGCGGGCCCGCGCTCGCGGCCGCCGGCCGGGTGCTGTCGGCCGTGGCCGGAGTCGCGCTGATCGTGCTCGGTCTCGGCGGCGTGCGGCTCGCATCGGCCGTGCGCCGGCGCGAGAAAGTGCAGGCGCTCGAAGGCCGGAGCGCGCAGCGTCCGGTCGAACCGGCGCCGGCCTCCGCAGCGCAGCCGCGGGTCGAGCCGGTCGTCGGCCGCCCGGTGGCGCCTGCGGCGCCGGCTGCGGCGACCCCGTCGGCCGCGTCCGACCGCGCATCAGGCAGCGTCGCGTTCGACGCGCGCCCGCCGTCGCAGGATTGACCGGCGATGCGTCGCGCGTGCCGCCTGCCGCCCGACGCCGCCGACCATGCTTTTGACGCAGCGCTCGATGCGCTGCTTTTCTTATTCTCTTCATCCCGTCCGCAGCCATGCACGACAAAATCCTGATTCTCGACTTCGGTTCGCAAGTCACCCAACTGATTGCACGGCGCGTGCGTGAAGCGCACGTCTACTGCGAAATCCATCCGAACGACGTGTCCAACGACTTCGTCCGCGAGTTCGCGCCGAAGGCGGTGATCCTGTCGGGCAGCCACGCGAGCACGTACGAAGACCATCAGCTGCGCGCGCCGCAGGCCGTGTGGGAGCTCGGCGTGCCGGTGCTCGGCATCTGCTACGGCATGCAGACGATGGCCGTGCAGCTCGGCGGCAAGGTCGAGTGGAGCGACCATCGCGAATTCGGCTACGCGGAAATGCGTGCGCACGGCCATACGCGCCTGCTCGACGGTATCGAGGATTTCACGACGGCGGAAGGCCACGGGATGCTGAAGGTCTGGATGAGCCACGGCGACAAGGTTGCCGAGCTGCCGCCGGGCTTCGCGCTGATGGCGTCGACGCCGAGCTGCCCGATCGCCGGCATGGCCGACGAGGCGCGCGGCTACTACGCGGTGCAGTTCCATCCGGAAGTCACGCACACGGTGAAGGGCCGCCAGATCATCGAGCGCTTCGTGCTGCAGATCGCCGGCGCGAAGCCCGACTGGATCATGAAGAACCACATCGAGGAAGCCGTCGCGAAGATCCGCGAGCAGGTCGGCGACGAGGAAGTGATTCTCGGCCTGTCGGGCGGCGTCGATTCGAGCGTCGCGGCCGCGCTGATCCATCGTGCGATCGGCGATCAACTGACGTGCGTGTTCGTCGATCACGGCCTGCTGCGCCTGAACGAAGGCAAGATGGTGCTCGACATGTTCGAGGGCCGCCTGCATGCGAAGGTCGTGCACGTCGATGCGTCCGACCAGTTCCTCGGCCATCTGGCCGGCGTGACCGATCCGGAAGCGAAGCGCAAGATCATCGGCCGCGAGTTCGTCGAGGTGTTCCAGGCCGAGGCGAAGAAGCTGTCGAAGGCGAAGTGGCTCGCGCAGGGCACGATCTACCCGGACGTGGTCGAATCGGGCGGCACGAAGACGAAGAAGGCGACGACGATCAAGAGCCACCACAACGTCGGCGGCCTGCCGGAGACGCTCGGCCTGAAGCTGCTCGAGCCGCTGCGCGACCTGTTCAAGGACGAAGTGCGCGAGCTGGGCGTCGCGCTCGGCCTGCCGCCGGAGATGGTGTACCGCCACCCGTTCCCGGGCCCGGGCCTCGGCGTGCGGATTCTCGGCGAAGTGAAGCGCGAGTACGCGGACCTGCTGCGCCGTGCGGACGCGATCTTCATCGAGGAATTGCGCGGCACGACGGCCACCGCGCAGGACGCGGCTGCCGGCCTGTGCGGCGAGGCCGACGTCGGCAAGACGTGGTACGACCTGACGAGCCAGGCGTTCGCGGTGTTCCTGCCGGTGAAGTCGGTGGGCGTGATGGGCGATGGGCGGACGTACGACTACGTGACGTCGCTGCGCGCGGTGCAGACGACCGACTTCATGACCGCGCACTGGGCGCACCTGCCGTATGCACTGCTCGGCCGCGCGTCGAACCGGATCATCAACGAAGTGCGCGGGATCAACCGGGTCGTGTACGACATCTCGGGGAAGCCGCCGGCGACGATCGAGTGGGAGTGAACAATCCGACTGAACCGGCGTTCGATTCCGCTTGTGCCGTTGCGCATCGCTTGATGTCGCGATAGTTCGCAAGCGGGTTGCCGGTTTGGACGGCATGCTGCCCTGGCTCACGCGGGGCAAGAAACGGCCTGGCAATTCATTGCCAGGCCGTTTTGCGTTAACGGGTGCAGTCAGTCAGTGCGTGTCGTGTTTTCCGTTCCGGGACGGGATGCGTCACGCACACGTCCGCCCAAGCGACCGCAAATACATCGGTACCTTCGCCTTGGTCGTCGCCTGCACCCGCGACATCAGCGCGTGATCGATCCGATCCAGCCCGTAAGTCCGCGAAATATCCTGCTGCAACCGGCACCACAGATGGCCGGCCATCTCCGCATCGACCATCGCGCGGTGCGCACGGCCCGATTGCGGCAGCCGCAGCATCTCGGCCAGGCTCGACAGGCGGTGACTCCTGGCGTCCGGGTAGATCCGTCTCGCCACCAGCATCGTGCACGCAAACGCATGGTCGGCCGACATGCCGAGCAGCCCCAGTTCCGACTGCCAGAAGCGTTTGTCGAAACCGGCGTTGTGAGCCACGACCGCGTGCTTGCCGACGAACGCCGCCGCTTCCTTCATGACTTCGGACGCCGGCGGCGCCGCCGCAATCATGTCGTTGGTGATGCCGGTGAGCGCAACGACATCCGACGGGATGCGTCTGCCTGCATTCATCAAACTCTGGAAACGGTCGACGACTTGCCCGTCGCGCAGCAGGATGACGGCAATTTCGGTCGCACGGTCGCCCAGATTCGGCGACAGCCCGGTTGTTTCGAAGTCCAGTACCGCGACGGTTTGCATGGTTGAGTTCGGATGCTTCATCAGAGGGTGTCGAGTTTGGCCGAGAGGGTAGCATCTCCGTGCTCGCGAACGGCGGATTCATCGACCGGCGAGCGGGCCGGCTTCCGATTGACGATAATGAAATCTCGCTCCAGGCCTGTCGGACATGCTGCCGTGACTCAACTGACGCTACCCGGATTCGATGCGCCGCCGCCGGCTCCCGTGCACCGCTTCTTTTTCGCCGTGATGCCGGATCCGGCCACGGCGGCGCGCATTGCCGGCCTTGCCGAAAGCATGCGGCTGGAGAAGGACAGTCTGGTGGGCACCGAGCGTCTGCACATCACGCTGGGTTCTCTGGGCGACTTTGCTTACGTGCCGGGCGCTACCCTTGTACGGGCACGTGCGGTGGCGGACCGCATGGACGTGCCGTTTTTCTCCGTGACGTTCGACAAGATCGTCAGCTTCAACGGGCGTCCCGGTCATCAGCCGCTGGTGCTGATGGGGAAGACCGGTCTGGACGGCTTGATCGATTTTCGGCGGCAGTTGCGAGAGGCGCTGAAACGGGCAGGCGTGCGCGTTTTTCCGTCGGGTTTCACCCCGCACGTGACGCTGATGTATGGCGCACGGAGGCCCGATGAGTATCGGATCGAGCCGATTACCTGGACCGTGTTCGACTTCGTCCTGATCGATAGCTGGCTCGGCAAGTCGCACTACGACGTGTTGGGGCGCTGGCCGCTGACGACCGGCAACGCCTCGGGATAATCGCGATACCGCAAGGGCGGTGTCGTTTCAGCGCGTCCGGTCCGGGCCGGTGCCGTGTCCCGTTCCTGCCCGGACTCCGGCTCAGTCCCGACCACTTCCGCGATAACGAAGATGAATCAGCGGATAAGGTCGCCCCTGTCCATCCACCTCCGACCTCCCGCAGCGCTCGAATCCGAGCCGCTCATAAAACCCCGCCGCCGCTTCGTTCTGCTCGTTGACGTCGGTCGACAGATCGGGATGGCGCTCGAGCGCTTCTTCGACCAGCCGCCGCCCGACCCCCGTGCCATGGTGTTCAGGATCGACGAACAGCGCCTCCATGTGGCTGCCGTCGAGCAGCATGAAGCCGATCGGGCGATCGGTTTCGTCGACGGCCAGATCGAGCGGCGCGCCCGGCAAAAACGCGACGACTTCGGATTCGATCGCGCGGCGATCGTCGTCGCTCAGGAAGTGATGGGTGGCGTCGACGGCGTTGCGCCAGATATCCAGCACGCGCGTGCCGTCGGCCTCGGTGGATCGTCGAATTCTGATCATGGTTTGATGGGTTGTGATTCGGTGGCGGTCGGCAGGTCGCCGGCTTCGTGACGGAACGAACGCATCGCGCCGATACGCAAGCGACATCGGAAGTGTCAGGCGAATGGCGGACGCGCGTTGCCCAACACCGCCGCCCGCTCGATCGCCCGTCGCGCGACGTCGCGCACGCCCGCGCTCATCGGCAAATCGTCGCGCTCGAGTTCGTCGATGTCGAACCAGCGTGCGTCGAGCGCATCGTCGCCGGCGGCCGGCGTGCCGCGCAGCCATCTGCACAGTACCGCGACCAGGATGAAATGCTGGCGCACGGCGCCGTGCGCATCGTAATCGAACGCGTCCAGCGCGGTAAAGGTGTCGAGCGCTGCCACGTCGACCGTCGTCTCTTCCGCGATCTCGCGCACGACCGCATCCGCGAGCGGCTCGCCGGGCTCGATCTTGCCGCCGGGGAAGCCCCAGCAGCCCGCATCGGGCGGATTCGCGCGGCGCACGAGCAGCACGTCGCGTTCGCGCAGCACGATGCCGATCACGGCGGGAACGGGGCGCAAGGAAGCAGCGTGGCCGGTTGGGGACGGGGTCATGCGTATCCGTTGGTTCGAACGAACGCGTGAGCGTGCACGCGGCTCATCGGGCGTTCCCGGTACGCCGTTCGATCGCGCGGATCACGGCGACCATGTCGGCCGCGCCATGCCCGGCCTGCTCGGTTTCGCCGTAAAGCGCGTGGCAGATGTCGAGCAGCGGCGACGCGATGCCGATGCCCCGCGCGGATTCGGCGACGAGGCGCGCATTCTTCAGCACGTCGGTGATCGCGGCCTGCACCGAGAAATCTTCCGCGACGAGCTTGCCGAGCTTCACGCGCGACACGTCGCTCGCCATCGGGCCGGCGTTCAGCACGTCGGCGAAGCGCGCGAGGTCGATACCGTGACGCTGCGCGAAATGCGTGGCTTCGGCGAGACCGGTGACCATCGTGATCAGGAACAGGTTGACGGCGAGCTTCATCGTCAGCGCCGACGGCACGTCGCCGCACACGAAACTGTCGCGGCACAGCGGTTTCACGAGCGCGCGGACGGCATCGACGTCGTCGGGTGCGCCGGCCAGCATCACGACGAGCTGGCCGGCTTCGGCCGGCTTGCGCGAGCCCGATACCGGCGCCTCGACGTAGCGGCCCGACGCGGCGGCGATGTCGTCGGCGAGCGCACGCGAATATTCGGGCGCATTCGTACCCATGTTGACGATCGTGTGCCCGCCGACCCGCGCGGCAAAACCGGACGTGCCGCGCGCGAGGACGGCATCGATCGCCGCGTCGTTCGCGAGCATCAGGATCACGGTGCGGCAGGACACGAATACGTCGTCGATGTTCTCGGCCACGCGCGCGCCGGCGTCGCGCAGCGCATCGTCGTTGCCGTGCGAACGGCTCCACACGACGAGCGGCGTGCCGGCCCGCGCGAGATTGAGCGCCATCGGCGTGCCCATCACGCCGAGGCCGATGAATCCGACTGCGGTTTGCATGGTGCTGCCCCCACGGTAGATGGCGACGATCGTGGGCGTCAGTATCGCAGCGTTTTCGCATGCCTGCCATCCAGCCCGCTCGACCGCGACAGCCGCGTCGTCGCCGCTACGCGATCTCCGCCAGATACGGCCACGGATAAATGCCGCGTGCATGGCCGTCGCCGAACAGGAAGCGTACGCCGTAGCCGAGCGGTTCCACGCCGTCCAGCGTCAGGCCCGGCCGCGCGTCGATGCGGCCGCCGTCGAGCCGGATCTTGCGGCATTCCGCACACGGGCAATCGCTGCGCAACCGCGCGAAGCCGATGCGTTGCGCCGAGCCGTCAGGCCACGACAGCGTCAGTGCGCGTGCCGGGTGATCGAGTGCGATTTCGGTCGGCGCGATCATCGCGACGCCTCGTCGATCTGTCCGATCGCGATCCGCACGGCCTTGCGGACTTCGGGGTCGCGATCGTCGAGCGCGTCGTGCAGCGCGGGCAGCGTCGTCCGGTCGCGCAATTCGCCGAGTGCGAGCGCGGCTTCCTTGCGCAGATTGCTGATCGCATGCGCGAGCAGCGCGACGACGGCCGGTGCCGCAGCCGCATCGCGCAATTGGCCGAGCGCGCGGACGGCGCGCACGCGCACTTGCCAGTAATCGTCGTCGAGCGCGGCGACGAGCGGGTCGCGCGCAATGGCGACGCGCAGCTTGCCGAGCGTGGCAGCCGCTTCCTCGCGCACCTGCCATTCGACGTCACGCAGTGCCGCGAGCAGCGCGGTGACGACGGCGGTATCGCCGGCCGCTGCAAACCCGATCGCGCCAACCGCGGCGCGCCGCACGTCGGCATCGGCGTCCGCGGTCGCGACGCGGGCGAGCGGCGGCAGCGCGCGGCCGTCCTTGAGCCAGCCGAGCACGACGACCGCCTCCGTGCGGACGGCAGCGGCGCTCGCGTCGAGCGCGCGCAGTGCGGGCGCGAACGCGTCGGGGTCGCGCAGTTCGCGCAGGCCGCGCAGCACGGCGGTGCGCACGAACGGCTCGGGCCGGTCGGCCCAGCGGCGCAGCACGGCGCCCGATGCCGCGTCCTTCAGTTCGGACAGGCTGTGCGCGGCCGTTGCGCGCACGCCGTCGTCCGGATCGAGCAGCGCATGGCACAGCGCGTCGACGACATCGGGCTGCTCCCACGCGTCGAGCACGCGTGCGGCCTCGCTGCGCACGTCGGCCGACGGGTCGTCGCGCAGCGCCGCGACGAACGCCGGCACGAGTTCGGGCGCCTCGAGATCGGCGAGTTCGAGCAACGCGATGCGACGCACCGAGGCATCGGCCGCGGCGAGACGCGCGACGAGCGCCGCATGATCGGCGGCCGGCATGCCGGGCAGCGGGAAAGCGGGGGAAGAAGCGGTCATGGCGAAAAGTCGGTGCGGTGAGTGGGGCAGTACGCGCGCTCAGGCGGCGTCGCGCAACAGCGCGGGACAGCGGCGCTCGATGTCGACGCACGCCGGCTCGGTCGTCCTGTCGTCGATGCGGGTGGCGCGCCGTGTCAGCGCAGCAGGTAAGGGATGTCGACCTTGACCGCGCCGGTCGGGCAGTCGCGTTCGCACGGCATGCAGTACCAGCATTCGTCGAACTGCATGTACGCCTTGCCCTTGGTAACGTCGATCGCGAGCAGGTCGAGCGGGCACACGTCGACGCAGACGGTGCAGCCCTTGTCGGCGATGCACAGCGTCTCGTCGATCGTCACGGGCGCGCTGCTGCGCTGGAAGATGTCGTGCGGGGTATGGGGCATGGCAAGGCTCCTCAAAGGGTGGCCGCGAGGGCGGCCGGTTCGCGGATGCGCAACTGCGCGTAGGCGCCGCGTTCGTCGTCGGCAAGCGGCACGACGTACGGTTCGACCGGCCGCTTCTCGCTGCGCATCGCGCCCGCGGCATCCTTGCGCAGCCACGTGTGGCAGAACCATTCGGCGTCGTTGCGGTGCGGGAAATCGACGCGATGGTGGTACAGCCCCCAGCGGCTCTCGGTGCGGAACAGCGACGCGCGTGCGGCCATTTCCGCGCAGTCGCGGATCGCGCGAACTTCGGCCGCGCGCATCAGCTCGTGCGGGTTATCGGCCTTGATTTCTTCGATATCCTCAGTAATTCCGTCAAAACGTTGCAACCCGATTTCCATCTTGCGCGTCACCTTCGGCGGTTGCAGGTAGTCGTTCACCATGCGGCGCAGCTTGTACTCGACCTGCGCCGGCGCCAGGCCGCGCTCGCGCAGCAACGGCGCGAGCACGCGCGAGCGCTCGGCGTTGACCTGTTGGTCGTCCACCGGCGCATGTTCGCGTCCGGCCGCGTAGTCGGCCGCATTTTGCCCGGCGAACCAGCCGTACGTGAATGCGCCGAGCATGTAGTTGTGCGGAACGGCCGCCATGTCGCCGGCCGCGTACAGCCCCGGCACGGTCGTCTCCGCGCGCGCATTCACATATACGCCCGATGCGCTGTGGCCGCTGCAGAAGCCGATCTCCGAGATGTGCATCTCGACCATCTGGCTGCGGTAGTCGGTGCCGCGCCCCGCATGGAAACGGCCGCGGCTCGGCCGTTCGTTCGTATGCAGGATCTGCTCGATGGTCCGGATCGTTTCTTCCGCGAGATGGTCGAGCTTCAGGAACACGGGGCCGTTGCCGCTCTGCAGTTCCTGGTAGAACTCCCACATCATCTGGCCGCTCCAGTAGTCGCATTCGATGAAGCGTTCGCCCTTGCCGTTCGCGGTGAAGCCGCCGAGCGGGCCGGTCACGTACGCGCAGGCCGGGCCGTTGTAATCCTTGATCAACGGATTGATCTGGAAGCATTCGAGGTTCGCGAGCGCCGCGCCCGCGTGATAGGCCATCGCGTAGCCGTCGCCCGCGTTGGTCGGGTTCTCGTACGTGCCCATCAGGTAGCCCGATGCCGGCAGACCGAGGCGGCCGGCCGCGCCGCAGCAGAGGATCACGGCCTTCGCGCGGATCACGTGGAATTCGGCGGTGCGGCAGTCGAAGCCGAGCACGCCGCTCGCGCGGCCCTGCGCATCGGTCAGCACGCGCGTCGCGACGATCCGGTTCGTGATCGCGATGCGTGCGCGCTTCAGTTGCCGGTACAGCACCTTCTTGATGTCGTGGCCCTCCGGCATCGGCAACACGTACGAGCCCATGTGATGGACCTTCTTCACCGCGTAGTCGCCGGTGCCGTCCTTCTCGAACTTCACGCCCCAGCGATCGAGCTGCTCGATCGTCGTGAAGCTGTGTGCGGCGTACGCGTACACGGCTTCCTGGTCGACGATCCCGTCGTTGGCGATCGTGATCTCGCGCGTGTACTGCTCGGGCGTCGCATGACCGGGGATCACCGCGTTGTTCAGGCCGTCCATCCCCATCGAGATCGCGCCGCTGCGTTTCACGTGGGCCTTCTCGAGCAGCAGCACGCGCAGGGACGGATCGCGCTCCTTCGCCTTGATGGCGGCCATCGGGCCGGCCGTGCCGCCGCCGACCACGACGACGTCGTATTCGTGCACATGGGTATTCATCGCGGGTTCCTTGCAGGTTTGCGTGCCTTCTGCCGGTCGACGCGCAGCCGGTACTGGAAGGCGTCGCCGCGGAAGTAGAGGGTTTCGTAGTCGATCGGCGCACCGGACGCATCGTGCGTGAGACGCTCGATACGCAGCACAGGGCTGCTTTCCTCGACGTGCAGCGCGTCGACGATTTCGTCGTCGGCGAGGATCGCGTCGATCGACACGTCGGCATGGCCGAGCGCAATGCCGCAGTCGTTCTCCAGGATCAGGAAGATGTCGCGGGTCGCGAGATCGGCGCCGGCGAGGCGCTTGCCGAGCGCCTCGGGTACCCAGGTCTGTTCGAGCGACACGGGTTCGCGGTTCAGCAGCCGCACGCGATGGATCTCGACGAGCGGCGCGCCCTCGAGCACGTTCAGCTTCGTCGCGAGATGGCGATTGGCCTTCACGGTGCGCAGGCTGCGCAACTGATTGACGATTTCGTAGCCCATCGACGACATCGCCTCCGCGAACCCCTGCAGCGACGTCACGTTCTGGAAGGCCTTCGGCTTCGACACGAACGTGCCCTTGCCGTGCAGCTTGAACAGCAGGCCTTCCTTCTGCAGGTCGCCGAGCGCCTGGCGCACCGTGATGCGGCTGACGTCGAACGTCGCGCAGAGTTCGTGCTCGGACGGCATCCGGCTGTGCGGCGCATAGGTGCCGTCGAGAATGCGCGCGCGCAGCGTGTCCTTGATCTGCACGTAGAGCGGGGCCGCGGACAGCGGCACGACGTTGGGTGGCGTCATCGGTCAACTTGTTATGACAAGATGGGGCGAGTGTAGCCAGCGCACGTGCGCGCCCCAACCAACCATTTCTGCTTTCGAATTTCCCGTTGCGGAAAAGCGGGGCGGCAGGCGGCGGGGCGACCGGACGATCCGACCCCTGCGATCGGCGCGGGAGCGCCGACAATTAAAAATCCGCAGGTCATGCGCCGCGCATGTCGATTTCCCGATGCGTCGTCCGTCGTATCGATACCGACCGGGCCGCACGCCGCGCCATGCAGCGGACACCCGGTTGCCGCGAATGGCGCAACGAACGAGGAGATACCCGATGACACGTCACATGCCGGATTCCCGATACCGCTGGGTGATCGTCGCCGCGGGCGGCCTGATGGGCTGCGTCGCGATCGGCGCGATGTTTTCGTTACCGGTGTTCCTGCGGTCCATCGCGCGCGATACGGGCTGGTCGATGACCGGCATTTCCGCCGCGATGACGCTCGGCTTCATCGCGATGGCGTTTGCGAGCATGGCGTGGGGCAGCCTGTCGGACCGCGTCGGCACGCGGCCGGTCGTCGTCGCGGGCGCCGTGCTGCTGTCGGCGAGCCTGGCGCTGGCGAGCCGCGCGCCGTCGCTGCTCGTGTTCCAGCTGAGCTTCGGGCTGGCCGTCGGCAGCGCGACGGCCGCGATATTCGCGCCGATGATGGCGTGCGTGACCGGCTGGTTCGACACGCACCGCAGCCTCGCGGTATCGCTCGTGTCGGCCGGCATGGGGATGGCGCCGATGACGATGGCGCCGCTCGCCGCATGGCTCGTGTCGGTGCGCGACTGGCGCACGTCGATGCTGCTGATTGCCGCGCTGGCGGCCGTCGTGATGATTCCGGTGTCGCTGCTGGTGCGCCGGGCGCCGGCGCTCGACGCTGCAGCCGCGCACGCGGCGCCTGCGCCTGCGCCGGCGTCCGCCGACGCGCCCGCCGCGATGTCGGTCGCGGATGCGCTGCGCTCGCCGCAGTTCGCGGTATTGCTGCTGACCAATTTCTTCTGCTGCGCGACGCATTCGGGCCCGATCTTCCACACGGTCAGCTACGCGGTGACCTGCGGGATTCCGCTGATCGTCGCGGTGTCGATCTACAGCGTGGAAGGGCTCGCGGGCATGGGCGGCCGGATCGCGTTCGGGATACTCGGCGATCGCCTCGGCGCGAAACGCATGCTGGCGGCGGGGTTGCTCGCGCAGGCGTTCGGCGCGCTCGGCTATTACTTCGTGCGCTCGCTCGACGGCTTCTACGCGGTCGCGACGCTGTTCGGTTTCGTCTATGCGGGCGTGATGCCGCTCTATTCGGTGCTCGCGCGCGAGAATTTCCCGCTGCGGATGATGGGCACCGTGATCGGCGGCTGCGCGATGGCCGGCAGCCTCGGGATGGCCGCGGGCCCGGTCGCGGGCGGGCTGATCGTCGACGCGCTCGGCAGCTACGGCTGGCTGTACCTCGGATCGTTCGCGATCGGGGTCGGCGCGTTCCTGATCGCGACGATGTTCCGCCCGTTCGCGAAAGCGCGGCCGGAAACGGTGGCTGCGTAAGCGGGCGGCGAAGGCGGGTAGAGCAGGCGGCTGGCGTTTTGGTCGGGCCGGCAGGGGCCTGCGGGATCGTCGCGGGAGAAAAACGGGTAGGCCATCGCCCCCGTCCGGAAGCGTCCGGACCGCGCTCGGCTCGCTGCGGCGCAGCACAGCGGCAAGTGACGGCGATCGGCGCGCATGCGCTGCGATTCGGTCCCTAAAAACGCAATATCGAGCATATATTCGAAGGGCCTGTCATACCGGCGTCACCCTGCTAGAATTCGGCCTGCCGCATTGTTCCGATTGACTGATGAGATTGCTTGACGCCCTGGTCGAACAACGTATTGCCGCCGCCGCCGCGCGGGGCGAGTTCGACGATTTGCCGGGTACCGGCGCGCCGCAGGCGCTGGATGACGACCTGCTCGTGCCCGAGGAGGTGCGGGTGGCCAACCGTATCCTGAAGAACGCGGGCTTCGTGCCGCCGGCCGTCGAGCAACTGCGCGCGCTGCGCAACCTGCACGACGAAGTGCAGGCGGTCAGCGACCGCGCCGCGCGCTGCCGGCTGCAGGCGAAGATCCTCGCGCTCGACATGGCGCTCGAATCGCTGCGCGGCGGCCCGATGGTGATGCCGCGCGACTACTGCCGGCGCATCGCGGAACGCCTGTGCGAGCGCGGGCTCGACGACGCACCCGCCGAAGCGGGGACGATGTGACGTCCGACGCGCTGCACGACGCAGCCCGCTCGGCAGCCGCCGCGGCCGCTGACCCCGCCGCCGATTCTCCCGTTCACGAAGCCGCGCCCGTATCGGCGCGCGACCTGCATTTCATGCGTCTGGCGCAGGCCGCCGCCGAAGAGGCGCGCGCGGCCGGCGAAGTGCCGGTCGGCGCGGTGCTCGTGCGCGGCGACGAAGTGATCGCACGCGGCTTCAACCATCCGATCGGCGGGCACGATCCGTCCGCGCATGCCGAAATGGCCGCGCTGCGCATGGCCGCGCAGCAGCTGCGCAATTACCGGATGCCCGGCTGCGAGCTGTACGTGACGCTCGAACCGTGCCTGATGTGCGCGGGCGCGATCATGCATGCGCGCATCGCGCGGGTCGTCTATGGCGCGGCCGATCCGAAGACGGGCGCGTGCGGCAGCGTGATCGACGCATTCGCGAATCCGCAGCTCAACCACCACACCGAAGTGACCGGCGGCGTGCTCGCCGACGAGTGCGGCGCCGCGCTGAAGTCGTTCTTCGCCGAGCGCCGTCGCGCGCTGCGCGAAGCGCGACTCGCCCGCGACGCCGAATCAGGCGCGTCATAGGCGCCGCCGTCGCGCCCGTCGTGGCGGGCGTGCACGGTTTTCGTGAACCGGACACGGTTCGGACCCTCTAAGCAGGTTTGACGATCCCGACACCTTTCGCCATGTCCTTCCAGCCCGCCGCGTCCTACACCATCCGCCTGCTGGCGCCGTCCGGCTATCCGCACGACCCCGACGCGATCAACCGCGCGCTCGAGCGCCTCAGCACCGCGCAGCAGCGCATCGAGAACATCGAGGCGACGCAGCGGCGCTTCCAGCGTTTCGGCGGCACCGACGGCGAGCGGGCGGGCGACCTGAACCGCCTCGCCGATCCCGAGCGGCCGCTGCCGGACATCGCGCTCGCGGTGCGCGGCGGCTACGGCGCGGCGCGCATCCTGCACGGGCTCGACTATCGCGGGCTCGAGCGCCGGCTGCGCGACCAGCCGATCGCGCTCGTCGGTCACAGCGACTTCACGGCGATCCAGCTGGCGCTGTACGCGAAGGCGCGCATCAAGACGTTCGGCGGCCCGATGCTGTCGGCCGATTTCGGCGCGGAAACGCCGAGCGACTTCACGATGCAGCATTTCTGGCAGACGCTGACGCAGCCGAGCACGACGATCGTCGCCGACGCACCGCAGGTGCAGACGGCGAACGTGACGGGCACGCTGTGGGGCGGCAACCTCGCGATCCTCACGTCGCTGGTCGGCACGCCGTACATGCCCGACATCGAGGGCGGCATCCTGTTCATCGAAGACGTCAACGAGCAGCCGTTCCGGATCGAGCGGATGATCTATCAACTGCACCTGTCGGGGCTGCTCGCGCGCCAGCAGGCGCTCGTGCTCGGCCAGTTCACCGGTGCGCGGCCGTTCGAGTACGACAACGGCTACGACATGCAGGCGATGATCGACCAGGTGCGCGCGGTGGTCGGGATTCCGGTCGTCACGGGGCTCCAGTTCGGCCATGTGCCCGACCTGTTGACGCTGCCGTTCGGTGCGCAGGCCCAACTGGTCGCGAATGCGCACGGGTTCCGGCTGACGCTGTCGGACTATCCGCATCTCGGCTGATGCCGACGCGATCGATTCGAAAGGCGGGTTTCCCCGCCTTTTTCTTTATGTAAGTGCGCAACTAACGGTCAATGTTTTTCGTCGACGCCCACGCGACCCACGTTTGATTTTGCACCATTTTTGTCAACAAAATGGCCGGGAGGGTATACGACGAGAAGGGCCTCCGTATTGCCTGTCAGGCTTGTCGTGCATGGATTTCGTGCGCGTTGCACCGAATGGAGACGCGCCGACGCACGCCGATCGTGCGAAATCTCGCAAAAGAATTGTTGACAATCTTTATGTCCATCCTAGGATGAGGACCATCACACGATGCAGATCATGAACGAGCCCGATTCCCATCCGTCCGGCGCAGCCGGTCCCGAAGCGATCGCCGAGCGCATCCGCACCGCGATCCTCGAGCATCGGCTCGCGCCCGGCGCGAAGCTGACGGAGGCGCAGCTCTGCGACGTGTTCGGCGTGAAGCGCGGGACGATCCGCCAGGCGCTCGCGCAGCTCGCGACCGACAAACTGGTTGACCTCGAGCCGAACCGCGGCGCGTTCGTCGCGAGCCCGTCGCTGCAGGACGTGCACGAAGTGTTCGAGATGCGCCGGATCATCGAGCTGGCCGTGGTCGAGCGGCTCGCGACCGGCCCCGGCGCCAAGCGGCTGAAGGGCGTCGCGGCGCTGATCGACAAGGAACGCAAGGCGTTCGAGCGGCACGACTTCGCGGCGTGGATCCGGCTGTCGGGCGAATTCCATACGGCGCTCGCGACGCTGATGGGCAATGCGACGCTCAGCGAGTGCCTCGAAGGGCTCGTCGCACGCTCGACGCTGATGTCGGCGCTGTACGAATCGCACGGGCGCAGCCCGTGTTCGTGCGACGACCACGACGAGATCCTCGCCGCACTGGAGGCGGGCGATCCGAAGCAGGCGGTGACGCTGATGGCGCGCCACCTGCAGCATGTCGAACTGAAGATGCTGGACCGGCCCGCGCAAGGGCAGGTCGATTTGCGCGAAGTGTTCGGCGGCGCCTGAGCGGCGACGCGAACCCGGCCGCGCGCCACACGACGAGAGCAATGCAGGCCCGCGGTGTTTGCCGAGGGCCGCTGGTCCGACTCCGGGCGACGATCCGGAGCGATATCGATGACGGTGGAGCGGCCTGCCGGCCGCGTCAAGGAGAAGTCATGGCTCAATTCAGTGTGGCGCACGACAGCGCCTATCCGGCGGAAGAAGGCGGCGAGGGCGGCGGTCCGGCATTGCCGGACGGGTACAGCGAACGTCTGTACAACGAAGATTTGGCACCCCTGAAAAATCAGACGTGGGGCGCGTACAACATCTTCGCGTTCTGGATGTCGGACGTGCACAGCGTCGGCGGCTACGTGTTCGCGGGCAGCCTGTTCGCGCTCGGACTGACGAGCTGGCAGGTGCTGATCGCGCTGATCGTCGGCATCGGTCTCGTGAACGGGCTGTGCAACCTCATCGCGCGGCCGAGCCAGCAGATCGGCGTGCCGTATCCGGTCGCGTGCCGCGCGACCTTCGGCGTGCTCGGCGCGAACGTGCCGGCCGTGATCCGCGGGCTGATCGCGATCGCGTGGTACGGCATCCAGACCTATCTCGCGTCGAGCGCGCTCGTGATCGTCGTGCTGAAATTCTTTCCGCAGTGGCTGCCGTATGCGGACGTCCATCGCTACGGTTTCCTCGGGCTGTCGGCGGTCGGCTGGGCCGGCTTCATGCTGCTGTGGGTGCTCCAGGCGTTCGTGTTCTGGAACGGGATGGAGACGATCAAGAAGTTCATCGACTTCGCGGGCCCGGCCGTCTATGTCGTGATGTTCATCCTCGCCGGCTACATGGTGTGGCGCGCGGGCTGGCGCAACATCGGCATCAACCTCGGCGGCGTCAAGTATCACGGCGCGGAAGTGATTCCGGTGATGATCACCGCCGTGTCGCTCGTCGTGTCGTACTTCTCCGGGCCGATGCTCAACTTCGGCGATTTCTCGCGCTACTGCCGCTCGTTCGGCGACGTGAAGCGCGGCAATTTCTGGGGGCTGCCCGTCAACTTCCTCGCGTTCTCGCTCGTCACGGTGATCACCACCGCCGCGACGCTGCCGGTGTTCGGCGAACTGATCACCGACCCGGTCGAGACGGTCGGCCGCATCGACCATCCGACCGCGGTGATCCTCGGCGCGCTGACGTTTACGATCGCGACGATCGGCATCAACATCGTCGCGAACTTCGTGTCGCCCGCGTTCGATTTCTCGAACGTCGCGCCGCGCCTGATCAGCTGGCGCGCGGGCGGGATGCTCGCCGCCGTCGCATCGATCTTCATCACGCCGTGGAACCTGTTCAACAATCCGGCGGTGATCCATTACACGCTCGACGTGCTCGGCGCTTTCATCGGCCCGCTGTACGGCGTGCTGATCGCCGACTTCTACCTCGTCAAGCGCGGCCGCCTGGTGCGCGACGACCTGTACACGATGTCGGAAAGCGGCGCGTACTGGTACACGGGCGGCGTGAACCGCCGCGCGCTCGCCGCACTGCTGCCGGCCGCGGTGATCGCGGTCGTCTGCGTGATGGTGCCGGGCTGGCAGGGTGTCGCGAATTTCTCGTGGTTCATCGGCGCGGCACTCGGCTTCGGGTTCTACCGGCTGCTTGCAGGCGCGAAGGCGTAAGGAGCCTGCGATGAAGATCCGACTGATCAATCCGAATACGACGCAGCGGATGACCGACGCGATGGGCCGCTGCGCGCGCGAGGTCGCGGCCGCCGGCACGGAGATCGTGGCCGTGAGCCCGCCGATGGGGCCGCCGTCGATCGAAGGGTATTACGACGAGGCGCTCGCGACGCCGGGGCTGCTCGCCGAGATCGCGCAGGGCGAGCGCGACGGCTGCGACGCATACGTGATCGCGTGTTTCGGCGATCCGGGCCTGTATGCGGCGCGCGAGCTCGCGCGCGGGCCGGTGATCGGCATCGCCGAGGCCGCGATGCATGCGGCGAGCGTGCTCGCGCCGGGCTTCTCGGTCGTCACGACGCTCGCGCGCACCTGCGGGATGGCGTGGCACCTCGCGGAGCGCTACGGGATGAAGCGGTTCTGCCGCAACGTGCGCGCGACCGACGTCGCGGTGCTCGAACTCGACCGGCCCGGCTCGGCCGCGCGCCGGATCATCGTCGATGAATGCCGGCGCGCGCTCGACGAGGACGGGGCCGACGCGATCGTGCTCGGCTGCGCGGGGATGGCCGAATTCGCGCACGAGATCGAGCAGCAGATCGGTGCGCCGGTGGTCGAGGGCGTCACGACGGCCGTCAAGTGGGCCGAGGCGCTCGTCGCGTTGCGCCTCGCGACCGCGAAGCGCGGCGACTACGCGCGGCCGCTGCCGAAGCGCTACGACGGTGCGTTCGCCCGCTTCAGCCCGCCGGACGGGGAGGTGGCGGAACCGGTCGCGGATTTGCCGCACCCGCACATACACACCGTCTGACATGCACTATCTGCGCCGCTGTATGGGCGCGTATGAACGTTTTCGCTACACTGGGCCGTCGTCGCATCGGCTGGTGCGGCCCGCCTCCGAGCGCCGCGCAGTCGATGCGAACCCTATATTTCAGCCTGCTCACTCGGCCCGCTTTCGTTGCCTTTCGAACCATGTCACTCGATCCCAACTATCCTCGCGATCTGATCGGCTACGGCCGCCATCCCGTTCAGGCGAACTGGCCGGGGCGCGCCCGCGTCGCCGTGCAATTCGTGCTGAATTACGAGGAGGGCGGCGAGAACTGCGTGCTGCACGGCGATCCGGGCTCCGAGCAGTTCCTGTCCGAAATCGTCGGCGCGGCCGCGTATCCGGACCGCCACATGAGCATGGAGTCGATCTACGAGTACGGGTCGCGGGCCGGCGTGTGGCGCATCCTGCGCGAATTCGAGAAGCGCGGGCTGCCGCTGACGGTATTCGGCGTCGGCATGGCGATCGAGCGTCATCCGGAGCTTGCGCGTGCGTTCGTCGAACTCGGCCACGAGATC
This sequence comes from Burkholderia sp. MSMB1835, assembly GCF_001526365.1. Classification (NCBI taxonomy): domain Bacteria; kingdom Pseudomonadati; phylum Pseudomonadota; class Betaproteobacteria; order Burkholderiales; family Burkholderiaceae; genus Burkholderia; species Burkholderia sp. MSMB1835. The sequence continues at coordinate 87,572 of NZ_LOYP01000025.1, forward strand.
GCGTGCCACGGCTGGCGCTGGATTCACTACCAGAGCATGACGCCGGAACTCGAAGCCGAACACATGCGCCTCGGGATGGAAGCGATCGAGCGCGTGACGGGCGAGCGCCCGCTCGGCTGGTATACCGGCCGCGACAGCCCGAACACGCACCGCCTGGTCGCCGAATACGGCGGCTTCCTGTACGACTCCGACAACTACGGCGACGACCTGCCGTTCTGGATGGACGTCGAGGTATCGGGCGGGCGCACGTCGCCGCAACTGATCGTGCCGTACACGCTCGACACGAACGACATGCGTTTCGCGACGCCGCAGGGCTTCAACACCGGCGATCACTTCTTCCACTACCTGCGCGACGCATTCGACGTGCTGTACGCGGAGGGCGACGAGGCGCCGAAGATGCTGTCGATCGGCATGCACTGCCGGCTGCTCGGCCGGCCGGGCCGGTTCCGCGGGCTGCAGCGTTTCCTCGATCACATCGAGAAGCACGATCGCGTATGGGTGACGCGCCGTGTCGATATCGCGCGTCACTGGCGTGAACATCATCCGTATCAGCCCAATCATCGAAACGAAGGGAAAGCATGAAGGCGATGCGCTACACGTTGGAACAACTGAACACGATGGCGCCGAGCGCATTCGTCGCGGCGTTGTCGGGGATTTTCGAACATTCGCCGTGGGTGGCCGAGGTCGCCGCGGGCGAGCGGCCGTTCGCGAGCATCGACGCGCTGCACAAGACGATGTCGGACGCGGTGGAAACCAGCGGCGAAGCGCGCCAGCTCGCGCTGATCAACGCCCACCCGGAGCTGGCCGGCAAGGCCGCCGTGCGCGGCGAACTGACGGCCGAGTCGACCCGCGAGCAAAGCGGCGCGGGCCTCGACCAGTGCACGCAGGAAGAATTCGACAAGCTGCTGACGCTGAACCGCACGTATCGCGAGAAGTTCGGCTTCCCGTTCATCCTCGCGGTGCGCGGCTACGACCGCCACGGCATCATCGCGAACTTCGAGTCGCGCGTGAATCATTCGCGCGCCGAGGAGCTGCGCGCGAGCCTCGACCAGATCTACCGGATCGCGCGCTTTCGCCTCGACGACCTGATCGACGCCTGACACCGCCGCCCGACACCGCAACGGCCTGCTGCGTCGCAGCGGCCCGATCGCCTCACTGAAACAAGGAAACATCATGGCTGTTCCGCTTCTCGATCCGAACGCACCCGATTTCACGCGGCGCTACGTGAATCTTGCCGACCCGCGTCTCGGTGCGCAGGCGCTCGAGGCCAGCGACGATTTCTTCGCGCCGAAGGACCGGATGCTGAACCCCGAGCCGGCCGTCTTCATCCCCGGCAAGTACGACGACCACGGCAAGTGGATGGACGGCTGGGAGACGCGCCGCAAGCGCACGACCGGCTACGACTGGTGCATCGTCAAGCTCGCGCGCCCCGGCGTGATCAAGGGCTTCGACATCGACACGAGCCACTTCACCGGCAACTTCCCGCCGGCTGCGTCGATCGAGGCCGCGTTCGTGGCCGACGGTGCGCCGACGCAGGCGACCGAGTGGGTCGAGATCGTCGCGTCGACCACGCTGCAAGGCAACAGCCATCACTACGTCGAAGCGAGCGACGCGCGCGCGTTCACGCACCTGCGCGTGAACATCTACCCGGACGGCGGCATCGCGCGCCTGCGCGTGTACGGCCAGCCGCAGCTCGACTGGGCCGGCGCGAGCGCGACCGAGCAGTTCGACCTCGCGGCGATGGAAAACGGCGGTTACGTGGTGGCGGCGAACAACCAGCACTTCGGCGTCGCGTCGAATCTGCTGCTGCCGGGCCGCGGCGTGAACATGGGCGACGGCTGGGAAACCCGCCGCCGCCGCGAACCGGGCAACGACTGGGCGATCATCGCTCTCGCGCACCCGGGCGTGATCCGCAAGATCGAAGTCGATACCGCGTTCTTCAAGGGCAACTACCCGGATCGCTGCTCGATCCAGGCCGCCTACGTGTCGGGCGGCACGGACAGCTCGTTGATCACGCAATCGATGTTCTGGCCGGTGCTGCTGGGCGAACAGAAGCTGCAGATGGACAAGCAGCACTACTTCGAACACGACGTCGCGTCGCTCGGCCCCGTCACGCACGTGCGGCTGAACATCATTCCGGACGGCGGCGTGTCGCGCCTGCGGCTGTGGGGGACGCTCGACAAATGAAGACGCTTGCCATCGAACCGCTGACCAAGGAAGCATTCGCGCCGTTCGGCGACGTGATCGAAACGGAAGGGGCCAAGCAGATCCCGATCAACCTCGGCACGACGATCCGCTTTCACGATCTCGCGAAAGTCGACGTGACCGATGAAGGCGGCCGCACGCTCGTCAACCTGTTCCGCGGCCAGCCGCGCACGCTGCCGTTCGAGGTGAAGATGCTCGAGCGCCATCCGCTCGGCAGCCAGGCGTTCGTGCCGCTGAACGACCAGCCGTATCTCGTCGTCGTCGCGCCCGCGGGCGAGCTCGATCCGGCGAAGATCCGCGCATTCGTGACGAGCGGCTGGCAGGGCGTCAACTACGCGAAGGGCGTGTGGCATCACCCGCTGATCGCGTTGGGCGGCGTGAGCGACTTCATCGTCGTCGATCGCGGCGGCGACGGGCTGAACCTGAACGAGCAGGATCTGCAGGAGTCGCTGTGGCTCACCGAGGATGCACTGGATGCGGTGACGGCCTGAACCGACGGCGGCGTTACCCGGGAAGCCCGCGCACGATGCGCGGGCTTTTTTCATTTCGCTGCACGGTTGTCGCGCGAGGACTTTGCATATTCCATATCGTTGGTTCGTCGCGGCACGGGAGCCCGGTATCTTGACCGCTTTGTCGGCCCGGCGGGCCGATGCGTTCCGAATCCTCGAACCTCCTCCCACGAACATCCCGATATGAACGGAAGACTCCCGATCGCCGCGGCAGTGGCGGCGGCCGTGCTGGCGCTCGCCGCATGCGGCGGCAGCGACGGCGGCATCGTCGCCAGTTCCGGCACGAGCACGGCCCGTAGCGCGAACCCGCTGGCCACGCCCGATCAGATCGCGGCGGAGAAACTCGCGCTCGAACTGGTGGCCGCGCCCGCGGTCGTGCAGGCGAAGGCTGCGCTGAAGGCGCAATGGCTGGCCGCGGCCCAGGCGGTGGGCGGCGTGCCGGACGAGTCGCTCGCCTATCTGCAGACGGCCGTCGACGAATCGGCGATGTCGAGCGCGCTCGCGATCACGAACCGTGATCCGAACGCGCCGAAAGTGATCTCCGGACTCGCCGCACCGCATACGTGGTTCGGCATCGACGTGCCGGGCTCGCGCACGACGTTCGACAATCCGGACACGATTTATCGCAGCTTTCCGGTCGACCCGACGGCGCGTTACGTGATTCGCGGTAACGTGCATCGCGACGGCCCGGTCGACAGCAACGTCAGCTTGTGGGACAGCCGTCACGCGACGCTGTCGAACCTGACCGGCGATCAACTGCGGGTCGGTGCGGACGGCAGCTTCACGATTACCGCGGATTCCAGCGCGGGAGACGGTACCGGCAATCACGTCGTGTTGCCGGCAGTCGCCGCATCGTTCTTCATTCGCGATACCGTCGCCGAATGGGGCGTGCAGCAATTCGACGATCTGTCGGTCGAGCGCGTGTCCGGCGCTTCGTCGGCGGCGGCGCCGACCAAGGCCGAGATGATCGCCGCGCTGGCCGCGCAGGTCGGCAACGGCGGCAGCACGTTCGCCAGCTACAACGCGCTCGCGAACGCGCAGCCGGTCAATACGATTCCGGCCGTATCGCTGGGCGGCTCGGCCGGGCGGCTGTCGACGCAGGCGGCCACCTACAGCGCGTTCCGGATCGCCGACGACGAAGCGTTGGTGGTGACGGTCAGCCTTGGCGGCGCGAAATACTTCATCGCGCCCGCATATGGTCGCTGGCTGATCACGACCGACTACGTGAACCACACGCAGTCGCTGAACAACAACCAGGCGGTCGCGAATCCGGACGGTACGCTCACGTTCGTCGTATCGCCGAGCGATCCGGGCGTCTACAACTGGGTGGATACGGTGGGCATCCACGAAGGCTTTCTGAATCTGCGCTGGCAAGGGTTACCCGCGACGTCGGCCGGCGCGGCGCCTGCCGCGCATGCGACGCTCGTGAAGCTGGCCGACCTGCGCTCGGTGCTGCCGGCGACGACGCGCTACGTCACGCCGGCGGAGCGGGCGACGCAGCTTGCCGCGCGCAAGGCGAGCTACGCGCCGCGCTATTCGGCCGGCTGACCGGTGCGGCTCGACGTCGCCGTCGAGCGGTCCCGCGGCATACAAGAAAACAGGCCCGCCGAAGCGGGCCAGTCGTTCAGGCGCGGTCGAACCGGGTGCTTACTTCGCAGCGCCGCCCTCGAACCACGCGGCGAGCTTCGTCCGCTCGTCGTCGGTCATGTGCGTGACGTTGCCGATCGGCATCGCCTTCAGGCGCACGGCTTGTTCGTAGATACGCTGCGCGTTCTTCGACACTTCGTCCGGCGTGTCGAACATCACGCCCGCGGGCGCGCTGCCCATCAGCGTCGGCTTCGACGAGTGGCACTCGACGCAACGCTGCTGCAGGATCGGCATGATGTCGTTGATCACGATCTTCGGTGCGTTGGCCGCTTGCGCTTCCGGGGCGACCGGCTTCGGCATCGTCCACACCAGCGCGCCCGACAGCAGCGCGACGCCGCCGATCGGCAGGTACCACAGCTGCTTGCCGCGGTGACGCATCACGAAGAACTGGCGAATCAGCGCGCCGGCCAGCATGATCAGTACGAGCACGACCCAGTTGAACTTGTTCGTGTACGTCATCGCATAGTGATTCGACAGCATCGCGAACACGACCGGCAGCGTGAAGTACGTGTTGTGCACCGAACGCTGCTTGCCGCGCTTGCCGTAGATCGGGTTCGGTTCCTCGCCCTTGAGCATCTTGTCGACCATCTTGCGCTGGCCCGGGATGATCACGAAGAACACGTTCGCCGACATGATCGTCGCGAGCATCGCGCCGACGATCAGGTAGGCGGCACGGCCCGAGAAGATGTGGCACGCGAGGTACGCGGCGATCACGACGTACAGGCCGACGCAGATGCCGAGCACGCGATCGTTGGTGCCGAGGATGCGGCACAGCGAGTCGTAGACGATCCAGCCGGCGGCCAGAAAGCCGAGGGCGGAGGCCACGGCGACCACCGGGCCCATGTCGAGCACGTTCTTGTCGATCAGATACGTGTTCGGTGCGAGCAGGTACAGCACGAAGAACAGCGTGAAGCCCGACAGCCACGTCGTGTACGACGGCCACTTCGACCAGTGCAGGTCGTCGGGCATTTCAGGCGGGGCGACCGTGTACTTCTGCATGTTGTAGAAACCGCCGCCGTGGACGTGCCACAGCTCGCCGAACACGCCGCGCTTGCGCTGGTTCGGGTCGGTCGGCGGTTTCAGGCTGTTGTCGAGCGCGACGAAATAGAACGACTCGCCGATCCACGCGATCGCGACGATGACGTGCAGCCATCGCAGCGCGAGGTTCAGCCAGTCGGTGATGAAGCCTTCCATGAAACTCCTCCAGACTCAGATCGTTTGTCTTGATGCAGGCGCTGATTCGTCTGTCAGCTGCCGCGATAGGTGCTGTACGACCACGGCGACACGAGCAGCGGCACGTGGTAGTGCGAGCCGGTGTCGGCGATGCCGAAGCGCAGGACGACGCGGTCGACGAAGCGGGGTTCGGGCACCTTCACGCCGAGCGCCGCGAAGTAGTCGCCGGCATGGAACACGAGTTCGTATTCGCCGGCGGCGAGCGCGGCGCCTTCGAGCAGCGGTTCGTCGCAGCGGCCGTCGCTATTGGTCAGCACGGTCTTGATCGCGCGGCGCGAATCGCCGTCCAGCGCGTAGAGGTCCACCTTGATGGCGGCGCCGGGGCGACCGTGCGCCGTATCGAGTACGTGGGTAGTGAGCTTTCCCATTCGTTGTTCCTTGTGTGAATGCGAGGTTCGGCGGCGACTCGATCCATTGACCGTGCGGCGGATCGAGGCTCCACGTCACGTGGCTACATACCCGTCGGCGAGATTGAAGCGAGCGCCGTGCAGGCATTGTAAAAAGGTTCCCCGCGCAAATACGGGCGCGATATCAAAGATAATGCGCCGCGCATGAGCGGCTGTCGACGGCACGCCGGAACGGCTTCGAGCGCGGATTTCGCGGACCCGCCGGGGTACCCCTCGGCGCGCGCGGCGGGGCGTCGGGCGGCGTACCATACCGAATCCCTGAGGGGCGGTATTCCGGATCGCGCATTGTGCGCGGCGCGCGCTTGGGCGATCCTCCCGCCGTGCGCGTCGGCCCGTGGCCGGCGCGTACCCCGAAGACGGCGAGCACGCCGGGTAACCGGGCCAGGGCGTTCGAACGGACGCAGGCACCGGGGCGTGCCGCGATTCAGCGTTCGAACGGCTGTGTGACCGCCTCCAGGACAGCCCCTGGAGGCAGACCGACGCGGAGAACGCATGAATCTCGAGCAGCACGCCGGCGCACGCGCGCCGAACTCCTCTTCATCCCGCCCGACGACCCTGCTGGTCAAGCACGCCGACGTGCTCGTGACCATGGACGACACGCGCCGCGAGCTGCGCGACGCGGGGCTCTACATCGAAGACAATCGGATCGTCGCGGTCGGCCCGACCGCCGAGCTGCCCGACACCGCCGACGAAGTGCTCGACCTGCGCGGCCACCTCGTGATCCCGGGGCTCGTGAATACGCACCACCACATGTACCAGAGCCTCACGCGCGCGGTGCCGGCCGCGCAGAACGCCGAACTGTTCGGCTGGCTCACGAACCTGTACCGGATCTGGGCGCACCTGACGCCCGAGATGATCGAGGTGTCGACGCTCACCGCGATGGCCGAGCTGCTGCAGTCGGGCTGCACGACGTCGAGCGACCATCTGTACATCTACCCGAACGGCAGCCGGCTCGACGACAGCATCGGCGCCGCGCAGCGGATCGGCATGCGCTTTCACGCGAGCCGCGGCGCGATGAGCGTCGGCCAGCGCGACGGCGGACTGCCGCCCGATTCGGTCGTCGAGCGCGAACCCGACATCCTGCGCGACGCGCAGCGCCTGATCGAGACCTATCACGACGAAGGCCGCTACGCGATGCTGCGCGTGGTGGTCGCGCCGTGCTCGCCGTTCTCGGTGAGCCGCGAGCTGATGCGCGACGCGGCCGTGCTCGCGCGCGAGTACGGCGTGTCGCTGCACACGCACCTCGCGGAAAACGTCAACGATATCGCGTACAGCCGCGAGAAGTTCGGGATGACGCCCGCCGAATATGCGGAAGATCTCGGCTGGGTCGGCCACGACGTGTGGCATGCGCACTGCGTGCAGCTCGACGAGGCGGGCATCGGCCTGTTCGCGCGTACCGGCACGGGCGTCGCGCACTGCCCGTGTTCGAACATGCGGCTGGCGTCCGGCATCGCGCCGGTGAAGAAGATGCGGCTCGCGGGCGTGCCGGTCGGCCTCGGCGTCGACGGTTCCGCGTCGAACGACGGCGCGCAGATGGTGGCGGAAGTGCGCCAGGCGCTGCTGCTGCAGCGGGTCGGCTTCGGCCCCGACGCGATGACCGCGCGCGAAGCGCTCGAGATCGCGACGCTCGGCGGCGCGAAGGTGTTGAACCGCGACGACGTCGGCGCACTGAAACCCGGCATGGCCGCGGACTTCGCCGCGTTCGACCTGCGTCAGCCGCTGTTCGCGGGCGCGCTGCACGATCCGGTCGCGGCGCTCGTGTTCTGTGCGCCGTCGCAGACGGCGTACACGGTGGTGAACGGCAAGGTGGTGGTGCGGGAAGGGCGGCTCGCGACGCTCGATCTGCCGCCCGTGATCGAGCGTCACAACGCGCTCGCGCACGCGCTGGTGGAAGCGTCGCGTTGACGCGTCGGCGGGGCGGTGGCGCCGCACGCGCCGCGGCGGCCGCGCGGCCGTTGCGGCCGTGACCCGCCGCGCTGCGCACCGGCCCGCCGCGTAACGGTGCGGCCGGCGCGACCGGCGCGCACCGCGCGCCGTATGCGACTACGCCTCGATCAGCGTGCGGGTGGCTTCGGCGACGAGGCTGCGCAGCCAGCGCACTTCGTCGGAGTAATGGCAGCGCTCGTGCCACAGCTGGTAGTACTGCATCGGCGGGAAGTCGAGCGGTGCGGGCACGACCGACAGCGGCAGGAACTTCGCGTAGTGATCGGCGAACAGCCGCGTGGTCGTGAAGATCAGGTCCGACTTCACGAGCACGTAAGGCGCGAGGTTGAAGTACGGCAGCGTGACGACCACATGACGCTTGAGCCGCTCGCGCGCGAGATGCACGTCGATCGCGCCGCGCTGGCCGACCGAATACGGCGTCGGCGCGAGATGCGGTGCGTTCAGGTACTGGTCGAGCGTGAGCCCGCCGCGCTTGGCGAACGGGTGCGTGTTGCTCATCAGGCAGACGATTTCGTCGACGAACAGGTTCGACAGGTGCAGTTGCTCGGGCGGCTCGGGCCAGTTGCCGACGACGATGTCGAGCTTGCCGTCTTCCAGCGCGAGCTCGTAGTCGAACGCGGGGCCGAGCGAGTGGAACTCGAGCGTCGCGTTCGGCGCGGCCTGACGGAAGCGTTCGACGACCGTCGGCACGAACAGCACGTTCAGGTAGTCGGGGCAGCCGATCCGGTAGCAGCGGATCGACGTGGCCGGGTCGAAATTGTGCTGCTGGAACTTGATGCGCTCGATTTCACGCAGCGCGTTCTGCACGGGCTCGAGCAGGCGCAGCCCGTATTCGGTCGGCACCATGCCGGATTTGCCGCGCACCAGCAGCGGATCGCCGGTGATGTCGCGCAGGCGCCGCAGCGCGGCGCTGATCGCCGGTTGCGACTGGTTCAGTTTGACGGCCGCGCGCGTGACGCTGCGCTCCATCAACAAGGTGTGCAAGACGCGCAAGAGGTACGTGTCGATCGCCTCGCGTTGCTGACTCATGTTATCTCCGGTTTATATGGCTGGGCTGATCGAGGGGGTGGTCAGGTATATCGTTTTTAATATGAACGAAAATCAGCGTCAAGAGATGGATACCCGCGGATGCCCGCCGGTCAGGCCGCGACGAGGGACCTGAACGGGGCGAAGGCGGGGCGCGCGGCGCCGCGCGGATCCGGCGCGTGGCGCGAGGGGAGGCGGCGGGTGCGTCAGTCGTCGATGCGCATGCCGACCTTCAGCGTGACCTGCCAGTGCACGACCTGGTCGCCTTCGATGTGGCCGCGCGTTTCGGTCACCTGGAACCAGTGCAGGTTGTGCAACGTCTTGCCGGCTTTCGAGATCGCGTTGCGGATCGCGTCGTCGCTCGATTGCCGCGACGAACCGGTCAGCTCGATCATCTTGTACACGTGGTCGCTCATCATGCGCTCCCTGGGACGTTCGTATGGTGGGCCGGTGCAAGGCGCGGTCCCGAAGCGGATCCGCTACGGATCCGCTACGGGTCCGCTACGGTCCCGTGCGTGCCCGGCTTCTTTGAGTGATAGGTATGATGGGCGGCAAGTGCAACCCATATCGGAGACGAGGAACATCGTGGAAGTCGGATTTTGCGGACCGGGATTGATGGGCGCGCCGATGATTCGGCATCTGCTGGCGGCCGGGCATCGCGTCGGCGTGTGGAATCGCTCGCGCGACAAGGCCGACGCGCTGGTGAAGGACGGTGCGCAGGTGGTCGGCACGCCGCGCGAGCTGGCCGAGCGTGTCGAGACGGTATTCGTGTGCGTGCTCGACGGCCGGGCGGTCGGCGACGTCGTGTTCGGCGAGCACGGGCTGCTTTCCGGTGACGCGCGCGCGCGCCGCCTGCAGCGCATCGTCGATCATTCGAGCATTCCGCCGGCCGCCACGCGCGACTACGCGGCGCGCGCGGCGGCACTCGGGGTCGGCTGGGTCGATGCGCCGGTGTCCGGCGGCGTGCCGGGCGCGCAGGCCGGCACGCTCGCGGTGATGGCCGGCGGCCGCGCGGCCGATCTCGACGCGGTGCGCCCGCTGATCGATACGTATGCGTCGCGCATCACGCACATGGGCGACGCCGGCGCCGGCCAGACGGCGAAGCTGTGCAACCAGGCGATCGTCACCGCGACGGTCACCGCGATTGCCGAGGCGGTCGGCCTGGCGCAGGCGAGCGGCATCGACGCCGCGCGTCTGGCCGAGGCGCTGGCCGGCGGCTGGGCCGATTCGGTGCTGCTGCAGACGTTCGTGCCGCGCATGACGTCGGGCGGCCATCCGCCGATCGGCGCGCTGAGTACGTTTCAGAAGGATGTCGATGCCATCGCGGACGCCGCGCGCGACACGGGCGCGGTGATGCCCGTGTCGGCCACCGTGCAGCAGGTGCTGAGGCTCGGCGCCGCGCAGGGGCTTGCCGGCGCCGATTTCGCCGCGTTCATCGACATCGTGCGACCGAACCCCGGCCGTCGGCAGGCGTCGTGAGCGGCAAGCGGGGCGCGTGAATGGCAGATGGGCCGCCCGGAGGCGGCCCATCGAATGACTGGCGGATCAGCCGAGCGAGCGGGGTGTCGTGTCGCCCGCGTTCTGGCGGCCGAGGCCGCCGCGCAGGCTGGCTTTCGTGCCTGCACCAAACTCGGGCAGGATGCGCGCACGCGCACGGCTCGCGAAGACGAGGAAGCCGAAGCCGTTCGCTTCGTACCAGTATCCGCCGTTCTCGAGGCCGTCGAGCGGCTGCTCGAGCGCGTTGGCGATCGACTCGATGCAGCGCTTGCGCAGCTCGGCGATGGCCGGATAGGGCGGCTGCGCGCCGCGTACGCTGCACAGGAGCACGTCGAGGCCGGGCAGCACGTGCGCGTAGAGGACGGGTTCGTCCTGCGCGCGGGCGCGGGCAATCTTGGTGTCGAGCTGGGCAAACGGTTTCGAGTGGCGCAAGACCGCGAGGAATGACTCCTGGCCATCCTGTTGCACACGCCGACGTTTTTTCGGGAAGGACATAAACACTCGCCTCAAAAACAATTGCAAGAAATGCGGCACTTTCATGCGACCCACTCCCGGCTATGTACGCCGCATGTCGATCCTTTATAGCACACGAAAATGCTGCATTCGTGCAGTACGACGATCAATGTCTCCCGTCGACCTGCTCGCCATGATCGACACAGCCAGCGTCTTGGCGCCCGTACTGTCGTTTAGTCTCCATCATAGACCTGCTTTTCCCGCGCGTGCATTCGCGCGTCACAAAAAAATGAGATAGGCCGCATGCGGCGGTGCATCGTGCGCGCAATAAAAAGGCCCGCACGAGGCGGGCCTGGCGGGCGGAGCGCGTGGCGATCAGCGCTGCTTGAGCGAATCGCGGATCTCGCGCAGCAGCACGGTGTCTTCCGGCGTCGCGGCCGGTGCGGCTTCTTCCGGCTTGCGCAGCTTGTTGATGAATTTCACCATCAGGAAAATGATGAACGCAAGGATCACGAAATTGATCGCCACGGTAATGAACGAGCCGTAGCCGAATGCGGCGACGCCCGCGGCCTGCAGATCCTTGAACGAATCGGGATTACCCTTGAACGACGGCGGGATGGTGCCGAGCAGAACGAACTTGTTCGAGAAATCCAGGCCGCCGGTCAGCACGCCGATGACCGGCATGATGAGGTCCTTCACGACCGAGTCGACGATCTTCGAGAACGCGCCGCCGATGATCACGCCGACGGCGAGATCCATCACGTTGCCCTTGACGGCGAACTCCTTGAATTCCTTGATGATGCTCATGAGCGGCTTTCTCCTGGTTGGGGGCGAGGGAGGCGTGCCGCGACGCGCTGGATTGCTTTGCGTCGAATGAGGGTCGGTGGCACGCCGATGGCCGCATGATAGCGAACGTGCCCCATTGCCGGTAGTCCATCTTGAAATGATTGACAAATCCGCGCGTCGGCGCGGCCGGTCATGCAGCGGGCCTGGCGTGCGTGCCGGGTGTCGACACGCACGTCGACGCCCGGTGCGCGCGTGCTCAGGTGTTGTCGTCGGTCCAGCCGTCGTCGTTGCTGCCGAGGTCCATCCCGCCGCCGCCACCGCCGCTGCCGTCGCTCCAGTTCGAATCGTCGCCGCGGCCGAGATCGAAGCCCGGGTCGGCTTCGTGCCGGCGATGCTCGCCGTCGACGATCACGTCGCGCTCGACCACGCGATCGCGGCCGCCGGACATCGCTTCGCCGAGCAGCACGCCGGTCAGCAGCCCGCCCATTCCGCCGCCGAACCCGCCGCCTTGCTGGATCACGACGGGCGGCTGCTGTTGCGGATACGGTTGCTGCGGCGGGTAGGGCTGTTGCTGATACGGCTGGCCCTGCGCGCCCGTCATGCGGTCGGCTTCCTGCGCGTACACGGAGCCGCTGCCGTTCGCCGGCGCCGCGGGCTGCGCGGCCGGGTCGGGGCGGCCTTCGACGCGCGCCTTCACGCTGGCGTGACGCTGTTCGAGTTCGTCGACGCGATACGGCGGCACCGGATTCTTGCCGTTCGACAGCGTCTCGACGAGCGTGCGCGCGTCGTTCTCGATCGCTTCGAGTTCGCCGGTCAGCGCCGCGGCGCCGGGCGCCGTCGACAGTTTCGCATCGAGCTTCAGCGGCCGGATGTCGTTCAGCACGTCGGTCGCGCGCTTGAGCTGCGTGCGGCGTTCGTCGTCGACGCGGCCGTCGTCGGCCGTGCGTGCGCGCCGCAGCGTCCAGCGCAGCACCAGCGCGATCACGGCGACGATCAGCCCGAGGCCGATCCACATGCCGGTCGACGGGCCGTGCTTGTCGGCCGGCGCGACGGCGGGGGCGAGCCCCGGCTGCAGCGTGCCGGCTTGCGTGGCCGACGGCGTGTTGCCGCTCACGCGCGCGGCGTCGGCGCGAATGCGCGACTCCGTCTGCGCGAAACGCGACGCGTCGGTGAAGCGCAGTTGCGGATCGAGCGATTTCGCGCGTTGCAGTTGCGCGAGCGCGTCGGACGCGCGACCTTCGCGGTCCAGCACCTGCGCATACAGGTAGCGCGCGTGCGCGTTGTTCGGATGGGCGTCGATGACTTGCGACAGCTGCGTGTCGGCGCGTTGCCAGTCGCGCTGCGCGATCGATTGCTCGACCTGCTGCAACGACGGGACCGCAAACGCGGCGGACGACAGCAACATCAGCGAGAGGCCGAGTGCGGCGAGGGATTTCTTCATGGTCGAACCGGGCGCAGGCGCCCGTCTCCTGACGATCGGTGCGCGCCGCGCACCCGGGCCGGGGCGCGGCGCGGTGGCCCGCGCGGCGGTTACTGCGCGGGCGTATCGAGCTGCTTCTTCAGCGCGGCGAGGCGATCCTCGACCGACGGGCCCTTGTTCAACGCGGCGAGCTTGTCGTCGAGCGCCTTGCCGCTCGACGTGTCGGCCGAATTCAGACGCGCGTCCGAGCGTGCGTTCTGCAGCGCGACCTTGTCCTCGAGCTTCTGGAAGTCCTCGGACAGGTTCTTGCCGCCGATGCCGCCCAGCGCGCTGGCGGCCACGTCCTTCGCCTGCGCGATTTCCTGCTTGGCCTGCAGGATGTTCGAGCGCGCATTCAGGTCGTTGCGGCGCTGACGCATGTCGGCGATCTGCCCCTTCAGCTTCTCGACCGACGGCTCGAGCGTCGTCAGCTCGGCCGCGAGCGCATCGCGCTCGGCTTCCGCGTTCGCCTGCGCGGCGAGCGCCTCGCGGGCGAGCGCTTCGTCGCCGCCCTGCAGCGCGCGCTTCGCGCCGTCCTCGTACTTCTTCACCTTGTCGTCGGCCGCATCGCGCTTGCTGCGTTGGGTCGCGACCTGTGCCTCGATCTCGATCAGCGAATTCTCGGCACGGCCGATGCTGTCGTCGAGCTCCCGCACGATTTGCCGTGCGTCGCGCGACGGATCCTGTACCGAATCGGCCGCGTCGTTCAGCAGGCCTTTGATCGTGCGCGAAATAGAGTCGAAAAGCGACATGAAATCCTCCGTGGTTGAAAGGCGCCGCGTGACCGCGGCAGTGCCCGCCGCGAGCCGGTTCCGGCCCGCGTGAGCCGGCGGATATTACACCACCGGTTCACTTAAATACGGCTTAAACGCGCGAGTTCAAGCGGCTCGCGCATCAGGATGCCAAACCTTTCGCCACTGAAAGAAAATCGCCCGCGCGTGCCGTATCGCGTGTCCATCATAGGCCGAGGATGCCGACAATACGTTCCGGAAATCACGGCATTGCGGGAATTTTTACAAAAAATCGCGAAGGCTCCCGGTCGATTTCATTAAAATGCGCTGTCACGTCGCGGGAACGGATCGCCGCGCGGCGGGGTCTGTCGACGTGACAGCCGCATCTCGATGCACCCACTCTGATTCATCCGCTTGCATTTCCGCATGCGTCCGAGGGCGCGATGTACGCCCGCCATTCCGACATGCCAATTATCAAACGACCGCCTTCTTCTTCCGACAGGAACGAACCCCACTACACGCTGCGCCGTTCGCCGTCCGGAGCCTATTACCCCGACGACGATCGCGACGACGGCCGCCGTGCGCAGCCGCGCAGCGGAGGTGACGGAGGGCGCCGCCGCACGTTCGGCTCGCGCGTCGCGCTGTGGTTCGTCGGCCTGTTCGCGACACTGGCGGTCGTCGGCGCGCTGATCGTCGGCTACGCGCTGGTCGTGATGGCGCCGCAACTGCCGTCGCTCGATGCGCTGACCAACTACCAGCCGAAGGTGCCGCTGCGCGTGTTCACCGCCGATCACGTGCTGATCGGCGAGTTCGGCGAGGAGCGCCGCAGCCTCGTGCGCTTCCAGGACATTCCCGACGTGATGAAGAAGGCCGTGCTCGCGATCGAGGACTACCGCTTCTACGAGCACGGCGGCGTCGACTTCCTCGGCATCCTGCGCGCGGGCGTGGCCGACCTGATGCACGGCGGCGCGCGCCAGGGCGCGAGCACGATCACGATGCAGGTCGCGCGCAACTTCTTCCTGTCGAGCGAGAAGACCTACACGCGCAAGATCTACGAGATGCTGCTCGCGTACAAGATCGAGAAGGCCCTGACGAAGGACCAGATTCTCGAGCTGTACATGAACCAGATCTATCTCGGCCAGCGTTCGTACGGCTTCGCGGCCGCGGCGCGCGTGTACTTCGGCAAGGACCTGAAGGACATCACGCTCGCGGAAGCGGCGATGCTCGCGGGGCTGCCGAAGGCGCCGTCCGCGTACAACCCGGTCGTCAATCCGAAGCGCGCGAAGGTGCGTCAGGAATACATCCTGAAGCGCATGCTCGACATCGGCTATATCACGCAACCGCAGTACGACGAAGCGATCAAGGAAGAGATCCACGTGCGCACGCCGGGCAACCAGTACGCGGTGCACGGCGAGTACGTCGCCGAGATGGTGCGGCAGATGATGTACGAGCAATACAAGGACGAAACCTACACGCGCGGGCTGACCGTCACGACGACGATCAACTCGGCCGACCAGGAGGCCGCGTATCAGGCCGTGCGTCGCGGCATTCTCGACTACGAGCGCCGTCACGGCTATCGCGGCCCCGAAGCGTTGATCAACCTGCCGCCGGCCGGCGACGAGCGCGACGAGGCGATCGACGACGCGCTCGCCGATCACCCGGACAACGGCGACTTGCAGTCGGCGGTCGTGCTGTCCGCCTCGCCGAACGCGGTCGAGGTGCAGTTCGTCGGCGGGGCGACCACGACGATCGGCCCGGCCGGGCTGCGCTTCGTAGCGGCCGCGCTCGGGGCCCGCGCGAACAACACGCTGCGCATCAAGCCGGGCTCGGTCGTGCGCGTGCTGAAGGACGGCAAGACGGGCTGGCAGGTCGTGCAGTTGCCGCAGGTCGAAGGTGCGCTCGTCGCGATCGCGCCGCAGGACGGCGCGATCCGCTCGCTCGTCGGCGGCTTCGACTTCAACAAGAGCAAGTTCAACCACGTGACGCAGGCATGGCGGCAGCCGGGCTCGTCGTTCAAGCCGTTCATCTATTCGGCATCGCTCGACAAGGGGCTCGGGCCGGCGACGATGATCAACGACGCGCCGCTGTACTTCCCGCCGAGCGTGCCGGGCGGCACTGCATGGGAGCCGAAGGACGACGACCAGCCCGACGGCCCGATGACGATGCGCACCGGCCTGCAGCGTTCGAAGAACCTGGTATCGATCCGGATCCTCGCGTCGATCGGCACGCAGTATGCGCAGCAGTACGTGACGCAGCGCTTCGGCTTCGATCCGGCGAAGACGCCGCCTTACCTGCCGATGGCGCTCGGCGCGGGCCTCGTGACGCCGCTGCAGCTCGCGACCGGCTATGCGGTGTTCGCGAACGGCGGTTACAAGGTCGATCCGTATCTGATCGCCGAAGTCGACGACGCGCGCGGCCAGCCGTTGCAGAAGTCGCAGCCGGTGGTCGCGGGCGGCACGGCGCCGCGCACGATCGAAGGCCGCAACGCGTACGTGATGAACAGCCTGCTGCATTCGGTCGCGACGGCCGGCACGGGCGCGGGCACCAATGCACTGGGCCGCAACGACCTGCAGGGCAAGACGGGTACCACGAACGACGCGAAGGACGGCTGGTTCGCCGGCTATCAGCAGTCGCTCGTCGCGGTCGCGTGGATGGGCTTCGACCAGCCGAAGAGCCTCGGTAGCCGCGAATTCGGCGCGCAGCTCGCGTTGCCGATCTGGGTGAACTACATGCGCACCGCGCTGAACGGCGTGCCCGAGCAGCAGATGCCGATGCCGGACGGGCTGACCACGATCGACGGCGAACTGTACTACGCCGATCGCACGCCGGGTAACGGCTTCGTCGCGAACGTCGACATCAACCCGGCCGAGAACGCGATCAGCGCGAACGACGCACTCGGTTCGGCCGGCGCGGCCGGGCTGGCGCCGCCGCCCGTCACGCCGCAGGAGAAGCAGCAGATCATGGACATGTTCGAGAACAAGTGAGCGGTACGTTGTTCTTCACCCATGCGACGGGCGCCTTCGGGCGCCCGGTTTTTTTGGGGCGCGTGGCGGACAATAATGAAGTCGCAGTGACGGATCCGTGTTCTGCCGACCAAGCTTGCCGAGGCTCGCCGCTATGCGCTGTTTTTCCTTTTCGCTCGTTATTCTTCCAGCCTTGCCGGTGAACCTTGGGATGATCCACATCGCCGATAGTTCGATGCTCACACGCGCCGTTAGCGCTTCGTCCTGCCTTGTCGCCGCAAGTAAAGATAGTCGCTGCAAACGAGGCCGAGTGTGCAGGGAAGCGTGACGGCGCATATCCATCCATTCCGACCGGCGGCCAACGCAATCAGCGATAGCCCAAGATTGAGGATGACGGCCTGCAATGAAAGCCAGCGGGGATAGTAGGGCAATCGATCGTAACCGGATCGCCCGCTGATGCGGGTCAGGCGCCCGACAATGAATGCCCCGGCAAAACAAGTCGCACAGAGCACGAGATATTCTGCGGCTCGATTTTGAGCAAGCACCAGAAATGCAACGATGCTCACCAGTTGCACAGCGAACAAACGCGCGATGGTCACTTCGAGGAAGCGCCTGACGGGGATCAACATGAGAGATTGGCAATAACGATTCGAACTATTACGATGAAATTTCGCTGAAAGTTTCCGGAAACCGGCTCTTTCAACTACAGGCTGCTGGTCGCCTCCCACAGCCGCTCAAATGAAACGCCATGAGGGAAGAAGTACGACCATCCGTGCTCTTGAATGCGATCGAGTACGTAGGCGCCGGTCAATCCACCGACAGTTGGGCCGTACAACATGCCGATTGCGCCACCGATAATCGCTCCGCCCACCGTACCGACTCCAGGAACGATGGATCCTGCCGCCGCGCCGATTCCGGCTCCGACTTCCGCACCGAGATATTGCCCGGCCACGGTTCCCGCTATACCACCGGCCACGGTCCCGGCAAGGCCGACCCCCGATACTTTCGCCACGTCCTGGTCACTCAATACTTTCATTATTTAGGACTCCAATTGTAAGTTGATAGACGTCTGGGGCCGCCTCGAAGTAGAAGTGGTGCAAATGATAATGCATCTCATTTGCGTTTTCGTCAAATTTACCGATCTATCTCAGAAATGGGATACCTTTTCCATCGGCAATACTGTTCTTTGGCCATGTCGATTCGCTCTGGAGTTTGAGCAATGTCCGGATGTGTTCCGGCGCATGCACGACATCCACCGAACCGCGCTGTCTGATGGTGTGGGACGTGTGGGACAACGCCGCCGTTGCTTCCCGCGTAACAGGCTGCACTTGAGCAGTCCGCACGCATTTTCGACACTGGAAGCGCGTAATCAGAACGACGCGCAGGTCGGCACGACGGTCATGCCGACCGATTGCTGGTGAAATCGCCGGACGTACGCTTGCCGGATCGCGGCGAGCCGCGTGCGCGTGTCGGGCGTATCGTCGGCGATGATACGGATGACGAAGCTATCTTCGCGCGTGACCCCGCCGGTCGCGCGATCGCGCCATTGGCCGTGCGTGTCCCAGTAGGTGAGGCCGTCGGGGAAGCGCGGCGTGACCGTGTCGGCGAGGAACGCCGCGCGTTCGGCATCGGTGACGGGGCTGCGCCCCGCGATGTCGCGCCCGAACAGCAGGTCGGCCTGCAGCATGCGGCTTTCGCCGGGTGGCGTGCAGGACGCGGGTGGTGCGCTGGAGGTGAACGAGGGCGGCGCCGCGCAACCGGCGAGCGCCGCGAGCGCCGCCGCGCATGCGGCCAGCCGCCGCATCTGCCCATTTCGTGACGATCGACCTTCGCGCGCGCAAAACGCTGCACGCTCAACCACTTGCGTGTGTGTCCGGCGGGTTATCAACAGGGCTGTCAACATAATCTGGGGATAACCCTCGGTTGGCCTGCGCAGGCGCGCGGCGCGATCAGTGCTGCAGTTGCGCGTGCGCGAGATGCATGCCGAGCGTGGCGGGATCGGTATTCGTGCCCGACAGCAGCACGCCGACGCGCTTGCCCTGCAGCGTTTCGCGCAGCGGGCCGAGCAGCGCGGCGAGGGCGGCCGCGCAGGCCGGCTCGACCGACAGTTTCAGGTGCGAGAACAGGAACAGCATCGCGGCGCGCAGCGCGTCGTCGGATACGGTGACGATGCGCTCGAGGTGGCGCCGGCACAACTGGTAGCTGTATTCCTCGGTATGCGGCGCCATCAGCGAATCGGCAATCGTCTGCATCGCGCTCATCTTGATCGTGTGATTGGCCGCGAAGCTGCGGCTCATCGCATCGGCGCCTTCCGGCTCGACGCCGTACACGCGCACGCGCGGATTCGCGAGTCGCAGCGCGGTCGCCATGCCGGCCGCGAGGCCGCCGCCGCCGATCGGCACGATCACCGCGTCGAGGTCCGGCGTCTGCGTCGCCCATTCGTAGCCGAGCGTCGCGGTGCCGAGGATCGTGTGATAGCCGTTGAACGGATGAATGAAGAAGCGGCCTTCCTCGGCCTCGATGCGCCGCACGAGATCGAACGCCTGCGACGCGCTGCCCGTCAGCACGACTTCCGCGCGGTACTGCTTGCATTGCGCGATGCGCGTCGGGCTCGCGGTATGGAACATCACGACCTTCGCGCTGCTGCCGAGCCGCATCGCCGCATACGCGACGGCCGCCGCATGATTGCCGGCCGACACGCAGGTGACGCCGGCGTTCTTGCGGCCTTCGTCGAGCGCGAGCAGGTGCGTGAACGCGCCGCGCGCCTTGAAGCTGCCGCTCGCCTGCAGCAGCTCGAACTTGAAGTTGACGTGCGTGCCTTCGAGGGACGGCAGGTCGGCGCGCTCGAACACGGGCGTGCGCGCGACCCACGGCGACAACGCGAAATGCTGCGCGGCGATTTCGTCGAGCGTCGGAATCGGCTCGCCGTCGATCGTCGTATGGGCGGTGCCTTGCTGTTCAGTCGACATGACGTGGCGGGGGGCGGAGTGGACCGGCCCGCGCACGCGGGCCGGCGTGGCGGGAGGCAGTCAGTGCGCGTCGACCGACATGCTGCGGATGAACTTGCGCAGGAACTGCTCGCAGCCGGCGAGCTGCGCGAGCTCGACATATTCGTTCGGCTTATGCGCCTGCTCGATGTTGCCGGGCCCGCACACGACGCTCGGGATGCCCGCGCGTTCGAACAGGCCGGCCTCGGTGCCGTACGCGACCTTGCGCTTGTCCTGGTCGGCCGTCAGCGCGCGCACGAGCTGCGTGATCGCGGCCTGTTCGGTCGCGTCGAGGCCGGGCGCCGCGGCGATCTTCGAGAACTCGATCGCGGCGTTCGGATGTTCGCGAAGCATCTGCGGCAACAGCGTTTCCTGCGCATACGCTTCGATGCGCGTGAAGATCTGCTCGGGGTCGAGCGTCGGCAGGTTGCGGAATTCGAAGTCGAAGCGGCATTCGGCCGGCACCGTGTTGATCGCGTTGCCGCCCTGGATCGTGCTCGTCTGCGCGGTGGTGAACGGCACGTCGTACAGTTCGTCGAACGGGCCTTCGGTGCGAAAGCGCTCGGCGATGTCGCGGATGTGGCAGATGAGGCGCGCCGCATACTCGATCGCGTTGAGCCCCTTCGGCGTCAGCGACGAATGCGCGGCATGGCCGCGCACGCAGCAGCGGTATGCGTTGATGCCCTTGTGCGCGATGATCGGCCGCATGCTGGTCGGCTCGCCGACGATGCAGCCGGACGGCTGCACGCCGCGCTTCACCAGATCGGCGATCATCAGCGGCGCGCCCGCACAGCCGATTTCCTCGTCGTAGGACAGCGCGAAATGGATCGGCTTCGCGAGCTTCGTCGCCTGCATCTCGGGCAGCAGCGCGAGCGCCGCGCCGATGAAGCCTTTCATGTCGCAGGTGCCGCGGCCGTACAGGCGGCCGTCGCGGATTTCCGGCGCGAACGGGTTGCTGTCCCACTGCTGGCCGTCGACCGGCACGACGTCGGTGTGGCCCGACAGCACGATGCCGCCGTTGGTCGAGCCGTCGTGCGCGGGCACGGTGGCAAACAGGTTCGCCCAGCCTTCGCGCGGATCGTGCGTGATCGTCGACGCGATGCCCTTCGCGGCGAGCGCGTCGCGTACCGTTTCGATCAGGCCGAGGTTCGGCACGCGGCTCGTCGTGTCCATCGACACGAGCTGCTTGACCCAGGGCAGGCTGACGAGCGATGCGTCGCCTTCGGTTGCGGCGGACGGTGCGGTCGCGTCGAGAGTGGACATGGCAAAACTCCGTCTGATGAATGGGAAATCATACTCAAAAACGCGCCGGCCCGCCTTCGTCGGGCGCGATGCGGTGCAGCAACGTCGCGCCCGTCAGGATCGCGTCAACGCGCCGCGACGGCCGCCCCCTGCTTCGGGCCGAGCGCGCGCAGCGTTTCCTTGATCGTCGACACGCGGATCGCGAGGTCGGGCGAGCGCGTCTCGATGCGCAGCTTGTCCTGCCCCGCGAGCTTGATGTGGCGATGCTTCTGCACCATCTCGATGATCCGCATCGGGTCGATCGGCGGGTTCGGCTCGAACTGCAGACCGATCGCGGCCTCGCTCGCGTCGATCTTCACGATGCCGAGCGGCTTCGCGGCGATCCGCAGCCGGTGCGTCTCGACGAGCGCGTGCGCCTGCGGCGGCAGCTTGCCGAAGCGGTCGATCAGTTCCTCCTGGATGCCGTCGATCGCGTCGCCGTGCTCGCAGTTCGCGAGCCGCTTGTACAGCGACAGCCGCTCCTGTACGTCCGCGCAGTAGTCGGCCGGCAGGATCGCGGGCGCATGCAGGTTGATTTCGGTCGTCGCGGCGAGCGGGGCGGTGAGGTCGGGCTCCTTGCCGTTCTTCAGCGCCTTCACCGCGTCGTTCAGCATGTCCGTATACAGCTGGAAGCCGATCTCGTGGATTTCGCCCGACTGCTTGTCGCCGAGCACTTCGCCGGTGCCGCGGATCTCGAGGTCGTGCATCGCGAGATAGAAGCCCGAGCCCAGCTCCTCCATCTGCTGGATCGCTTCCAGCCGGCGCTGCGCCTGCTTGGTCAGCGACTGCGGATCGTGGACCAGCAGATATGCATACGCCTGGTGGTGCGAGCGGCCGACGCGGCCGCGCAACTGGTGAAGCTGCGCGAGGCCGAACTTGTCCGCGCGGTGCATGATGATCGTGTTCGCGCTCGGCACGTCGATGCCGGTCTCGATGATGGTCGTGCACAGCAGCACGTTCGCGCGCTGCGCGACGAAGTCGCGCATCACGCGTTCGAGTTCGCGTTCGTGCATCTGGCCGTGCGCGATCACGATGCGCGCTTCGGGCACGAGCGCCTCGAGCATCGCCTTGCGGTTCTCGATCGTCTCGACTTCGTTGTGCAGGAAGTACACCTGGCCGCCGCGCTTCAGCTCGCGCAGCATCGCCTCGCGGATCACGCTTTCTTCCTCGCGCCGCACGAAAGTCTTGATCGCGAGCCGCTTCTGCGGCGCGGTCGCGATCACCGAGAAATCGCGCAGCCCTTCGAGCGCCATCCCGAGCGTGCGCGGAATCGGCGTCGCGGTGAGCGTCAGCACGTCGACTTCCGCGCGCAGCGCCTTCAGCGCTTCCTTCTGGCGCACGCCGAAGCGGTGTTCCTCGTCGATGATCACGAGGCCGAGGCGCTTGAACTGCACGTCCGACGACAGCAGCTTGTGCGTGCCGATCACGATGTCGACGCTGCCTTCGTTGATCTGCGCGATCGCCGCGTTCACTTCCTTCGCGGTCTTGAAGCGCGACAGCTCGACGATGCGCACCGGCCAGTCCGCGAAGCGGTCGGCGAAGGTCTGCGTGTGCTGCTCGGCGAGCAGCGTGGTCGGCGACAGCAGCGCGACCTGCTTGCCGCCCAGCACCGCGATGAACGCCGCACGCAGCGCGACCTCGGTCTTGCCGAAGCCGACGTCGCCGCACACGAGGCGATCCATCGGCTTGCCGCTCGTCATGTCGCCGATCACGGCCGCGATCGCCGCGGCCTGGTCGGGGGTTTCCTCGAAGCCGAAGCTTTCCGCGAATTTCACGTAGTCGCGCGGATCGAGCGAGAACGCGTGGCCTTCGCGGGCCGCGCGGCGCGCGTACAGGTTCAGCAGCTCGGCGGCCGTATCGCGGATCTGCTGCGCGGCCTTGCGTTTCGCGCGCTCCCACTGGCCGGAGCCGAGCGCGTGCAGCGGCGCGCTGTCGGGATCGGCGCCGCTGTAGCGCGAGATCACGTGCAGTTGCGCGACGGGCACGTAGAGCTTGCTGTCGCCCGAGTATTCGAGATGCAGGAATTCGGTCTCGCCTTCGCCGAGATCCATCGACACGAGGCCCATGTAGCGGCCGATGCCGTGCTGCGCGTGGACGACCGGGTCGCCGACCTTCAGCTCCGACAGGTCGCGGACCATCGCGTCGACGTTGCTCGCCTGTTCCTGCCGGCGGCGGCCCGCGCGGCGGCCGAGCGCGCCGTACAGCTCGGTCTCGGTGACGATCGCATAGCCTTCGCCCGGCACCGCGAAGCCGGTCGCGAGCGGCGCGACGCCGAGCGCGAAGCGTTCGTCGCTCGCGAGCCAGCCCGCGAAGTGGTCGTTCGACGCGGGCCGCAGGTGATGCTCGGCGAGCAGTTGCAGGATCGTCTCGCGGCGGCCGGCCGATTCGACCGTCAGCAGCACGCGCTTGCCCGACGATTCGACGAACGTGCGCAGCGCGGCGAGCGGATCGTCGGCATGGCGGTCGACAGTGAGCTCGGGCAGCGCGGTCGCCCAGCCGCCGGCCGGCTGCGCGGGCAGCACGACGCGCGCGAACGGCTTCGCGAACGCGAAGAAATCCTCGTCGGACAGGAACAGCCGCTGCGGCTCGAGGATCGGCCGCTCGCGATCGTGCGCGAGGAACGCGTGACGCTGCTTCGTATCGGCCGTGAAGCGGCGGATCGATGCGTCGAGATCGCCGGCGAACACGAGATGCGCGTCCTGCGGCAGATAGTGGAACAGCGTGGCCGTCTCGTCGAAGAACAGCGGCAGGTAATACTCGATGCCGGCCGACGGCACGCCGTTGCCGATGTCCTTGTAGATCGGCGCGCGGCTCGGGTCGCCTTCGAAGGTTTCGCGCCAGCGGCTGCGGAAGGCCGTGCGCGCGGCTTCGTCGAACGGGAACTCGCGGCCGGGCAGCAGGCGCACGTCGCGCACCGGGTAGAGGCTGCGCTGCGTGTCGGGATCGAACGCGCGGATCGAATCGACCTGGTCGTCGAACAGGTCGATCCGGTACGGCAGCGGCGAGCCCATCGGGTACAGGTCGATCAGCGAGCCGCGCACGCAGTATTCGCCGGGGCGCACGACCTGGCTCACGTGCTCGTAGCCGGCCAGCGTGAGCTGTGCCTTCAGCTTTGCCTCGTCGAGCCGCTCGCCCTGCGCGAACGCGAAGGTGTACGCGGCCATGAACGACGCGGGCGGCATCCGGTACAGCGCAGTCGTGGCGGGCACGAGCAGGATGTCGCAGCGGCCCTCGCCGAGGTCGTGCAGCGTCGCGAGCCGCTCGGACACGAGATCCTGGTGCGGCGAGAAGGTGTCGTACGGCAGCGTTTCCCAGTCGGGCAGCAGGCGCACGCGCGCATCGGGCGAGAAGTAGGGGATTTCCTGCGACAGCCGCTGCGCGTCGACCGCGTTCGCGCAGATCACCGCGAGCAGCGGCACGTCCGGACGGTTGTCGGCGAGATAACGGGCGATGGCGAGCGCGTCGGCGGAGCCGTGCGCGCCGTCGAAGGCGAAACGCTGGCCGGGCTTGACGCGGGCAACGGGTGAAGCGGACGGGGTGGAAGCGTTATCTGGCATAGGGACGACAGGGGTGGCGTGCACGGGCGCAGCGCGGTGCGCCGGTCGAGACGAAAGACCTATTATAAAATCCGCTTCTCGATTTCATCTTTCCGGCGTTTGCCTTCGTGACTCCCCGACTTTTCGCCCTGATTCCCTGTGCCGGCACGGGCAGCCGTTCCGGCTCGGCCGTGCCGAAGCAATATCGCACGCTGGCCGGCCGCGCGCTGCTGCACTACACGCTCGCCGCGTTCGACGCGTGCAGCGAGTTCTCGCAGACGCTCGTCGTGCTCGCGCCCGACGATTCCCATTTCGACGCACGCCGCTTCGCGGGCCTGCGCTTCGCGGTGCGCCGCTGCGGCGGGGGCTCTCGGCAGGCGTCGGTGCTCAACGGGCTGCTGGAGCTGGCCGAATTCGGCGCGACCGACCACGACTGGGTGCTCGTGCACGACGCCGCGCGCCCGGGCATCACGCCGGCGCTGATCCGCACGCTCGTCGCGACGCTGAAGGACGACCCGGTCGGCGGCATCGTCGCGCTGCCGGTGGCGGACACGCTCAAGCGCGTGCCGGCCGGCGGCGACGCGATCGCGCGCACGGAGCCGCGCGACGCGCTGTGGCAGGCGCAGACCCCGCAGATGTTCCGCATCGGCATGCTGCGCGACGCGATCCTGCGCGCGCAGCGCGAAGGGCACGACCTGACCGACGAAGCGAGTGCGATCGAATGGGCCGGCCACACGCCGCGCGTCGTGCAGGGCAGCCTGCGCAACTTCAAGGTCACGTACCCGGAAGATTTCGCGCTCGCGGAAGCGATTCTCGCGCGGGCCGCGAACGCTTCCTGACTTTTCCCTCATCTCAAACCGGATTACGCATGGATTTCAGAATCGGACAAGGCTACGACGTGCATCAGCTCGTCCCGGGACGCCCGCTCATCATCGGCGGCGTGACGATTCCGTACGAGCGCGGTCTGCTCGGCCACTCGGACGCGGACGTGCTGCTGCACGCGATCACCGACGCGCTGTTCGGCGCGGCGGCGCTCGGCGACATCGGCCGTCATTTCTCCGACACGGACGCGGCATTCAAGGGCGCGGACAGCCGCGTGCTGCTGCGCGAGTGCGTCGCCCGCGTGAACGCGGCCGGCTTCGCGATTCAGAACGTCGACAGCACCGTGATCGCGCAGGCGCCCAAGCTCGCGCCGCACATCGACGGGATGCGCGCGAACATCGCGGCCGATCTCGGGCTGCCGCTCGAGCGCGTGAACGTGAAGGCGAAGACCAACGAGAAGCTCGGCTATCTCGGCCGCGGCGAGGGGATCGAGGCCCAGGCCGCCGCATTGCTGGTGAAGCATGGCTGAAACCGCGACCGGCCGGCGGCGCCCGCGCGGTGCTCCGCCGGAAAGCAAAAATGCCACGCAAGCGCGTGGCATTTTTTCATGCGGAGCCGGCCCCGAGCGGGACGGCGCGGCTTATTCGCCTTCGGCGGCGATCACCTGTGCGGCGGCGTTGATCACCGACGCGATACGGCCGACGTCGCGCAGTTGCGTGACGGTCATTCCTTGCTCGTTCTTCAGCAGCGCATAGTGCGACTTCACGCAGAAGTGGCACTTGCCGACGATCGACGCGGCGAGCGCGTACATCTCGAACTTGCGCTTGTCGACGCCGCCGTGCGTCGCATACGCGCCCATCCGCAATTCGGCGCGCTGCGTCTTCAGGTCGGCGTCGTCGGCCATCTCGACGTACGGATACCAGGTGTTGTTCATCCCCATCAGCGCGGCCGCCGTCAGCACGGCGTTCGTCTCCTCGGGCGACAGCACGCCGGCTTCGCGGATCGTCTTCACGAGCACCGTGCTCTTCGCCGCGATGGCCGCCGCCAGCGCCACGCCGACCGCGTCGGTGCCTTCGAGCGACGAGCGCGAGATCGTGCCGTCGAGGTTCAGGCGAATGTCCTTTGCGTAGTCGGGGATGCGTGCCTTAATCGAGTCGATGAATTCCATTGATATCTCCTATGGGTTGGCCGTTAAAAAAGCCCGCAGGCAGGACGTGCGCCGCGGGCTTCGTGCATCGATGCGCTTACAGCGTTGCGCCGCCGACTGCACGGTTGCACGGGCACAGTTCGTCCGTTTGCAGGCCGTCCAGAATGCGCAGGACTTCTTCCGGGCTGCGGCCGACGTTCAGGTTGTTCACCGAAACGTGCTGGATCGTGTTGTCCGGATCGACGATGAACGTCGCACGCAGGGCCACGCCGGCTTCCTTGTCGCGCACGCCGAGCTGGTCGATCAGTTCGCCCTTGACGTCGCCGAACGAGTAGTGGTTCAGCTTGTCGAGGTCCTTGTGCTCACGGCGCCATGCGAGCTTGACGAATTCGTTGTCCGAGCTGCCGCCGAGCAGGACCGCGTCGCGCTCTTCGAATTGCTTCGTGAGCTTCGCGAACTCGACGATTTCCGTCGGGCACACGAACGTGAAATCCTTCGGATAGAAGTAGATGATCTTCCACTTGCCCGGGAACGACGCTTCGGTGACGGTCTCGAACGCCGACTGGCCGTTTTCCTCGTGATTGTTGAAGCCCGGCTTCGCGGCTACGACGGTGAAAGCTTCGAGTTTATCGCCCACGGTTTTCATGCGGATACTCCTGTGTGAGTTGGGAAGAAGACTGAGTCAAGCTACCTCGGTGCTGCAACGATGATGTGACAGCATGAAAGGGACTATAACACTATTGATGCTTCACTTCAATAGATTTTGACTAACGCCCTTCATAGCTTTTGTCAACCGGATCGATAGTGTGACGCGCAAGATGCGTGCGCGAACGTGTCATGCGGTCGCACGCGCCTTGCCGGCGCCGGGGAATTCGAGCGTGACTTCGAGGCCGGCTTCAGGGTGGCGGTTGCGCAGGCGCAGCGCGCCGCGGTAGCGGCCGACGAGCCGCAGCACGATCGCCATGCCGAGGCCCGTGCCGTCCGCCTTGGTGCGCGCGGTGTCGACGCGGTAGAACGGCCGCATCACGAGCGGCAGCTGATCCTCGGGGATGCCGGGGCCTTCGTCGCTTACCGACAGCTCGACGCGCGCATGCGACACGCGCGTTTCGAGCGTGATCCGCGAGATGCCGTCCTGCTTGCTCTGGCCGTACTTGCGCGCGTTCTCGACGAGGTTGCCGATCACGCGCCGCATGTCGGTCTCGTCGGCTTCGATGATCGCGCTCGGCGCGAGCCGCGTGCGGATTTCGACGCCGTCCTCGCCCGACACGCGCGCGGCGACGTCCTGCGCGACCGACGACAGATCGACGGGCTCGGGCTTGCGCTGCGACGGGCGCGCGTAGTCGATGAAGGCCGCGATGATGCGGTCCATCTGCTCGATGTCGTCGACCATCGCGTCCTTGGTCGCCTGGTCGGACGGGCTCATCTCGGTTTCGAGCCGCAGCCGCGCGAGCGGCGTGCGCAGGTCGTGCGAGATGCCCGCGAGCATCAGCGCGCGATCGGCCTCGAGCTGTTCGAGGTCGCGCACCATCTGGTTGAAGCTGCGGTTGGTCTCGGCCGCGACGCCCATCCCGCGCTCGGGCAGCGGCTCGGGCGCCTGGCCCGAACCGACCTGGCGCGCGGCGAGCGCGAGCCGCGAGAACGGCCGGTTCACGAGGCTGGTAATGAACGCGGAGCCGAACAGCGACAGCGCGAGCGCGAACAGCCCCCAACCGGCCCACTGCAGGCCCGTGACGTTGTCGAGCTGGTCGCGATCGAGCGCGACCCAGTAATCGTCGTCGTCGATCTTGAAGCTGATCCATACGCCCGGGATGTCGTTGACCGACTGCGCGATCACGGTATCGTCGCCGAGCCGGCTGCGGATGTCGTGTTCGATCAGGCGGTTCAGCGATTCGTCGGGCTGCAGCTTGAACTTGTCGGTTTTCTCGCGCGGGTAGACGCGCACGCCCTCGTTGCTTTCCAGATCCTGCAGCAGCGCGCGCCGCAAGTCGGGATCGGAATAGAGCAGGGCGGTGCGCGTGAGCTTCACGACCGCGACGAGCTGGAGCGCGACGCGCTGCGCGCGCGGCTCGCGCTCGATCACGCGAAAGCTCTGGAACCACGCGGCGAGACTGACCGAGATCAGCAGCGCGATCAGCAGGAAGGTGCGCCAGAACAGCCCGCCGAACGCGAGCTGCAGAAGGCGCCGGTCGATACGCATGGGACGGGCCGTGGGCGGGGCGAAACCGGGAAGGAAAAAGCTCAGGCGGCGCCGTCCGGGATGAACACGTAGCCGAGGCCCCAGACGGTCTGGATGAAGCGCGGGCTGCCCGGATCCGGTTCGATCAGCTTGCGCAGGCGCGAGATCTGCACGTCGAGGCTGCGGTCGAACACTTCGTATTCGCGGCCGCGTGCGAGCTCCATCAGCTTTTCGCGCGACAGCGGCTGACGCGGATGACGCGCGAACACTTTCAGCACCGAGAATTCGCCGGTGGTCAGCGGAATTTCCTGACCGGACTTGGTCAGCGTGCGCGTGGCGAGATTCAGCGAGAATTCGCCGAACTCGAACACCTCGGTGGTTTCCGACGGTGCGCCCGGCAGTTCGGCCGGCGCCTGGCGGCGCAGCACCGCATGAATGCGCGCGACCAGTTCGCGCGGATTGAACGGCTTCGGCAGGTAATCGTCGGCGCCCATCTCGAGGCCGACGATGCGATCGACGTCCTCGCCCTTCGCGGTGAGCATGATGATCGGCGTGCGGTCGTTGCTGCCGCGCAGCCGGCGGCAGATCGACAGGCCGTCTTCGCCGGGCAGCATCAGGTCGAGCACGAGCAGGTCGAATCGCTCGCGAACCCAGAGCTTGTTCATTGCGGTCGCGTTTTCCGCGACGTAGACGTTGAAACCCTGTTCGCCGAGATAGCGGCGCAGCAGATCGCGCAGGCGAGGGTCGTCGTCGACGACGAGAATCTTGGAGGGGTTTTTCGTTTCCATGATCGGCATCTTATCGCGAATGGGAATTGGCGCACGGCCGCGTATTTTCGTGCGTTACAGTCGGTTACAAAATTTACCCGTAGTGTCGCGCCGAGTAAAGGCACGCTATAGAGATTCCTTTACTCGAAGCCGAAATTCGGTAGATACTCCCCTGCACTCCATCTTTCATCTTTGTACACCCGAATTCCGCAGGGTTTTTCAAGTACCAGAGGTAGCCGGTTGCCGCGTGACGAAGGGAACAAATCGACCAAAGAAGCGAGGACGGTCATGCGATCTGCCCGGATTGCACTGATGCTGACGATCGCGCTTGCCGGTCCGTATGCGTCGAACCTCGCGTATGCGCAGCGCCCCGAGCAGGGCGCATCGTCGCGCAAGCTGCCGCGCGGCAAAGCGCCGCAGCCCGATCGCGCCGCCGATATGACGGCCCGTTCCGCCGTGCCTCCCGATCTCGAACAGCGCCGTCGCGACGGGCACATGACGCCCGAAGAGCGACACCTGTTGCGCCAGCACATCGAAGACGCCGTGCGTGAGTTGTACAAGCGCTGATGCGTGCCGTCGTTCGCCTCGCGCGGAAATCCCCGCGCGGAAAGAATTCGTAGCATTTTTTCCGTCAACTTTCGGCCGCCGAATGCCGTTGTACGGGCATCCGCACCGCCGGTGCGTTCCGGGAGTCCATGACGATGAAAGCGAACGCTGCCGCACCGGCGCCGTCGCCTGCCATGCAGTCGCCGCTCGATGCCGACGACGCGGTGTTTTTTCTCGGTCGCACCGGTTTTTCTCCCGCTCCCGCCGAAGTCGCGCGCATCGTCGGCATGACGCGCGCGCAGGTCGTGGCCGATACGCTCGGCAATGCACGACGGGAACCCGTCACGACGTGGCCCGACTGGCTCGCCGAGCCGCCGCCGACACGCGCGCAGCGCCAGGCGCTGACGCCCGACATGCGGCGCGACGAGCAGCGCGAGCGCAATCGCCGCTACGATGCGTTGCGTGCGGCCTGGGTCAACGAGATGGTCGCGACGCCGTCGCCGCTCACCGAGCGCATGACGCTGTTCTGGCACGGGCATTTCACGTCCGGACAGGACAAGGTGCCTTACCCGCAGACGATGGCCGCGCAGAACGCGCTGTTTCGCCGCGAGGCGCTCGGCAACTTCGGCTCGCTGCTGCACGCGGTCGCGAAGGATCCGGCGATGCTGCAGTATCTCGACGGCGCGAGCAATCGCAAGGGCCGCCCGAACGAGAATTTCGCGCGCGAGGTGATGGAACTGTTCACGCTCGGCGAAGGGCATTACACGCAACACGACGTGACCGAGGCCGCGCGCGCGATGACGGGCTGGACGGTCGATCCCGACACGCTGCGCTTCGCGGTGCGGCCCGAATGGCACGATGCCGGCGACAAGACGATCCTCGGCGAAACCGGGCCGTTCGACGGCGACGGCTTTCTCGACATCCTGCTGAAGCGGCCGGACACCGCGCGCTTCATCGCCGGCAAGCTGTGGCGCGAGTTCGTGTCCGATACGCCGGAGCCGCGCGCGCTCGACGTGGTGGCCGAGCGGTTTCGCGCGAGCGGCTATGACATTCGCGCGGCGCTCGCCGCGCTGTGGTCGACCGACGCGTTCTGGGATCCGCGCAATCGCGGCGTGCTGGTCAAGTCGCCGGCGGAATTCGTGGTCGGCTCGGTGCGGCTGTTCGACGTGGCGTACGGCGATCCGCAGATGCTCGCGAACACCGTGCGCACGCTCGGACAGAACCTGTTCTATCCGCCGAACGTGAAGGGCTGGCCCGGCGGCGCGCTGTGGATCAACAGCACGACGCTGCTGTCGCGCAAGCAGTTCGTCGAGCAGTTGTTCCGCGCGACCGAGACGGCCGGCATGCGGCCGCCGGCCCGTGCGATCGCGCCGTCGCCGAGCGCGCACGCGATGCCGGTGACCGACGCGGCGTCCGCCGCCGGCCCGCGCGGCATGCCCGCGAAGCCCGCGCGCGGCGGCTTGCGTTTCGATCTCGAGCGCTGGCTCGCGCAGTATCGTGCGCGGCCGCAGGCGATCGCGGGACTGTCCACCGAGCTGCAATTGCAGCATGCGGTGCTGCAACTCTCGCCGGTCGCGGCGATCGACACGGATTCGACCGGCAGCGCGTATCTCGAGGCGCTGCTGATGGATCCGGCCTATCAACTGAAATGATGCGAACGACGACGAAGCGGGCGGCGGCCGCGGCAAAGGCGGCGGGCGGCGAACCAAAGGATGTGCGATGAACCGACGTGATTTTCTGACGCTGACGGGCGCCGCGGCGGCGGCCGGCGTGTCGATGTGGCAGGCGAGCGCGGTGGCGGCGGCCGCGCCGCAGGCCGGCCGAAAGCCTGCGGCCGGGTATGCGAACGTGCTGATCCTCGTCGAGCTCAAGGGCGGCAACGACGGCCTCAACACGGTGGTGCCGTATGCGGACCCGCTGTACTACTCGTTCCGGCGCGGCATCGGCATCAAGCGCGAGCAGGTGCTGCAGCTCGACGCGCAGACGGGGCTGCACCCGTCGCTCGCGCCGCTGGTGCCGCTGTGGCGCGACGGGCAGGTCGCGGTCGTGCAGGGTGTCGGCTATCCGCAGCCGAACCTGTCGCATTTCCGCTCGATCGAGATCTGGGACACCGCGTCGCGCTCGGATCAGTACCTGCACGAGGGTTGGCTCACGCGCACGTTCGCGCAGGCGCCCGTGCCGCCCGGTTTCGCGGCGGACGGCGTCGTGCTCGGCAGCGCCGAGATGGGGCCGTTGTCGAACGGCGCGCGCGCGATCGCGCTCGTCAATCCCGCGCAGTTCATCCGTGCGGCCCGGCTCGCCGAGCCGTCGTCGCTGCGCGAGCAGAACCCGGCGCTCGCGCACATCATCGACGTCGAGAACGACATCGTGAAGGCGGCCGACCGGCTGCGCCCGCGCGGCGGAATGCGCGAATTCAGGACGGCCTTTCCGGCCGGCGCGTTCGGCACGTCGGTGAAGACCGCGATGCAGGTGCTGGCCGCGTGCGAAGCGTCCGGGCCCGGCGCGCAGGACGGTGTCGCGGTGCTGCGCCTCACGCTCAACGGTTTCGACACGCACCAGAACCAGCCGGGGCAGCACGCCGCGCTGCTCAAGCAGTTCGCGGACGGGATGAGCGCGATGCGCGCGGCGTTGATCGAACTCGGGCGCTGGAACGAGACGCTCGTGATGACGTATGCGGAATTCGGCCGGCGCGTGCGCGAGAACCAGAGCAACGGCACCGATCACGGCACGGCCGCGCCGCATTTCGTGATGGGCGGCCGCGTGGCGGGCGGGCTGTACGGTGCGCCGCCCGCGCTCGGGCGGCTCGACGGCAACGGCAACCTGCCGGTCGCGATCGATTTCCGCCAGCTTTACGCGACCGTGCTCGGGTCCTGGTGGGGGCTCGACGCGACGCGTGTGCTGCAGCAGCATTTCGACCCGCTGCCGTTGCTGAAGGCGTGATACGTGCCGCTCAACGGCGGCGCGCGGCGCGCCACGCGATCCACAGCTTGCGGATCGGCGTCAGCGCGATGCGCTGATGCAGCACCTGGTAGCCGTCGCGCGCGATTTCGTCGAGCAGCGCGCCGGCCAGCGCGATCTGCGCGCGCAGCGTGCGTTGCGCGCGGCGTTCGGCGGCGGGAATCGCCGCATCGGCGGCCGCGAGCGCTTCGCGCGCGCGGGCCGTCTGGAATTGCAGCAATTCGGTGAACGCCGGGCTGTAGCGGCGGTTCAGCAGATCGGCCGCGGTCACGTTGTAGCGCTGCAGTTCGTCGATCGGCAGATAGATGCGGCCGTGGCGTGCGTCGTTGCCGAGCTCCTGCACGAATTGCGCGAGCATCAGCGCGCGGCCGACGTTCGCGGCCCATGGCTGCGGGTCGGCCGGGTGCGCCGAACTGGCACGCGCAACCAGCGACGCGAAGGTGCCGCCGACCTGCGCGATATAGCGCTGCAGGTTCGCGAAATCGAGGTAGCGCGCCTGCTCGAGGTCCATCCCGTAACCGTTGACGAGCGTGCGCAGCGCATCGGCCTCGGCGGCGATCGCGGGGTGATGCTGCGCGAGCGCCTTCGTGACGGGGTGCGACGGTTGCCCGTCGGCCAGCGCCGCGAGTTCCTTGTGCCACCACGCGAGTTTCGTGTGTCCGACGGTCGGATCGCTGGTTTCCTTGACGGTTTCCTCGAGTTCGCGGCGCAGCGCGAACAGCGCGGTCAGGCGCGGCTGCGTGGCGAGCGGCGCCTGACGCAGCGCGTAGTAGACGCTGGAGCCTGCGGGGGCGGCCTTTTGCTGACAGTAGTCGTCGAAGTTCACGGGCTGAATCGGTTGGGGCGGGTTCGGGGACGCGCGGCGGCGCGCTGCCGAAACGTCGAGCGCGGCATTCTAGCACCGCGGCGCGACGGGCGCCGGCGGGGCGAGACAAGGCCGCACGGATCGGGTAGAATCTCGCGCTCGCCTGATCGGGCGTGCCGGTTTTCGGGCCGGCTGAAGTGTCCCGAGCGGTCCCGGGCGCGTGGAGCACGCATCTTGCGTCCCGCGCGGTCGGGCGACGGAAATGCGCGTGAGTGGCGAAATTGGTAGACGCACCAGGTTTAGGTCCTGACGCCCGCGAGGGTGTGCCGGTTCGAGTCCGGCCTCACGCACCAGAAGTCGAACGTGCCCCCGGCAGGGGCCGTTCGCGAAAAAGCGCTGCCGGTCGGCTGACCGCAGCGCTTTTTTATTGACGCCGATTTCGCCGCCCGGCATCCGGACCTCGCTCGAAAAACCGGTCGCGTGTAATATCGTGCTCACTTTTCGTACAAGAAGTACAACGACACCGAGGGGCCTGCCGATGAAACACACCGTACGTATCCCGATTTCCGTTCTGGCATGGATGCTGGCCGCGCCGGCTTTCGCCAATACGCCTGCCGACAACATCGCGTGGAGTGCCACACCCGTGAAGACGGTTGCATCGTCGTCCGCATGCTCCGCGTATTCGGGGCGTGTGATGTCGAGCGGCGAGCCGTTGTCGACGGAGGGGGTGTTGAAAGCGCTCGGCACGTCCCTGGCCGGCGCCGCGCTGGGTGCCGTCGCCGGCGGATATCAGGGCGCAGCCCCCAATCCGTGCCCGCGTCCCGGCCTGTGACTCGCTTGCAAGCGGATCGCGGAGCGCACCGCTTCAGTTGAAACGAGCGTGAAACGAAGCGCCGCGCGTCGCCCGACCGCGGCGCTTCGTCGTTTCCGGCGCGACTATTCCCAGAAGCTGCGGATCGCGACGGCCACGATCACCGGCACCGAGAACACCAGCGGAATCGCGAAATACTGCGCTTCGCGATCGACGATCCAGCTATAGATCACCCACGCCGCGCCGATCGCGAACGTGATGAGGCCGACCGTCACGGCGGCGATGTTCAGGGCCAGCTTCGACGGCTGGCGGCGCGTTTTGGCAGTGTCGTTGTTATCGCGCGGGGACGATTTCATCGGAAGAGTGCGGCCTCGGCCGGAACGGGAGTAAAGACACAGGAAACCCCATCCGTACCGATCGCGCAAGGGCCGGCGCATGCCGGCCCGGTATCGTTCGTCAACGCGCGCTACAACCCGAACGACACGGCCAGTTCGTCGAGCAGTGCGCGCTGGAACGCGACGAACCGCTCGCCCGGCTGCTGCGCGATCGCCAGGTCGAGCATCGGGTCGGCGACCTCGGTGCGCAGGCCGGCCAGTTCCTCGACGATCGCCAGCCCGCAGAACGGGACGTACGCCTCCGAATAGCCGCCTTCGTGAACGATCACGAGCCGCCCGCCGCAATGGCGTTGCGCGGCTTCCTTTACCGCGCGGGTCATGAACCGGTAACTGTCGGTATGCAGCTGCATGCGCGCGAGCGGATCGACCGCGCTCGCGTCGAGGCCGCTCGCAATGACGATCAGCTCGGGGCGAAAACGCGCCAGCGCCGGCAGCACGATTCGCTCGAATGCATACCGGTAGGCATCGTCGCCGCTGCCCGCGAGCAGCGGCACGTTCAGGTTCGCGCCGACGCCCGCGCCTTCGCCGTGATCGTCCGCGCCGCCGTAGCCGGGCGGGAAGCAGCGGTCCTGGTGCAGCGAAATCGTCAGCGTATCCGGATCGTCGTAGTAGATCGACTGCGTGCCGTTGCCGTGATGCACGTCCCAGTCGATCACCGCGACGCGCTCGATGCCGTGCTTCGCGCGGGCGGCCTCGATCGCGATCGGGATGTTCGCGAGCATGCAGAAGCCCATCGGGCGGTCGCGCAGGCAGTGATGGCCGGGCGGCCGCGACAGCGAGAACGCATTCGCCGCGCGCGCGCCGACGACCGCATCGATCGCCGCGATCGCGAGGCCCGCCGACAGCGCGGCGATCTCGTAGCTGCCCTTGCCGAATGGCGCGAGATCGCCGAGGTCGCCGCCGTTCGCGTCGCTCAGCGCGCGGAACGCGTCGAGATAGTGTGCCGGATGAATGCGCAGCAGGTCGGCGGTGGTCGCGGGTTCGGCGCCGCGCAGGTCGAGCTGCGCGGCCAAGCCCGACGCCTGCACGAGCGACAGGAAGCGGCGCTTCGAATCGGGCGATTCCGCGTAGCCCGCGCTCGACGGCGGCTGGACCCAGCCGCCGACCGGAAAGAACAGCGCGTGCGTGCCGCCGGTATGCCAGAAAGTGCGTTCGTCGGTGAAGAAGGCAGTGCGATTCATGGATGCGTGACCTGTCACGGTTGGGAGGAAACGGAAAGGCGCGCGCGGCGATCGATGTGGCGCAGCGCGGCGAACGACACGATCGCGACGGCCGTCGCGGCCGCGAACAGCGCGCGCATCGTGCCGCCGGCGTCGAGCATCAGGCCGGCCAGCAGCGGGCCGGCGGCGAGCCCCGCGCCGATCACGAAATTGAGTGTCGCGACGAGGCGGCCGGACGTGTCGATCTGCGCGACCGTCGCGAGAATGAACGGCAGCACGAAGGTCCACGCGAACTTGAACGCGAAGATCGCCGCGCCGTAGCCGCCGGTGTCACGCATCGCCGCGAGCGCGACGAGCGACGCCGCGAGCAGCGCATAGCCGGTCGCCAGCATCGCGCGCCGCGCGAGCCGCCCGCCCGCGCACGACGCGAGCGCCGCGCCGGCGATCCCCATCACGCTCGCGATCGCGAGCACGTTGCCGGTCGACTGCGGATCGAGCCCGGCCTCGGCCGCCGCACGGCTCGCGAACGTCCATACGCTGCCGATCGCGAGATAGAACGTCAGCACCGCGCCGATGGCGAGCACGACGAAGCGTCGCGGCGTCGGCGGCGCGTCGCCGCGCGCCGCGTACGCGGACGCCGCCCGCGTGCCGAGCGACGTCGGAAAGCCGCGCGACAGCGGCGCCGCGAGCAGCGCGAGCACGGCGAGCGCGACGTACAGCGCGCGGAGCCCGAACGCGGCGAACACGTGGGGCAGCACGAACAGGCCGATCGCGCCCGCGATCAACTGACCGACGACCCACAGGCCGTACACGCGGTCGCTGTTGCTGCTCGTCGCCGCGCTCGTCATGCAGAGCACCATCAGCGAGCCGCCGCCGAGGGCGGTGACGGCGCGCAGCGCGAGCAGCGCGGCAAACCCCGGCATCCATAGCGCAGTCAGCAGGTTGCCCGCGCCGAACAGCGCGATGGCGAACGCCGCGACGCGACGCGCGTCGACACGTCCGAGCCACAGGTACGACGGCACGGTCGCGAGGCTGAACGCGCCGAGTTCGACGAAGAAGTAGGTGCCGATCTGCGACGCGGACAGGCCGAGTTGCGTGGCGAGCTGACCGGCGACGGCGGGCGCCACGAGCAGCAACAGCGGCGTGATGGCCGCGAACACGACGAGCGCGACGAGCGTCGAGCGCGCGAACGTCGACGCATGGCCGTCGCGCGAGAGGGCGACATCCGGGGGCAGGGTCTTCATGACGGGATCTCGTTGGGGGAATCAGAACAGGTGGTACATGCCGACCATCGCGCCGAACTGCGACGCGCCGGCGAGCGGCGTCGGGTCGTATTCGTAGACGGTCTGCGCGCTCTGGCCGCTGTTGCGCGCATAGCCGAGGTTCAGGTATGCGACGGTGCGCTTGGACAGCGCGTACGTGGTGCTCGCGATGAACAACGTCGGGTGGCCGACCGCCGGCGTGCGCGCATCGGTGTGGTAGACGCCCGCGTTCAGGCCGATCCCGTTCGACGTCAGGTAGCGCGCGCCGCCCCAGACGATCGTGCGGGCCGCGTCGAGGTCGCCGGTCAGGCGTTCGACGCCCGCATACACGGTGAGCGGCAGCGTGGCGAACGCATAACGTGCGGCGAGCGTGCCGAGTTCGCGACGCCGCGCGGACGCGTCGGCCGCCGCCGCTACGTCGCCGTGCGCCTGATGCAGCACCGCGCTCACCGACAGGCCGTTGCTCGCGTACTGGCCGCCGAGCTCGAGCACGCGTCCGGCGCGCGTATTGCCTGCGACGCCGGAGGTCGCGGCGAGCGCTTCGACGTCGAAGCCGGCGAACGTCGGCGACTGATATTTGACCGAGTGGTCGATGAAGTTCGCGTTGATCGGCACGAGCACGCCCTGGCCGCTGTACGACCCATACCAGAGCGGGTCGTAGAACAGTGTCTTGTCGAACAGCACGCTGAACTGGCGGCCGAGCGTGACGGTGCCGACCGGTCCCGCGATGCCCGCGTATGCCCCGCGGAAGAACGCGTAGCCGGGCGCGGTCGGGGTGCCGTCGTTGACGTTGAAGCCCTGTTCCAGCTTGAACAGCGCCCGCCAGCCGCCGCCGAGATCCTCGTGGCCCTTGATCCCGAGCTGCGAAGGCAGGATGCCGTAGTTCTGCAACCGCACGGCCGAATGGCGCCCGTCGGCGTGCGTCAGGTACTGCACGCCGACGTCGAGCGCGCCGTACAGCGTGAGGGCGGACTGCGCATGCGCGCCGCCGCATGCGGCAAGTGCCGCGGCGGCCGTGGCCGTGGCCGTGCGGATGAAGCGGGGTGTCGTCACGTGGGGTTCTCCATACCTTCCTGCGTCGGTTCGTCGTTGGTGTTGTCGCGACGCAGTGTCCGCAGCGGGAAAACCGTCGAACAGTCGTCCAGATGAACGGTGCGGAAAACCCGCGTTGCACGGCCTAAACGCCGCGCAACGTCGCCGCGCGCCGTGCTGCGCAGCAGCAACGTGCGGTGTACCGTTCAAATGGATGGGGCTGGCGAGCGTTTCGGCGCCGTGGCCCGCCAAAAAAGTCGCTCGCTATAATCGGCCGGTATCGTTGCGCACATCGGCGGCCCGACCGGACAGGAGAGCGGAAGGTGAGGATCACGACGGATATCGGGCAGGACCTCGACGCGCTGCGCGACGTGCCGGCCGCCATCGCGCTCGACGAATTCGCGTGGCCGCCGCTGCCGTCCCGGCGCGCCGATTTCGATGGCGTCACGCGCGGCGACGCAGCGCAGCGCGAACTCGGCCTGATGCTGCTCGACCTGTACGCGGTGGCCGCGCAGTCCGCCATCGGCGAATTCGAATACCGGTTCTTTTCGCTGCTGCAGGCGCTCGTTCCGTTCGATGCCGCGTGGACGGGCGTCGCGACCCATGTGCCGACGGGCCCGGTGATGCACAACAGCTTTTTGTACCGGTTGCCGCACGCGTTCTTCATCGACTGGAAGCGCGTGCGCGATTGCGATCCGCTCGCGCGCCGCACGTTGCACGGCGCGCACGGCCGCGCGGTGCGGCTGTCGGTCGTCGAGCCGGGGCTCGATGCGCGGTTTCGCGACTGGTGCGTGAAGTACGGGCTCGCGCAATTGATGTTCGTGTGTACGCTCGATCGCCGCTTCGGCCTGACGACGTTCGTGTCGATCTACCGGCAGGGCCTGAACCGGCCGTTCAGCGACGACGACGCGCATCGTTTCGAGGAAGTCATTCCGCATCTCGCGGCCGCATTGACGATCAACCGCGCCGCGCAGCTCACGCGCGAACGCGAGCGCACCGACACGGTCGTGCCGGCGGCGCGTGCGCTGTGCGACAACTTCGGCGTGCTGCACCATGCCGATCACGATTTCGACGACGTGCTGCGCACCGAATGGCCGGCCTGGGCCGGTGCGCGCGTACCGGAGCCGCTGGTCGCGCATCTGCGGCGCCAGCCGGGCCGGCCGTTCGTCGGCGACGCGCTGCGCATCCAGTGCGTGCCCGTCGCGGGGCTGTTCCAGATCGAGGCGCGGCCGCGCTCGCTGCTCGACCGGCTGAGCCCGCGCGAGCTCGCGGCGATCCGCTATTACGGCGCCGGGCGTTCGCACAAGGAAGTCGCGCAGCAGATGGCGATCTCGCCGACGACCGTGCGCCACTACCTGCGCTGCGCGTACCGCAAGCTCGGCATGCACGACAAGAGCCAGATCGCCGGCGTGCTCGGCGCGACCAGCGGCGCGATCGACGACGAAGCGGCGGAGGCGGGCAGCGTACCGCGCTGAGGCGCACGAACGCGTGCCGCCCGATGCGCGCTGCGTCGCCCGAATGGTTGTGTCTGCAACCATTGCGCGTTATGCTCGTCAGCTCCCGGGAGACGGAATGCCATCATGAACGACACGAATTCAGGGTCGGTGCGCGCGGCGGTGGTCGGGGTCGGCGCGATCGGCGGATTGCTCGCGGCCGCGCTGTCTAGAGCCGGCATGACCGTGAGCGCGTACGCACGCGGCGCGACGCTCGATGCGCTGAATGCGCACGGCGTGCGCGTGATCGACGAGGCGGGCGCAATCGCGTCGGTGCCGGTGCGCGCAAGCGACGATGCGGCCGCGCTCGGTGTGCAGGACTACGTGGTGATCGCGCTGAAGGCACAGGCGCTGCCCGCGCTGGCCGCGCGCATTGCGCCGCTGGTCGGGCCGCATACGGTGATCGTCGCGGCGATGAACGGGCTGCCGTGGTGGTTCACGCACGGGCTCGAAGGGGCGATCGACGGTGTGCCGCTCGATGCGGTCGATCCGGCCGGCGCGGTGTCGGCCGCGTTGCCGCCCGCGCAGGCGATCGGCTGCGTCGTGCATCTGTCGTCGAGTACCGACGCGCCGGGCGTCGTGCGGCGCGGGCGCGGCAACCGGCTGATCGTCGGCACGCCCGATCCGCGGCTCGACGGGGCCACGGCGCGGTTCGCCGCGGCGCTCGCGGTCGGCGGTTTCGACGTCGAGACGACGCCCGCGATCCGGACCGAGATCTGGACGAAGCTGTGGGGCAACATGAACATGAACCCGCTGAGCGCGTTGACCGGGTCGACGGCCGAGCAGTTGCTCGACGATCCGTTCACGCAGGATCTCGCGCTGCGGATGATGGAGGAAGCGGCTGCGATCGGCGCGAGGCTCGGCTTGTCCGCCGGGATGAGCGGCCCCGAGCGGATCGCGGTCACGCGCAAGCTGGGCGCGTTCAAGACGTCGATGCTGCAGGATTTCGAGGCGGGGCGCTCGCTCGAGATCGGGCCGATCCTCGGCGTGTTTCCGGAACTCGGCCGCAAGCTTGGCGTGCCGACGCCGTACTGCGACGCGGTGCTCGGATTGTTGCGTCAGCGCGCGACGAACAGCGGGTTGTAGTGCGCCACAAGGCCGCCGGGTTCACGGCCGTCGGCGACGCCGGCACCGCGACTGCGCGTGCTTCGCGCGATGCCGTCGCGGTGCAAGACGGGCCGCCCGGACGGCGCGCCCGGACAAGCCTCCCGGATCTTGCGTGACGCGACGCGGGCGGCTCGTCCGATTCGTCCGATCAATGCCGCCGCTACGCTTCGTGAACCGGCGACGGCGGGGCCGACACGCCTTGCGACGATTCACTTCATCGCGCTTGACTTCGAAGCCGGTTACTCAGTCGTCGCGCTCGACTGCGTGCGCAACGACCTTGTCGAGCAGCCGCTCGAACGTCTGACGTTCGCTGTCGGACAGGCACGCGAGCAGGCCGTCGTTCCACTTGCGCACGATCGGCATGATCTTGCGATGCAGCGCTCGGCCGTCGGCGGTCAGCGCGATCAGCACGATCCGGCCGTCTTCGTCGCTCGCGCTGCGCTCGAGCAGCCCCTGGCGCAGCAGCGCTTCGGCCGCGCGGCTTGCCTGGCTCTTGTCGAGATTGGTGTGGCGCGCGAGATCCATGATCGAGAACGGGCCGAACGCGCCGACGGCGGCGATCACGCGCGCCTCGGGCAGCGAGATGTCGAGCTTGTGCCGGTACACCTCGCCGATCCCGCGGTCGGAGCGCTTCGTGAGCGCATGGAGGCGATAGGTCAGAAACTGATCGAGCCCGGCTTGGCGGCCTTTCATGTCGAATCCTGAAGAAAAAGGGCGGGCCCGATTGTTCCTGTATCGTGCGCTCGGGTCAACGGTCAGTGTGCACCGTACTTCAGGCGTGTCAACTGTTCCGCTTCGTTCGCGAGCAGGTTGGCCGCGTCGCGGATCGCGACGTCGAGCGTGATCGGCCCCGGAGCCGGCGAAAAGCAGCCGGAGAAATGCTCGGACAGACGCGGCAGCGCGGCCGGGTCGACCGCGCCCGACAGCAGCGACGCGCTCACGCCGGCGGCCTGCGCGTGCCGGCATGCGATGAACGGCGCCTTGCCGTGCAGCGTCTGCACGTCGGAGCGGCCTTCGCCGGTGATCAGCCAGTCGGCGCCGGCCAGAGCGGCGTCGAGCCCGACCTGGCGCGCCACCACTTCGGCGCCGGCCTCGAAGCGTGCACCGAGCATGTGCAGCGCGAAACCGAGGCCGCCCGCGGCGCCCGCGCCCGGCAGATCGCGGCCGCGGCGATCGAGCGCGGCTTCGAGCAGGTCGGCGAAGCGGGCGAGGGCCGCATCGAGGGGCGCGACCTGCGCCGCCGTCACACCCTTTTGCGGACCGAACACGGCGGTGGCGCCATGCGCGCCCGTCAGCGGGTTGTCGACGTCGGACATGCCGACGAATTCCGTTTCCTTCAGGCGCGGATCGAGCCCCGACGCGTCGATGCGCGCGATGTCGGCGAGCCGCGACGGCACGGGCTCGACCGGCTGGCCGCCCGCGTCGAAGCACTGCAGGCCGAGGCCCGCGAGCAGCCCGGCGCCCGCGT
Organism: Burkholderia sp. MSMB1835; assembly: GCF_001526365.1. NCBI lineage: Bacteria > Pseudomonadati > Pseudomonadota > Betaproteobacteria > Burkholderiales > Burkholderiaceae > Burkholderia > Burkholderia sp. MSMB1835. Next base: position 130,185 of record NZ_LOYP01000025.1, read on the forward strand.
CGTTGGTGCTGCTGCCGCCGAGCGCGACGAAGAAGCGGCGCACGCCGTCGTCGAGCAGCGCGCGGATCGCGTCGCCCATCCCGCGCGTGCTGCGCGCGTCGACGGGCACGCTCATGCCGACCGGGTCGGTAATCCCGACGATCTCGGCCGTCTCGACGATCGCGGTGCGCGCATCGATCACGCCCACCGCCGCGTCGCGCGCCGCCAGCGACGCGCCGGCCACCCGCAGCGTGCGCCGCGTGCCGCCGCCGGCCAGCATCGCGTCGAGCGTGCCTTCGCCGCCGTCGGCCATCGGGCAGCAGCGCACGACGGCATCGGGCCGGGCGCGGCGAATGCCGGTGGCGATCGCGTCCGCGACCTGCTCGGCGGAAAGCGAGCCTTTGAACGAATCGGGCGCGACGACGACGACAGGCGCGGACGGGTGTTGCGGCATGGTGTCTCCGGAAGGCGTGATTGGTGTGAAGAATGAAGGGGCGGGCCACGAACGTGGGTCACCCTCTATCGGAGCTTACAGGATGGTCGGCCCGGAGTGGATACGCCGTTCGGCATAGCCACGATCCGCCCGCATGGCCGTGCAACGCGCCGCCGACTGGGCAGGACGCACGCGTGACGCGCCGATCTGGCGGTATGAGGAAAATTGTTTGCTAGAATAGTCGATTCTTCCGGCCAAAGCCGTGCTCCGAGCCGCTTGCGCTAGCCATTCGGCGCGTGCAGGGATGGCGTGGCGCTCCGGCGCGGCGTGCGAGTGCGACGCACCTCACGCTGCAGGCAGGCACGGCAAGGAAAACCCGATTCGCTCGAATAATTTTAGGACGATTGAAGCCATGGCTAACGTTGTTGAGAACCTCGGCAAGCTTGAACGCCGCGTGACGATTTCTTTGCCGAAAGACACCGTGCAGAAGGAAATCGACGCCCGTATCCAGAAACTCGCGAAGAACGTGCGCATGCCGGGTTTCCGCCCGGGCAAGGTGCCGCTGAAGATGGTCGCGCAACAGTACGCGGGTCAGGTCGAGGCGGAAGTGCTGAGCGACAAGATCGGCCAGGAATTCTTCACGATCAGCCGCGCGGAAAACCTGCGCGTCGCCGGCCAGCCGAGCTTCGAGCCGAAGCAGGAACAGGCTGAAGACGCATACGCGTTCGACGCGACGTTCGAGGTCTACCCGGAAGTGAAGATCGGCGATCTGGCGACGGCTGAAGTCGAGCGCTCGACGACGTCGATCGGCGACGCCGAAATCGACCGCACGCTCGACATCCTGCGCAAGCAACGCGTGCACTACCACGCACGCGGCGAAGCGGGCGAGCACGGCGACGGCGGCGCGGACACCGCGGCGAAGAACGGCGACCGCGTGACGGTCGACTTCGTCGGCAAGATCGACGACGTCGCGTTCCAGGGCGGCACGGCCGAAGATTTCCCGTTCGTGCTCGGCGAAGGCCGCATGCTGCCGGAATTCGAAACGGCGGCGCTGGGCCTGAAGGTCGGCGAACAGCGTACGTTCGACCTCAAGTTCCCGGATGACTACCACGGCAAGGACGTCGCCGGCAAAACGGCGCAGTTCACGGTCACGATGAAGAAGATCGAGTGGCCGCACCTGCCGGAAATCGACGCCGAATTCGCGAAGTCGCTCGGCATCGAAGACGGCGACCTCACGAAGATGCGCGCCGAGATCAAGGAAAACCTCGAGCGCGAAGCGAAGCGCCGCACGCAGTCGATCGTCAAGAACCAGGTGATGGACGCGCTGCTGAAGATTTCCGAACTCGACGTGCCGAAGGCGCTGATCGAGCAGGATCAGCAACGCCTCGTCGAAATGGCTCGCCAGGATCTGGCGCAGCGCGGCGTGCCGAACGCGAAGGACGCGCCGATTCCGGCCGAGATGTTCGCCGAGCAGGCCGAGCGCCGCGTGAAGCTGGGCCTCGTGCTGGCCGAACTGGTGAAGTCGAACGGCCTCGAAGCGAAGCCGGAACAGATCCGCGCGGAAGTCGACGAGTTCGCGAAGAGCTACGAAGACCCGAAGGAAGTGGTCCGCTGGTATTATTCCAACCAGCAGCGCCTCGCCGAGATGGAAGCGTTCGTCGTTGAAAGCAACGTCGTCGACTTCGTGCTGGGCAAGGCAATGGTGACGGACAAGGAAGTGAGCTTCGAGGCACTCGCGAGCGCATCGGCGCAAGCGTAAGTGTCGCTCTAGCGGCGTGCCGGCTGTCGGAGCGACGGCCCGCACGCCGTTTTTACGTCAAGCGCACGGTTGCCATTAATATGGCGATTGAGCGGGCGGCTTCCTTCCGTTCAATTTTCCATTCGAACAAGGTTCATTGAATGATCACTCGCGCTGAATTGCTGGACATGCTTGCTTCGAACGCGCCGCAGGGTTTCGAGGCGCAAGCGCTGGGGCTGGTGCCGATCGTCGTCGAAACGAGCGGCCGCGGCGAGCGTTCGTACGATATCTATTCGCGTCTCCTGAAGGAGCGCCTGGTGTTCATGGTCGGCGAAGTGAACGACCAGACCGCCAACCTCGTGGTCGCGCAATTGCTGTTCCTCGAGAGCGAGAATCCCGACAAGGACATCAGCCTCTACATCAACAGCCCGGGCGGCTCGGTGTCGGCCGGCATGGCGATCTACGACACGATGCAGTTCATCAAGCCGGACGTGTCGACCCTGTGCATGGGCCTCGCGGCCAGCATGGGTGCGTTCCTGCTCGCGTCGGGTGCGAAGGGCAAGCGCTTCGCGCTGCCGAATTCGCGCGTGATGATTCACCAGCCGCTGGGCGGCGCGCGCGGCCAGGCGTCCGACATCGAGATCCAGGCGCGCGAAATCCTCTACCTGAAGGAACGGTTGAACAACCTGCTCGCGCAGCACACGGGCCAGGACGTCGAGCGCATCGCGCGCGACACCGACCGTGATAACTTCATGTCGAGCGAGGACGCGAAGGCGTACGGGCTGATCGATCAGGTGCTGTTGAAGCGCCCGTGAGCTTAAACGGGGTGCCGCCCCGATTCGTGCGGCGCCCCCGCAATGTCCCGAGTGCCCTGAGCATCTGCGGCAAGCGCATCCAGCCGGCTCCGGTCGCGCCCTAGGCGCGGCGCCCGGAGCAATCGGCGTATCATGTCATTTACCTGTCCGGAGGCTCTACATTCATGGCGGACAAAAAAGGTTCGAACAGCGAGAAGCTGTTGTATTGCTCGTTTTGCGGGAAAAGCCAGCATGAGGTGAAAAAACTCATCGCGGGCCCGTCGGTGTTCATCTGCGATGAATGTATCGATCTCTGCAACGAAATCATTCGCGACGAGGCGGCTGCCGCCGGCGTCGAGGCCAGCCTGTCCCGGTCGGATCTGCCGAGCCCGCAGGAAATTCGCGACATCCTCGATCAGTACGTGATCGGCCAGGAGCGCGCGAAGAAGATCCTCGCGGTGGCCGTGTACAACCACTACAAGCGCCTGAAGCATCTCGACAAGAAGGACGACGTCGAGCTGTCGAAGAGCAACATCCTGCTGATCGGCCCGACGGGCTCCGGCAAGACGCTGCTCGCGCAAACACTGGCGCGGTTGCTCAACGTGCCGTTCGTGATCGCCGATGCGACGACGCTGACCGAAGCCGGCTACGTCGGCGAGGACGTCGAGAACATCATCCAGAAGCTGTTGCAGAACTGCAACTACGAGGTCGACAAGGCCCAGCGCGGGATCGTCTACATCGACGAAATCGACAAGATCAGTCGCAAGTCGGACAACCCGTCGATCACGCGCGACGTGTCGGGAGAGGGCGTCCAGCAGGCGCTCTTGAAGCTCGTCGAGGGCACGATGGCGTCGGTGCCGCCGCAAGGCGGCCGCAAGCACCCGAACCAGGATTTCATCCAGGTCGACACGACCAACATCCTGTTCATCTGCGGCGGCGCGTTCGACGGTCTCGAAAAGGTGATCACCGATCGTACCGAGAAAACCGGCATCGGCTTTGGCGCGACGGTCAAGAGCAAGCAGGAGCGCGACGCGGGCGAAGTGCTGCGCGAAACGGAACCGGAAGACCTGATCAAATTCGGGCTGATCCCCGAATTGATCGGCCGCCTGCCGGTGGTCGCGACGCTCGGCAAGCTCGACGAAGCCGCGCTGATGAAGATTCTGGTCGAGCCGAAGAATGCGCTCGTCAAGCAGTATCACAAGCTGTTCGCGATGGAGCGCGTCGAGCTGGAAATCCGGCCGGGCGCGTTGCAGGCAGTCGCCCGCAAGGCGATCCGCCGCAAGACCGGCGCGCGCGGTTTGCGTTCGATCATCGAACAGGCGTTGCTCGACGTGATGTACGAGCTGCCGACGATGAAAGGGGTCAGCAAGGTCATCATCGACGAGAACGTCATCGATGGGGACGGCAAGCCCTTGCTGATCTACGAGGACACGCCGAAGGTGGCGGGTTCGAACTGACCGGCTTGCCGACGATGTTCAGCGAAAAAGGCCGTTCATGAGTCCGTGGGCGGCTTTTTTTCGTTTATCTTGTGGGTAACTCTGACTCGACACGCGGTGGTTACTTTCTTACCGAATATTTCCCGCACTTGAAGGCTTGCAATTCGTTGTGGCGGCCTCAATTACCGAACAATTGATTCCACTCATGGGGAAATGAAATGTCAGGCACCCAACTTCTCCCGCCGGAACGCATCACGCTCCCGCTGCTGCCGCTGCGGGACGTCGTCGTTTTCCCGCACATGGTCATTCCGCTCTTCGTGGGCCGGCCGAAATCGATCAAGGCCCTCGAAGCAGCGATGGAAGGCGGCAAGCACATCATGCTCGTCGCCCAGAAAACCGCGGCCAAGGACGAACCGACCGAAAAGGACATGTACGAGGTCGGTTGTATCGCCAACATTCTGCAGATGCTGAAGCTGCCGGACGGCACCGTGAAGGTGCTCGTCGAGGGCTTGCAGCGTGCGAAGGCGTTGTCCATCGAAGAACAGGAGACGCAGTTCTCCTGCGAAGTGATGCCGCTCGAGCCCGACCACGCCGACAGCGCCGAGACGGAAGCGCTGCGTCGCGCGATCGTGTCGCAGTTCGACCAGTACGTGAAGCTGAACAAGAAGATCCCGCCGGAGATTCTCACGTCGCTGTCGGGCATCGACGAAGCAGGCCGCCTCGCCGACATGATCGCCGAGCGCCTGCCGCTGAAGCTCGACCAGAAGCAACACATCCTCGAGATGTTCCCGGTCATCGAGCGCCTCGAGCACCTGCTCGCGCAGCTCGAAGCCGAGATCGACATCCTGCAGGTCGAAAAGCGCATCCGCGGGCGCGTGAAGCGCCAGATGGAAAAGAGCCAGCGCGAGTACTACCTGAACGAACAGGTCAAGGCGATCCAGAAGGAACTGGGCGAAGGCGAGGAAGGTGCGGATCTCGAGGAACTCGAGAAGCGCATCAACGCCGCGCGCATGCCGAAGGAAGCGAAGAAGAAGGCCGACGCCGAGCTGAAGAAGCTGAAGCTGATGTCGCCGATGTCGGCGGAAGCCACCGTCGTGCGCAACTACATCGACACGCTGATCGGCCTGCCGTGGCGCAAGAAGAGCAAGGTCAACAACGACCTGTCGAACGCCGAGCAGGTGCTCGACGAGGATCACTTCGGCCTCGAGAAGGTCAAGGAACGGATCCTCGAGTACCTCGCGGTGCAACAGCGCGTCGACAAGGTCAAGGCGCCGATCCTGTGCCTCGTCGGGCCGCCCGGCGTCGGCAAGACCTCGCTCGGCCAGTCGATCGCCCGTGCGACGAACCGCAAGTTCGTCCGGATGGCGCTCGGCGGCGTGCGTGACGAAGCCGAGATCCGCGGCCACCGCCGCACGTACATCGGTTCGATGCCGGGCAAGATCCTGCAAAGCCTCGCGAAGGTCGGCGTGCGCAATCCGCTCTTCCTGCTCGACGAAGTCGACAAGATGGGCATGGATTTCCGCGGCGATCCTTCGTCGGCGCTGCTCGAAGTGCTCGATCCGGAACAGAACCACACGTTCGCCGACCACTACATCGAGGTCGACTTCGACCTGTCGGACGTGATGTTCGTCGCGACGTCGAACTCGCTGAACATCCCGCCGCCGCTGCTCGACCGGATGGAAGTGATCCGTCTGTCGGGCTACACGGAAGACGAGAAGGTCAGCATCGCGCAGCGCTACCTGCTGCCGAAGCAGAAGAAGAACAACGGTCTGAAGGACGGCGAGATCGAGGTCACCGAACAGGCGATCCGCGACATCATCCGCTATTACACGCGCGAAGCCGGTGTGCGTTCGCTCGAGCGGGAAGTGTCGAAGATCTGCCGCAAGGTCGTGAAGATGCTGCTGCTGAAGAAGGCATCGGGCGCGATCAAGGTCGACGGCGAGAACCTCGATACGTTCCTCGGCGTGCGCAAGTACGACTTCGGCCTCGCGGCGAAGGAAAACCAGGTCGGTCAGGTGACGGGCCTCGCGTGGACGGAAGTCGGCGGCGACCTGCTGACGATCGAAGCCGCGGTGATGCCGGGCAAGGGCAACGTGATCCGTACGGGTTCGCTCGGCGACGTGATGAAGGAGTCGGTCGAGGCCGCACGTTCGGTCGTGCGCTCGCGTTCGCGTCGTCTCGGTATCAAGGACGAAGCGTTCGAGAAGCAGGACATCCACATCCACGTGCCGGAAGGCGCGACGCCGAAGGACGGTCCGTCCGCCGGCGGCGCGATGACGACCGCGCTGGTGTCGGTGCTGACGGGCATCCCCGTGCGGGCCGACGTCGCGATGACGGGCGAAATCACGTTGCGTGGCGAAGTGCTGCCGATCGGCGGGCTGAAGGAGAAACTGCTGGCGGCTCACCGCGGCGGCATCAAGCTCGTGCTGATTCCGGAAGAGAACGTGAAGGATCTCGCGGACATTCCGGACAACGTGAAGAATGCGATCGAGATCGTGCCGGTCCGCTGGATCGACAAGGTGCTGGAACTCGCGCTCGAGCGTTCGCCGACTCCGCTGCCGCCGGAAGAAGAGGCGAAGGCAGCGGCGCCGGTCGGCGAGGCGGCGAAGGACGCCGGCTCGACGGAAGTCGTCAAGCACTGAGGCCCCGAACACCGTCGTTGCAGACGGTTGTTCACGAAACCCGCGGCGGTGTCCGCGGGTTTTTTTATGTGGATCGGAATCGTGCGAACGCGTGTGTTAAAAAAATTCACGCGCAGGCTTGGCAAAATGATCGGGGATGAATTAAACTTGCGGGCTCGCTGATTGTTGATGCGCAAACGCAGATCGCAGTCGGAACGAATCGGAAACGGGTGCTTAGCTCAGCTGGTAGAGCGGCGCCCTTACAAGGCGTAGGTCGGGGGTTCGAACCCCTCAGCACCCACCAGTTTCACGATTCAGCCAGACCAAGGAGCGGTAGTTCAGTCGGTTAGAATACCGGCCTGTCACGCCGGGGGTCGCGGGTTCGAGTCCCGTCCGCTCCGCCAAACAAATGAAACAGCCCGCCTCGTGCGGGCTTTTTCATTTGCGCCTTCCGGTGTGCGCAAACGGCATCTCATTGAACGCGTATCACCGGCGGCAGCTTGTAGGTTCCGTTCAGGAGCGGCGTATCGGGCAAGTACGTACGCAGCGTCAGATTGAACGCGCCGGCGGGAGCGGGCAACCAGTTGCTGGCCGGTACGCCCGCGGGTCGCGTGTGGCTGACGGTGAGCACGAGCGAGCCGTCGCTGGCGAACTGAAAGTTCGAGGCCGGATAGGACAGCGCATAGACTTGATCGGGATTCGAATAGAAGTATGCCTGTGCCTGGTTCGTGCCCCCGTACAGCGTCAATGACCAGAACGCGCGTGCCGGCGGAAGCTGCCCGGGGGGAAAGGTCATCTGATAGACGCCGTTGCCGTCGTAGTTCGCACCCAGCGTGTTCGCCGCTTCCGTGCTGGTGTAATAGATCGCTTCGCTGCCGGGGAGCGCGCCGAGGCCGTTCAGCGCAACGTTCGCCCGCAACGCGTAGTGGGTTCCATAGTTTCCGACATCCGCCGGACCGCCTGTCCAGCCATTTGCGCCGGTACTCGTCTGGGTCGACGCTTGCTGCGTTCTGCTGCCGGTCGTCAGGCTCGCCAGCGCCTGCGTCGCGCCGGCGCTGATCGACGCGATGTCGGCGGACGACGGGTCGAAGGTCTGCGCCGGGCCGATGCCGATCGCGTCGAGCGCCGACAGCGCAGCCGTGTCCTGCGGCGTGGGCGGGCTCTTTTTCAACAGCTGGTTCACGTACTGGAAATACGCTGGCCAGTTGGTATAACCGGGCGGCTTTTGCTTGTCCACGCTGTCCCACGTCGTGCCGCCGGTTCCAGCGGGTTGCGACGCCACCAGTTGGTTCTGAACCGCCCACGCGGCCGGATAGTCGCTCGCATCGCCCACGTAAGTCCGCGCCAGGGCCCAGACCGCGTCGGTCGACGAGCGGAGCACGATGACCCCTGCGGGCGCTTCTCCCTGCCAGTTCGGCCCCACGACCCAAAAGACCTTCGCAACGCCGTTGTCGGCGCGCGTGCCGCGAATCGCGAAGTTGTTCGTATAGGCGTCCATCAACGCGAGCGAGAAATAACGGTTACCGCTCGCGGGCGTATCGATTTGAACGGGGCCCGCGTCCAGTTGCAGCATGGCGACGGAATACAGCGTGTCGTGATTGGGCTTCGTCACCGCGGTGGACGACGCATCGGAGAGCCGGCGGCTGTGAAGAAACGTATTCGGCGCAAGGCCCTGAGCGATGTAGCTCTGTCGCGTGGCGTAGAACTGGTACAGCGGAATCGTGAATATCGTCGCGCCGTTTGCCGCGTTCTCCGTAGCGACGGGCGAAACGTTCGGGCGGTCGACGCTGTCCCCGTTGCAGCCCGCCAGAAGGCCGAGCGAGACGGCCAATGCGACGATGCGCGCCTGGTGAAGAAAACTCATCGAATGGGTTGGTTTGGTTGAATGGTCGAATAGGCCGCGCCCCTTCGTCGCTCGGCCGACGAGCGTGGCACGGGTTGCATGGCGCGATTAGCGTATACGGCTTGGCATGCGCGACGAACGATCGATTTTCGATATGCAAAGTCCGATGACGCGTCGGCGAGGCGTCGATCGATCGGCGTCGTGCGGGATACCGCCGGCCGGCTCGGGTTGGGCTGTCACGATCCGGCGGCGACCCGGTCGCGGGAGCGCGGTCGGGCCCGATCTCTTTTTACCCGTCACGTTCCGCTCGGCTGCGGACCACGGATGCGCACGCGGAGGCAGCGTGATTCGGCGGCCGTGCGGCAAGCCGGCTTCGCGAACGAATCGCCGTGAGCGGGGCGTGCGCGCGGCCTCGGTCAAGAGGGCGATCATGCGGGCGAGGGCCGCTTTTCGCCCGTCCCACCTCGTATGTTGTAATATCGGACGTTTTGTCCAATTTTCCCGTCACGCATGCTCGATTTCTTCCGTAATCACCAGCGCCTGATGATGGCGCTCCTGCTCCTGATCGTCTTGCCGGGGCTGGGTTTCGTCGGAATCCAAGGCTTCCGCGGCTTCTTCGACGACAGTGCGAATGTCGCAGCAGTCAACGGGCACAAGATCACGCGGGTCGAATTCGACGGCGCGTTCCGCCAGCAGATCGACCAGGCGCGCCAGGCGCTCGGCGGGCAGTTCGACATCAAGATGTTCGACACGCCCGAGCATCGCAAGCAGGTGCTCGACGGCCTGATCCAGCAACGCGTGCTGGCCGACGAGACGCAACGCCTGCACCTGACCGCATCCGACAACGCCGTGCGCGACGCGCTGATGAGCGACCCGATGATCGCGTCGCTGAAGAAGCCCGACGGTTCGATCGACGTCGAACGCTATGCGCAATTGCTGTCGTTTCAGGGGATGACGCCGGAGCAGTACCAGGAGCGCGTGCGTTACAGCCTCGCGCTGCAGCAGATTCCGGCCAGCATCGTATCGAGCGCGTTCACGCCGAAGAGCCTCGCGCAACGCTTGTCCGAACTCGCCGCGCAGCAGCGTGAAGTACAGGCGCTCGTGCTGAAGACGAGCGACTTCGCGGCGAAGGTCCAGCCGACCGACGCGCAGCTCACCGCGTACTACGACGCGCACAAGCAGAGCTTCGCGACGCCGGAAACCGCGACGATCCAGTACCTCGTCTATTCGCCGGCCGCGAGCGCGCAACCGACCGATGCGGACATCAAGAAGTTCTACGACGACAACCCGACGCATTTCCGTACCGAAGCGCAGGTGCGCGTGAGCCACATCTTCATCGCCGCGCCGGGCAGCGCCAGCGCGGCCGACAAGGCGGCGGCAAAAGCGAAGGCCGAGCAACTGCTCGCCGACGTGAAGGCGCATCCGGATCAATTCGCGCAGATCGCGCAGAAGGACTCGCAGGACGCGCCGTCGGCGGCGAAGGGCGGCGATCTCGGCTTCATCACGCGCGGCTCGACCGCGGGCGGCAAGGCGTTCGACGATGCCGCGTTCTCGCTCAAGCAGGGCGACGTGAGCGGGATCGTGCAGTCGGACCTCGGTTTCCACATCCTGAAGGCGACCGAAGTGAAGCCGGCGGTCGTCAAGCCGTTCGCGGAAGTGAAGGACCAGATCGCGGCCGACCTGAAGCAGCAGTACGCATCGAAGGCGTTCTCGGACAACGCGGAAGGCTTCACGTCGACCGTCTACGAAAAGGCGAAGACGCTGCAGCCGGCCGCGGACAAGTACAAGCTGACGATCCAGACGGCCACCGTCACGCCGACGCCGAACCCGCAACTGCCGCCGACGAGCCCGTTGAACAATCCGAAGTTCCTGGCCGCCGTGTTCGCGAACGACGCGGTGAAGAACCAGAACAACACGCAGGCGATCGACGTCGGCAACAACACGCTGATCTCGGCGCGCGTGACCGACTACAAGCCGGCTGCGGTGCCCGCGCTCGACGCGATCAAGGACGCCGTGCGCCAGAAGGTCATCGCCGAGCAGGCCGCGGAACTCGCGAAGAAGGACGGTGCGGCAAAGCTGGCCGAACTGCAGAAGTCGAAGTCGACCGATGGCTTCGCGGCCGCGCAGAAGGTGTCGCGCACGCAATCGCAGGGCCTGACGCCGGCGGCGCTGAGCGCCGTCTACAAGGTCGATGCGAAGACGCTGCCGGCTTACGTCGGTGTCGACCTCGGCGCGGACGGCTACGCGATCTACCGTGTGAACGCGGTGATCCCCGGTTCGGCGGTCGATCCGCAGCAACTGGCGGCCGCGCAGCAGCAGATGGCGCAGGTCGACGCGCAGAGCGAAGGCGAAGCGTATCTCGCCGCGCTGCGCGATCGCTCGAAGGTGAAGCTGTACGGCACGACGGCCAGCCAGCAGCAGGACGGCGACAACTGAGCATCGTTTCGCCCGCAACCATCGAAAAGCCCCGCTCGAAGCGGGGCTTTTTGTTTTCCGGTTTTCCGGCGCGCGGCGGCGGTCAGCCGTGCGGCTTGCCGAGCAACGGCTTCAGCGTCGGCCACACGTTGTCGAGCAGAACGCGCTGGGCCTGCTGCGCGGGATGCATCTGGTCGGCCTGGAACATGTCGGGCTTGTCCTCGATGCCGGCCAGCAGGAACGGCACGAGCGGCACGCCGAGATCTTTCGACAGCCGCGTATAGACCGCGTGGAACTTCTGCGTGTAGTCGGGGCCGTAATTGGGCGGCACGTACATGCCGACCAGCACGACTTTCGCCTGGGCGCGCCGCGCGCTCGCGATGATGTCGCGCAGGTTCTGCTCTGTCGTCGCGAGCGGCACGCCGCGCAGCGCATCGTTCGAGCCGAGCTCGACGACGACGATCGACGGCTTGAGCCGCTGCAGGACCGCAGGCAGCCGCGCACGGCCGCCGCTCGTGGTGTCGCCGCTGACGCTGGCGTTCGCGACGCTATAATCGATTCGCTCGGTCGAAAGCCGTTGCCGCAGCAGCGAGACCCAGCCGGTGTCGCGCGGCAATCCGTATTCGGCCGACAGGCTGTCGCCGAGCACGACGATCACGGGCGGGCTCGATGCCGGCGCCGTCGCGGCGCGTGCGGGCGCGGTGACGGCCAGCAGGATGCCCAGCAGTGCGGCGGCCGCCGCGCGTCTTTTCCAGCGAAATGTCGTGTCCATGTTCAAGATTACCGATCCGATCATCGAAGTCCATGACGTATGCAAGCGGGTTGCCGATGCAACGGGCGAGCTGACGATCCTCGACGGCATCACGCTCGCCGTGCAGCCGGGCAGCAGCCTCGCGATCGTCGGCGCGTCGGGTTCGGGCAAATCGACGCTGCTCGGCCTGCTTGCGGGGTTGGACAGCGCGACGAGCGGCACGGTTCGCCTGCTCGGTCGCGCACTCGATCGACTCGACGAGGACGAACGCGCGGCGCTGCGCAACGGCGCGGTCGGATTCGTATTCCAGTCGTTCCAGTTGATGCCGCACCTGACGGCGCTCGAGAACGTGATGCTGCCGCTCGAACTGCAGGGCGGCATCAGCGCGCGCGATGCGGCCGACCGCGCCCGGGCGCTGCTCGTGCAGGTCGGTCTCGGCGAGCGTACCGCGCATTATCCGAAGCTGCTGTCGGGCGGCGAACAACAGCGCGTCGCACTCGCACGCGCGTTCGTCACGCGCCCGGCGATCCTGTTCGCCGACGAGCCGACCGGCAGCCTCGACGCCGCGACCGGCCACGCGGTCATCGACCTGATGTTCGAACTGAACCGCACGCATGGCGCGACGCTCGTGCTCGTCACGCACGATGCCGAACTCGCGCGCCGCTGCGCAACGACGGTCACGATCGACGCGGGGCGCATCGTCGCGCCGCACGCGGCTTCGCGCAACGCGTGAACGTTCCGGCCGGCCGCGCGGGGCGGATCGCGCGGCCGGCACGGGCATGACGCGGTCGCGTCAGCGCTTCAACGCTTGAGCGCCGCGCGGGCGCGCTCGATCAACGCCGTGGTCGACGAGTCGTGCTTCGCCGGATCGACCGATTCGGCCGACAGGTCGGCTTCGACGACCTTGCCGAGAATCTTGCCGAGCTCGACGCCCCACTGGTCGAACGGATTGATGTCCCACACCGTCGCCTGCACCAGCACCTTGTGCTCGTAAAGCGCGATCAGCGCGCCGAGCGTGCGCGGCGTCAGCGCATCGACGAGCAGCGTCGTGGTCGGGCGGTTGCCGGGGAACGTCAGGTGCGGCGCGAGCGCTTCCTTGCCGGGCCCGGCGACCTTGCGCGCTTCTTCGAGCGTGCGGCCGAGCATCAACGCCTCGCTCTGCGCGAAGCAGTTCGCGAGCAGCTTCGGATGGTGGCTCGCGAGCGGATGCTCGGGCGTCAGCACCGCGATGAAGTCGATCGGCACGATCGTCGGCCCCTGGTGCAGCATCTGGAAGAACGCATGCTGGCCGTTTGTGCCGGGCTCGCCCCACGTGACGGCCGACGTCGGGTAGTCGACGAAGGCGCCGTCCAGGCGCGCGGATTTGCCGTTGCTCTCCATTTCGAGCTGCTGCAGGTACGACGGCAGGTAGTGCAGCGCTTCCGAATACGGCGCGACGAGATAGCTCTGCGAGCCGAAGAAATTCCGGTACCAGATGCCGATCAGGCCGAGCAGCACCGGCAGGTTGCGCTCGAGCGGCGCTTCGCGGAAGTGGCGATCCATGTCGTTCGCGCCGGCCAGCAGCTCGTCGAACTGCTCGGGGCCCACCGCGATCATGATCGACAGGCCGACCGCCGACCACAGCGAATAGCGGCCGCCGACCCAATCCCACATTTCGAACACGTTGTCGGCGGCGATACCGAACTTCACGACTTCGGCCGGGTTCGCCGACACGCCGACGAAGTGCTTCGCGAGCGCCTCCTCGGGGCAGCCGCGCGCGACGAACCAGTCGCGCAGCGAGCGCGCGTTCGTCATCGTCTCGAGCGTCGTGAAGGTCTTCGACACGACGATCGCGAGCGTTTCCTCGGGATCGACCTGTTCGAGCACGCGGGCGAGATCGGCGCCATCGACGTTCGACACGAAGTGCGTCGAGATGTCGGGCGTCGCGACGTGGTGCAGCGCGTGCACGACCATCTTCGGCCCGAGATCGGAGCCGCCGATGCCGATGTTGATCACGTGGCGGATGCGCTTGCCCGTATAGCCCGTCCACGTGCCGCCGCGCACGGCGCGCGCGAACGTCGCCATCTTCGCGCGCTCGGCGCTCACCTGCGCGTGGAACGGCGCCTGCGGGTCGGTCGCGCGCAGTGCGGTGTGCAGCGCGGCGCGGCCTTCGGTCGGATTGACGATCTCGCCCGCGAACATCGCGTCGCGGCGCGCTTCGACGCCCGCGTCGCGCGCGAGCTGCACGAGCAGGCGCAGCGTTTCGTCGTCGATGCGGTTCTTCGAGAAATCGGCTGCGAGACCGCCGCCCGGAATCGTGAAGCGTTCGGCGCGGGTCGGCGCGCGGTCGTTTTCCGGCGCGAACCAGTCGCGCAGCCGCGCGTGGCGGATCCGTTCGAAGTGGGGTTGAAGGGCAGTCCAGGCGGGGAGCGATTTCAGCGTCATGGCGGTTCGAGTGAAGCGTGAATCGGGAGGAATGCCGCGCCGGCTCATCGGGATCGGAAAGCCGGCGGACGAGAAGGCCCGCCGTGCGGCGGGGCAGTCAGTATAGCGGCGTTACGTGTCGGCGCGCGGCGACGGATAAAAAAGGCGATTGATCAGCGTGCGCACCATCGGCGCGAGCTCGCCCGCGGTCAGCCCGGCCGGGCCGGTGCCGTGCGCGGTCAGCGTATCGGCCGCGAGACCGTGCAGATAGACGCCGGCCAGCGCGGCTTCGTACGGCGCGACCCGCTGCGCGAGCAGCGCGCCGATCAGGCCGCCGAGCACGTCGCCGGTGCCGCCGGTGGCGAGCGCCGCGTTGCCGGTCGGGTTGATCGTCACGCGCCCGTCGGGCGCCGCAATCACCGTGCCCGCGCCTTTCAGCACGACGATGGCCGCGTAACGGGCGGCGAGCGCCTGCGCGGCCGCGACGCGATCGCGCTGCACGGCTGCCGTGTCGCCGCCGAGCAGGCGCGCGGCTTCGAGCGGATGCGGCGTCAGCACGCACGGCGTGCCGCGCACGCCGCGTGCGGCGACGGCGGCCGCGAGATCCGCGTGCGTCGCGACGAGGTTCAGCGCGTCGGCATCGAGCAGCGTCGCGACGTCTCGTGCGAGCACGTCGCGCACGAGCGTTGCCGCGGCCTCGCGCGTGCCGAGCCCGCAACCGGCCGCGATGGCGGTCATCGCGCCGAGGTCCAGGGTGTCGGCCGGATGCAGCATCAGTTCGGGAAACGGCGGATCGTACGGCGGCGCGCCCGCGCCCAGAAAGCCGACGTGCACCTTGCCGGCGCCCGCGAACAGCGCGGCGCGGGCGGCGAGGATCGGTGCGCCGCACATGCCCGTGTCGCCGCCGAGCACCGCGAGGGTGCCGTACGTGCCCTTGTGGGACGCGAAGGCGCGTGCGGGCAGCGCCGCGGCGAACCGCGCGGGCGCGTTCAGCACGATGGCCGGCGCGGCGGGCGGCGCGACGTCGAGCGACGCGACGTGGATCTCGCCGGCGAGATCGCGGCCGTCGCCCATGTAGAGGCCGGGCTTCGCGCCGATGAAGGTGAGCGTGTGGGTGGCCGCGACGGCGACGCCCGCGCCGACGATCCGGCCCGTGTCGCCGTCGAGCCCGCTCGGCACGTCGAGTGCGAGCACGCGGCCGCCGCCGCGCGCATGAGCGGCGATGCGTGCGGCCTGCTCGGCGAACGCGCCGTCGAGCGCGCGGCCGAGACCGATGCCGAACAGCCCGTCGACGACCCACGCGTAGCCTTCCAGCGACGCAGGCGGGGTGGTCGACAACGGCACGCCCGCCGCGCGCGCGAGGCCGAGCGCCCATTGCGCGTCGTCCGGCTTGACCGGCACCGGCATCCACGCATGCGTCGCGACACCGAGCTGCTGGAGCTGCGCGGCGGCCACCAGCGCGTCGCCGCCGTTGTTGCCTGGGCCGACCGCGAACCAGACGGGGCGATCGTCGCCGGCGACGCGCTCGGACAGCCAGCGCGCGGCGGCGGCGCCGGCGCGGCCCATCAACGTGTGCGGCGGCAGCGCGGCGGTTGCATCGGCTTCGGCCGCGCGCAGGTCGGCGACGCGCAGCAGCGCGATCGGATCGGCATCGGGAAGGGGGTGGGTAACGGTCATCGCGGGATCGTGGCGGCTGGCAAGGATGCCGCCACGGGTCGGCCCGCGGCGGCGGTTAGGTCGTGAAGCGGCCGGCGCTCAGCGCGGCGAGCGTGTCGGCGGGCCAGTGCTGGACGTTGCCGCCCAGATAGTCGGTCACCACTTTAGCAGACCCGCACGCGAGGCCCCAGCCGGCCGGGCCATGGCCGAAATTCACGAACACGCGCGGATGCGGGGTCGGACCCACGACGGGCAGCCCGTCCGGCGACAGCAGTTGCATGCCTTGCCACGACAGCGCGGCCGAGATCTTCGCGGCGCCCGGCACCCAGTCGTGGACGGCCTGGCCGAGCAGCGCGAGCGCGGCTTCGGACAGCGGCTCGGCGAGCGGCTTCGCGGTGTCGGCCACGCTCTGCAGCACGGCGGCTCCACCGACGCGCAGCCGCTGGTGGGTGCGCGTGATCGAGATCCGCTTGATCGAATCGACGACGCTCAGGTGCGGTGCGTGTTCTTCGTACGCGACCGGCGCGGTGAGCGTATGGACGCGCACCGGGTGCAGCGGCAGGCGCCAGCCGAGCCGGTCGAGCAGCGCGAGGCTGCCGGCGCCGGCGGCGACCACGATCGCGTCGGCGGACATCACGTCGACCTCGCGCGCCTTCGCCGCGCTCCGGTTGCCCGGCGGCACGAGTTCGACCGCCGCGCGGCCGTTGTCGACGCGAATCGCGGCGACGTCCGCGCCGAAGCGGAACTGCACGCCGTGCTCGTCGAGCGTCTGCTTGACCAGTTTCGCGAACAGCGGGCAGTTGCCGGTGCGCTCGGTTTCGAGCAGCACGCCGCCGGCGAAGCCGGGCTCGGCCGGCACCGACGGTTCGAGCGCCGCGCATTCGTCGGCGGTGAGCGTGCGGTACGGCTGGTCGAGCGTGCGCAGCAGGTCGAGCGCCGGTTGCAGCGCGTCCCAGTCGCGCGGATCGCGCACGACGTGCAGGATGCCGGGCTTCTGCTCGAATTCGAGCTCGAGGCGCGCCTCGATATCGGCGAGCGCGTCGCGCGACACGTCGATCAGCGGGCGCAGCCGCGCGTACTGCGCGGCGAACGCATCGGGCTCGCGCAGCGTGCCGAGCTGCTTGACGAAGTGGCGCACGCCGCCGTTGAAGCCCGGCTTGTAGACCACGCCGCTGTCGCGCGACTGGCGCTGGCGCATGAAAGTCGGGCCGAACCAGACGTCGAGCGGGCTCGGCAGCAGCGCGCCGCCGTCGCCGTAGGTCGCACCTTGCGCGACGGTCGCGTGGCGTTCGACCACGCACACGCGATGGCCGGCCGCGCGCAGCTGGTAGGCGGTGGCGACGCCGCTGATTCCGCCGCCGATGACGATGACATCCATTGGATTGCTTCGATGACGGGCGGCGCGCACGCCGCCCGGTGAGAATTCGCTGAGGGCCGGGCCCGGTGAACCCGGAATGATAGCGCCAAAAGCGCACGAGCCGGCGCCGGCCGAACATGGGCCGCGCGGCCGCGCCACGGCGGCCGGCGTGCGGGCACGCGCAGGCCGGTCCGGCGCGCGGCCGTGCGCGCCGCGCGCCCGGGCACCGGCGCGGTGCATGCGGACCACCGATCGGGGGGGGCTTGGGCGGCCGACTTCCGGGTATAATTACGGCCTTCCTTTCGCCCCACGTCGCCACCTCGCGCGACTCATCGACGTCAGTCCAGCCCATGGCTCACTTCTCGTGTTTTCCCGGCGCTTCGGCCCTCTCCGATTTCCGTCAAACCCGTCTGCTCGACACGCTCAGGCAAATCGACGCCAACATCGTCGCGGTGCGCGGCCAGTTCCTGCACTTCGTCAATGCGGCCGAGCCGCTGTCGGCCGACGACAGCGCGCGCATCGATGCGCTGATGCACTACGGCGAGCCGTTCCGGCCGGCGGGCGAGAAGGGCGCGACCGAGACCTTCGTCGTGCTGCCGCGCTTCGGCACGGTCTCGCCGTGGGCGAGCAAGGCGACCGACATCGCGCAGCACTGCGGCCTCACGCACGTGCGCCGCATCGAGCGCGGCGTCGAATTCACGGTCACGCTGAAGTCGGGCCTCCTCGGCGGCAAGAAGGCGCTGTCGGACGACGCGCGCGCGGCCGTCGCGGCCGCGCTGCATGACCGGATGACCGAAAGCGTGGTCGCGGCGCGCGACGACGCGAAGCACCTGTTCGACGAGCTGCCGGCCAAGCCGCTCGCGAGCGTCGACGTGCTGGGCGCCGGCCGCGGCGCGCTGGAGCGCGCGAACGTCGAGCTGGGCCTCGCGCTCGCCGACGACGAGATCGACTACCTGGTCGACGCGTTCCGCAAGCTCGAACGCAACCCGACCGACGTCGAGCTGATGATGTTCGCGCAGGCGAACAGCGAACACTGCCGCCACAAGATCTTCAACGCGCAGTGGACGATCGACGGCGAAGCGCAGGACATGTCGCTGTTCGCGATGATCCGCAACACCGAGAAGCTGAGCCCGCAGGGCACGATCGTCGCGTATTCGGACAACTCGTCGATCATGGTCGGCGCCGAAGCCGAGCGCTGGTTCCCGCGCAAGGCGGGCGCGGCCGGCGAGCCGGGCGAGCGTTATGGCCGCCACACCGAGCTCACGCACACGCTGATGAAGGTCGAGACGCACAACCACCCGACGGCGATCTCGCCGTTCCCGGGTGCGGCGACCGGCGCGGGCGGCGAGATCCGCGACGAAGGCGCGACGGGCCGCGGTGCGCGTCCGAAGGCCGGCCTCACGGGCTTCACCGTGTCGAACCTCGACCTGCCCGACGCCCGCCAGTCGTGGGAAAACGCACGCGACGCGGCGCAGCCGGTGGCCGAGCGCAACCCGAACGAGCAGCACGGCCCGTACGGCCGTCCGGACCGCATCGCGTCGCCGCTGCAGATCATGATCGACGGCCCGCTCGGCGGTGCCGCGTTCAACAACGAATTCGGCCGCCCGAACCTCGGCGGCTACTTCCGCGTGTACGAGCAGAACGTCGGCGGCACGGTGCACGGCTATCACAAGCCGATCATGATCGCGGGCGGCCTCGGCAACATCGCGGATCAGCATACGCACAAGCACGACGTGCCGGCGGGCTCGCTGCTGATCCAGATCGGCGGCCCCGGCATGCGGATCGGCATGGGCGGCGGCGCGGCCAGCTCGATGGCGACCGGCGCGAACACGGCCGAGCTCGATTTCGACTCGGTGCAGCGCGGCAACCCGGAAATCGAGCGGCGCGCGCAGGAAGTGATCAACGGCTGCTGGCAGCTCGGCGCGGAAAACCCGATCCTGAGCATCCACGACGTCGGCGCGGGCGGCCTGTCGAACGCATTCCCCGAGATCGTCGACGGCGCGGGCAAGGGCGCGCGCTTCGAACTGCGCAAGGTCGCGCTCGAGGAATCGGGCCTGTCGCCGCGCGAAATCTGGTCGAACGAGGCGCAGGAGCGTTACGTGCTGGCGATCGCGCCGGCCGACCTGCCGCGCTTCGAGGCGATCTGCGCGCGCGAGCGCTGCCCGTTCGCGGTGGTCGGCGTCGCGACCGACGAACGCCAGCTGAAGCTCGTCGACGACGAAGCGACGGGCGCCGACCAATACCCGGTCGACATGCCGATGGAAGTGCTGCTCGGCAAGCCGCCGCGCATGCACCGCGACGTCGCGCGCGTGCGCACCGAGCGTGCGCCGGTCGACGTGACGGGCGTCGCGCTGTCGGCAGTCGCGCTCGACGTGCTGAAGCACCCGACGGTCGGCAGCAAGTCGTTCCTGATCACGATCGGCGACCGTTCGGTCGGCGGTACGTCGGTGCGCGACCAGATGGTCGGCCCGTGGCAAGTGCCGGTGGCCGACTGCGCGATCACCGCGCTCGACTATGCGGGCTTCAAGGGCGAGGCGATGACGATGGCCGAGCGTACGCCGCTCGCGGTGATCGACGCGCCGGCATCGGGTCGCATGGCCGTCGGCGAAGCGATCACGAACATCGCGAGCGCGCCGATCGCGTCGCTCGACAAGCTGAAGCTGTCGGCGAACTGGATGGCCGCGTGCGGCACGGCCGGCGAGGACGCCGCGCTGTTCGACACGGTCAAGGCGATCGGCATGGAGCTGTGCCCGGCGCTCGGGATCGGCATCCCGGTCGGCAAGGATTCGCTGTCGATGAAGACGAAGTGGGACGAACAGGGCGTCGCGAAGGAAGTGGTGTCGCCGGTGTCGCTGATCATCTCGGCGT
Organism: Burkholderia sp. MSMB1835; assembly: GCF_001526365.1. Classification (NCBI taxonomy): domain Bacteria; kingdom Pseudomonadati; phylum Pseudomonadota; class Betaproteobacteria; order Burkholderiales; family Burkholderiaceae; genus Burkholderia; species Burkholderia sp. MSMB1835. Next base: position 150,479 of record NZ_LOYP01000025.1, read on the forward strand.
TCGCGCCGGTCGAGGACGTGCGCCGTCATCTCACGCCGCAACTGCGCCGCGTGGCGGACGCGGGCGACAGCGTGCTGATCGCGATCGACCTCGGCCGCGGCAAGAACCGGATGGGCGGCAGCATCTTCGCGCAGGTCACGCAGCAGGTCGGCAATGCGACGCCGGACGTCGACGACGCGGAAGACCTGAAGCGCTTCTTCGACGCGATCCAGTCGCTCAATGCACAGGACAAGCTGCTCGCGTACCACGACCGCTCGGACGGCGGCCTGTGGGCGACCGTGTGCGAAATGGCGTTCGCGGGCCATGCCGGCGTGTCGCTGAACGTCGACATGCTGACGCTCGACCCGGACCACGAATCCGACTACGGCGACGCGAAGGACTGGGCGAAGCAGACGAGCGGCCGTCGCGACGACCGCACGCTGCGCGCGCTGTTCTCCGAAGAGCTCGGCGCGGTCGTGCAGGTGCGCGCGTCCGATCGCGACGCGGTGCTCGGTGCGCTGCGCGAGTTCGGCCTGTCGACGTGTTCGCACGTGATCGGCTCGGTCAACGATCGCGACGTGATCGAGGTGTACCGCGATGCGAAGAAGATCTTCGACGCGCCGCGTACCGAACTCCATCGTGCATGGAGCGAAGTGAGCTGGCGCATCGCGCGCCTGCGCGACAACCCCGCCTGCGCGGATGCCGAATATGACGCGCTGCTCGACGCGGCCGATCCGGGCCTCTCGCCGGTGCTGACGTTCGACCCGGCCGACGACGTCGCCGCGCCGTTCATCGCGACGGGCGCACGGCCGCGCGTCGCGATCCTGCGCGAACAGGGCGTGAACTCGCATCTGGAAACCGCGTATGCGTTCGACCGCGCGGGCTTCGACGCGCACGACGTGCACATGAGCGACCTGCTTGCGGGCCGCGCGACGCTGGCCGATTTCGCGGGCGCGGTTGCGTGCGGCGGCTTCTCGTACGGCGACGTGCTGGGCGCGGGCGAAGGCTGGGCGAAGACGATCCGTTTCAACGCGAACCTTGCCGACATGTTCTCGGCCTTCTTCGCGCGTCCCGACACGTTCGCACTCGGTATCTGCAACGGCTGCCAGATGCTGTCGAGCCTTGCGTCGATGATCCCGGGCGCGGAAGCGTGGCCGAAGTTCACGCGCAACAAGTCCGAGCAGTTCGAGGCGCGCTTCTCGTTCGTCGAGGTGGAGAAGTCGCCGTCGATCTTCTTCGCGGGGATGGAAGGCTCGCGCATTCCGGTGGCGGTCGCGCACGGCGAAGGCTATGCGGACTTCTCGCAGCAGGGCGACATCGATCGCGTCGCGATCGCGATGCGTTACGTCGACCACCGCGGCGAAGCGACCGAGCGCTATCCGTTCAACCCGAACGGGTCGCCCGCCGGCATCACGTCGGTCACGACCGCCGACGGCCGCTTCTCGGTGCTGATGCCGCACATGGAGCGCGTGCATCGCACGGTCACGATGAGCTGGCACCCGGAAGGCTGGGGTGACGCGAGCCCGTGGATGCGTGTGTTCCGCAACGCGCGCCGCTGGATCGGCTGATCCGGATGATGTTCGACCCGAACGCGCCGGTCGAGGTCGTCACGCTGCGCGACGAACGTGCGGGCGAGGCCGACGCGATCGGCCGCGTGATCCGTGCGGCGTTCGCGGGCGAGCCGCAAGGCGGAGCGTTCGAGCAGCGCATCGTCGAGACGCTGCGTGCAGACGGTGCGCTGAGCGTCTCGCTCGTCGCGGAGCGCGACGGGCGTATCGTCGGACACGTCGCGTTTTCGCCCGTGGCGATCGGCGGCGAGCCGGCCGGCAGCCAGCAGTGGTACGGACTTGCGCCGCTCGCGGTGCGGCCCGATTGCCAGCGCAAAAGCATCGGCGCGGGGCTCGTCCGCACGGGGCTCGACGCGTTGCGGCGGCTCGGCGCGCGCGGCTGCGTGGTGCTCGGCGAGCCGGCGTATTACGCACGCTTCGGGTTCGAACCGCATGGCGGCATCGTCTTTCCGGGCGTGCCGCCCGAGTATTTCCTCGCGCTGCCGTTCGACGCATCGGCTCCGCTGCCGTCGGGGGAAGCGCGTTATCGCGACGTGTTTTATTCCGCGTAGCGAATGCTGCGGGCAGGCGACGCCCGGCACGACAAAAGCCGCTCTTCGGAGCGGTTTTTTGTTGCGCGTCGGTTGAGCGCCGCCACGTCTCGACACCCATGTTCGTGCGCGCCCAAAGAAAAAGCCGCTCCGAAGAGCGGCTTTTCGATGCGTGTATGACGCGCGCCGGCGTTACTGGATCTTCGCCTGCTGGCGCAGACCTTCCTCGAACGCCTGCAGCTTCTGCTGCACGAGCTGCTGCGCGATCTGCGCCTTCACCTGGTCGAACGGCGGCGGGGCGATGTCGCGGATGTCGTCGACGCGGATGATGTGCCAGCCGAACTGCGTCTTCACCGGCGTGTCGGTCATCTGGCCTTTCTGCAGCTTCTGCGCGGCCGCCGCGAATTCCGGCACGTACGCCTTCGGATCGGACCAGTCGAGATCGCCGCCGTTCTTGCCCGAACCCGGATCCTTCGAGTATTGCTTCGCGAGATCCTCGAACTTCGCGCCGCCCTTGATCTTCGCGATCAGGTCCTTCGCCTGCTGCTCGTTGTCGACGAGGATGTGGTGCAGGTGGTACTCGCGGTTGCCGCCCACGCCCTTGACGAGTTCGTCGTAGCGCGCCTTCACTTCGGCGTCGGTCGGCTGGTTCTTCTTCAGGAAGCTCTCGATCATCGAGCGCAGCACGACCGTCTGCTGCGCGACGGCGACTTGCGCCTTCACGTCCGGCCGATTCGGGATGCCTTCGCGAATCGCTTCCTGCATCAGGATTTCGCGGTTCACGAGTTCCTGGCGCACGGCCTGCTGCAGTTGCGGGCCGTCGGTCTGGCCTTGCTGGACGAGCTGCGCGACCATCGCGTCGGCGCGCGACTTCGGAATCGGCGTGCCGTTCACGACGGCGATGTTCTGGGCAAATGCCGGTGCCGCTGCAAAAGCAGCCGCCGCGACCCACAGGCGGGGGGATTTCAGGATCATCGGGAATTCCTAATGAGACTAGATTGAAGATTCGTTGAATTCTTCGGGCGTGTAAGCCACGATCGCGAGCGCATGAATGCCGCGCTGCATCGCATCAGCGAGCGCATCATACACCAGCCGGTGCCGCGCGACGCGCGGCTTGCCCGCGAACGCGGACGATACGATCGTGACCGTGAAATGACCGCCGGCGGCGGCGCCCGCGTGGCCTGCGTGCTGCGCACTGTCGTCGCACACGGTGAGCGACAGCGGCGCGAGCGACGCGGTGAGGCGCGCTTCGATCAGCGCGATGCGTTCGTCGGGGGAAGCGTGCAGAAAGGCGTCGCTCATGTCATTCGTCCTTCAGGTACTTCGTGAGCCACAGGCTCTGCAGGATGATGAATACGACCATCGCGCCCGTCGTACCGAACAGCTTGAAATTCACCCATTGCGATTCGGTGAAGTTGTGCACCACGTACAGGTTCGCGACGCCGAGCACCGCGAAGAACAGCGCCCACGCGAGATTCAGCTTGTCCCACACGGGGGACGGCAGCGTGAGCTGCTTGCCCATCATCTTCTCGATCAGGTTCTTGCTGAACGCATAACGCGCGGCGAGCAACCCGATCGCAAACAGCCAGTACAGCACGGTCGGTTTCCATTGAATGAATTTCTCGTCATGCAGGACGAGCGTGGCGCCACCGAACACGACGATCACGCCGAGGCTGACCCACAGCATCGTGTCGACCTTCCGGTGCCGGAAGGCGACCCATGCGACCTGGGCCAGCGTCGCGACGATCGCGACGGCGGTGGCGGTAAAGATGCCCCAGACCTTGAAGGCGACAAAAAACAGGATGATCGGAAACAGATCGAACAGGAATTTCATGGCGCTCGCAGCTGCGTGACGGGCCGCCGGTGCGGCCTGTCATCGTTGTAGGGACCCGCCAGGCATCGCCGTCGCGGATCGGGGCGGTCCGGCCCGCGGCTGGCCGCCCGGCAGATCCGCCCGGCGCCGCTCATTCGTTTTCGGGTCGGGACTCGAAGTTTAACGCAGCCGAATTGATGCAGTACCGCAAACCGGTCTGGTCGCGCGGGCCGTCCTCGAACACGTGGCCCAGATGCGCGCCGCAGTGGTTGCAGCGCACCTCGACGCGCACCATCCCGTGCGAGTAGTCGATCTTCTCGTCGATCACCTCGCTGTCGAGCGGCTTGAAGTAGCTGGGCCAGCCGCAGCCCGAGTGGAACTTGGCGCCGGATTCGAACAGCGGCGTGCTGCAGACGATGCACTTGTAGATGCCGGCGTCCTCGGTGTCGGTGTATTCGCCGGTGAACGCGCGCTCGGTCGCCGCGTGCTGCGTGACCTCGTACTGCATCGGCGTCAGGCGCCGGCGCAGTTCGGCGTCGTCCTTCTGGTACGGGTAGGTTTTGTCGTCGGAATCGTGTGACATGTGAGGGTTCTCCTGATCGGTCGGTCGGGTCGGACGCGTCGTGCGGTCACGACGAGCAGCTCACTTCGAGCGACCCGGCCCAGTCGGGCGGCAACGCCGCGTACGCTTCATGCTCCGGTTGTTCGTCGAACGGGCGGCGCAGGATCCGCGCGAGCCGTTCGACTTCCGAAAAATCCTTTTCCTTCGCGCGCCGGATCGCGACTTCGGCCAGATGGTTGCGAAGCACGTATTTGGGGTTCGTGCGGTTCATTGCAACCGCGCGAGTCGCGTCGTCGCGCGTTTCCTCGGACAGCCGCGCGCGGTAGAGGTTCGCCCAGGCGTCGAACGCTTCGCGATCGATGAACAGGTCGCGCACGGGTGCGTCGCGGCTCGCGTCGTGCTTCGAGACCTGCGCGAGCCGGCGGAACGTCAACGTGAAATCCGCGTGGCTCGCATGCATCGTCTCGAGCAGCTTGTTCGCGAGATCGGCGTCGTGCTCGCGCTCGAGCGCGAGGCCGAGCTTCGCGCGCATCGCGCGTTCGAGTGCGGGACCGAAGCGCTCCGGAAACTTCGCGAGCACGGCCTGTGCATCATCCACCGCGCGCTCGGCGCGTGCATCGTCGTCGGCGATCCCGTGCTGCAGCCCGATCAGCGGCAGCAGCGCCTGCGCGAGGCAGTAGCAGTTCCAGTGCGCGATGCGCGGCTGCATCCGGTATGCATAGCGGCCGCCGGTATCGGAGTGGTTGCAGATGTGGTTCGCGTCGAATGCATCGACGAAGCCGAACGGACCGTAGTCGATGGTCACGCCGAGAATCGACATGTTGTCGGTGTTCATCACGCCGTGGCAGAAGCCGACGGCCTGCCACTGCGCGACGAGGTCGGCCGTGCGCAGCGTCGCGGCTTCGAGCAGCGCGAGGTACGGATCGTCCGCGTCGCGGCAGGCCGGATAGAAGCGGTCGATCACGTGATCGGCAAGCTGGCGCAGCAGATCGGGGCGATCGTTCGAGAAGAAGTGCTCGAAGTGGCCGAAGCGCACGAAGCTCTCCGACACGCGCGTGACGACGGCCGCCGTCTCGATCTCCTCGCGCACCACCGGCTGGTCGGAGCCGATCACCGTCAGCGCGCGCGTGGTCGGGATGCCGAGGTGATGCATCGCTTCCGAGCACAGGAATTCGCGAATCGACGAGCGCAGCACCGCACGGCCGTCGCCCATCCGCGAGTACGGCGTGCGGCCACCGCCCTTGATCTGCAGTTCGTAGCGCCGGCCGTCGGTGCCGGGCAATTCGCCGATCGTCAGCGCGCGGCCGTCGCCGAGCTGGCCGGCCCATACGCCGAACTGATGGCCGGAATAGACCGACGCGTACGGCATCGCGTGCGCGGGCCAGTCGCGCGTCGGGTTGCCGGCGAACAGCTCGGCGAAGCCGGGCTGCGCGGCGATCGCGGGCGGCAGGTCGAGCAGTTGCGCGACTTCGTCGGAAAAGCCGACGACGTACGGCGCGGCGAGCGGCGCGGCCGGCAGCCGCGTATGAAACGCGTCGCCGAGCGTGACGAACGCGCGTTCGGCGGGCACGCCGAGCGTCGCGGCGAGGTCGGGCAGGGTGTCAGCCGCATCGGCTGCGCTTCGGGAAAACGACATGTTGAGCGCCTCTGGGTAAGCCGATATTGTAAGGCGGCGCCGCGCCGCCCGCATGGCGGCCCGCGCACCGCGCGCCACGCCCGTCCGGGGCCGCCGACGGGCACGCACCGGACTGCTTCCGTACGGAAACGGCCCGCACGCTGGTCACCGATTCGCATCCTCGGGAGAACAAGACGATGAGTAAGCCGTTGCTGGGCCAGATGATGGATGTGCCGCTGCTGGTGTCGTCGCTGATTTCGCATGCCGCGCGGCACGCCGGCGACACGGAGATCGTGTCGAAGCGCGTGGAAGGCGACCTGCATCGCTACACGTACCGCGATTGCGAACGCCGCGCGAAGCAGTTGGCGCAGGCGCTCGGGCGGCTCGGCGTCGAAACCGGCGACCGCGTCGGCACGCTGGCGTGGAACGGCTACCGGCATCTCGAGGCGTATTACGGGATCGGCGGGATGGGCGCCGTGTGCCACACGATCAACCCGCGCCTGTTTCCCGAGCAGATCGCGTACATCGTCAATCACGCGGAAGACCGCTACGTCCTGTTCGACATCAATTTCGCGCCGCTCGTCGACGCGATCGCGCCGCAATGCCCGCACGTGAAGGGCTGGATCGCGATGACGGACGCCGCGCACCTGCCGTCCGGCGCGACGCCGTTCCTCTGCTACGAAACGCTCGTCGACGCCGAGGACGGCTGCTACGACTGGCCGCGTCTCGACGAGCAGCAGGCGTCGGGGCTCTGCTACACGTCCGGCACGACCGGCAATCCGAAGGGCGTGCTGTATTCGAATCGATCGACCGTGCTGCATGCATACGGCGCCGCGCTGCCCGACGCGATGAACCTGTCCGCGATGGACGCGGTGCTGCCCGTCGTGCCGATGTTCCACGTCAACGCATGGGGGCTGCCGTACGCGGTGCCGCTGACGGGCGGCAAGCTGGTGCTGCCCGGCAAGGATCTCGACGGGAAGTCGCTGTACGAGCTGATGGAGGCCGAGCGCGTGACGTTCTCCGCGGGCGTGCCGACCGTGTGGCTCGGCCTGCTGAACTACATGCGCGAAGCCGGCGTGCGTTTCTCGACGCTGAACCGCACGGTGATCGGCGGCTCCGCGTGCCCGCCCGCGATGCTGCGCACGTTCGAGGACGAATACGGCGTGCGCGTGATCCATGCGTGGGGGATGACCGAGCTGTCGCCGCTCGGCACGCTCGCGAAGCTCAACTGGGCGCAGTCGCAGCGGCCGCTCGACGCGCAGCGCCGCTTGCTCGAGAAGCAGGGGCGCGTGATCTGCGGCGTCGACATGCGCATCGTCGGGGAGGACGGTCGCGAGCTGCCGTGGGACGGCGTCGCGTTCGGCGAACTGCAGGTGCGCGGGCCGTGGGTGATCGACCGCTACTTTCGCGGCGACGCGTCGCCGCTGTCGGACGGCTGGTTTCCGACCGGCGACGTCGCGACGATCGACCCCGACGGCTTCCTGCAGATCACCGACCGCAGCAAGGACGTGATCAAGTCGGGCGGCGAGTGGATCAGCTCGATCGACATCGAGAACGTCGCGATCGCGCACCCGGGGGTGGCCGAAGCCGCGTGCATCGCGTGCGCGCACCCGAAATGGACCGAGCGGCCGCTGCTCGTCGTGGTGCCGCGCGAAGGCGCGAACCTGAGCCGCGACACGCTGCTCGCGTTCTACGAGGGCAAGGTCGCGAAATGGTGGATTCCCGACGACGTCGTGTTCGTCGAATCGCTGCCGCACACCGCGACCGGCAAGCTGCAGAAGCTGAAGCTGCGCGAGACGTTCCGCGATTACGTGTTGCCGACGGCGGTGTGCGAGCCGTAAGCCCGACGCCCGGGCCGTTCCCGGCCCGCGAACCGGTCGCCCGATCCGTCCCCGGATCGGGAACGAAATTCAAATTGAACGACCGTGCTTTTTCGTTGTATGCTGCCTGCGTTCATCCGGACATGCGGCCGTTCGACCGCGCACAATGAAGCGCAGCCAATCCGGCGCGCGATGCATGGAGGCAGGCAGATGGCAGTGGACTACTCGACTCGCGACGGCGTGGCCGTCGTCACGCTCAACAACCCGCCCGTCAACGGGCTCGGCCTGTCGACCCGTCAGGGCGTCATGGACGCGCTCGATCGCGCCGCGCAGGATCCGTCGGTCACGGCCATCGTGCTGACCGGCGCGGGCCGCGCGTTTTCGGGCGGCGCCGACATCACCGAATTCAATACGCCGAAGGCCCTGCAGGAGCCGACGCTGCACACCGTGATCCGTGCGGTGGAGGCGAGCGCGAAGCCGGTCGTCGCGGCGCTGCACAGCGTCGTGATGGGCGGCGGCCTGGAACTTGCGCTCGGCGCGCACTACCGCGTCGCGGCGCCCGGCGCGCAGGTCGCGCTGCCCGAAGTGAAGCTCGGGCTGCTGCCGGGCGCGGGCGGCACGCAACGCCTGCCGCGCGCGGTCGGGCTCGAAACCGCGCTGAACATGATCGTGTCGGGCGCGCCGGTGCCGTCGGAGCAACTCGCGAAGAGCGGGCTGTTCGACGAAATGGCCGACGGCGACCTGCTCGACGCGGCCGTCGCGTTCGCACGCAAGGTCGGCGCGCAGAAGGGGCCGCATCCGCGCGTGCGCGATCGCAAGATCGTCCATGAAAACGCGGCGGGCTTCATCCAGTTCGCGCGCAATTCCGCGCGGGCCGCCGCGCCGAATTTCCCCGCGCCGCACAAGTGCATCGACGCGATCGAGGCCGGCGTGCTGAACGGTTTCGACAAGGGCAGCATCGCCGAGCGCGAAGGTTTCGTCGCGCTGATGATGACGCCGGAAAGCCGCGCGCTGCGCCATGCGTTCTTCGGTGAGCGCGCGGCGAGCAAGATTCCCGACGTGCCGGCCGATACGCCGCTGCGCGAGATCCGCCGGGTCGGCGTGATCGGCGCCGGCACGATGGGCGGCGGGATCGCGATGAACTTCGTCAACGCGGGGCTGCCCGTCACGCTGCTCGAGACGAAGCAGGAGGCGCTCGAGCGCGGCCTCGCGACGATCCGCAAGAATTACGACGCGCAGGTGAAGAAGGGCAAGCTCACGCAGGAGAAGCTCGACGCGCGCATGGCGCTGATCGCGCCGACGCTGTCCTACGACGACCTGAAGGACGCCGACCTGATCGTCGAAGCCGTGTTCGAGGAACTCGGCGTGAAGGAGCAGGTGTTCCGCAAGCTCGACGAAGTCGCGAAGCCGGGCGCGATCCTCGCGTCGAACACGTCGACGCTCGACGTCGACAAGATCGCGGCGTTCACGAAGCGTCCGCAGGACGTGGTCGGCATGCACTTCTTCAGCCCGGCGAACGTGATGAAGCTGCTCGAGGTCGTGCGCGGCGCGCAGACCGCGAAGGACGTGCTCGCCACCGTGATGGCGGTCGCGAAGAAGATCCGCAAGACGGCGGTCGTGTCGGGCGTTTGCGACGGCTTCATCGGCAACCGGATGATCGAGCAGTACATCCGCCAGGCCCTCTTCATGCTCGAGGAAGGCGCGCTGCCCGCGCAGGTCGATCGCGCGATCGAGAAGTTCGGGTTCGCGATGGGGCCGTTCCGGATGAGCGACCTCGCCGGCAACGACATCGGCTGGGCGATCCGCAAGCGGCGCTACGTCGAGCAGCCCGAGCTGCAGTATTCGAAGATCGCCGACCGCCTGTGCGAACAGGGCCGCTTCGGCCAGAAGACGGGCGCCGGCTGGTACGACTACGTGCCGGGCGATCGCAAGGCGAAGCCGTCGTCGCTCGTCGACGAGATGATCGTCGCGTATTCGAAGGAGCGCGGCGTCGAGCGGCGCAAGATCGGCGACGACGAGATCGTCGAGCGGCTGGTGTTCGCGCTCGTCAACGAAGGCGCGAAGATTCTCGAGGAGAAGATCGCGTCGAAGGCGTCCGACATCGACATGGTCTACCTGACCGGCTACGGCTTCCCGCTGTGGCGCGGCGGCCCGATGCTGTACGCGGACACGGTCGGCCTCTACAACGTCGAGCGCGCGATTCGCCGCTATGCGGCGGCGCCGAACGGCGACGCCTGGCGGCTCGCGCCGTCGATCGCGGAACTGGCGAAGGCCGGCCGCGGGTTCAACGGCTGACGCCGCCGCATCGCGGCGCGGCCGATCCAGTCTGGAGACACGCAATGAAACGCACCGACGACGTCCTGCTCGTGATCGACGTGCAATACGACTTCATGCCGGGCGGCGCGCTCGCGGTGCCCGACGGCGATGCGGTCGTGCCCGTGATCAACGCGCTCGCGCAGCGCTTCGACCAGGTCGTGCTCACGCAGGACTGGCACCCGCGCGAGCACGTGTCGTTCGCGGCGAACCATCCGGGCCGCGAGCCGTTCTCGACGCTCGCGCTGCCGTACGGCGAGCAGGTGCTGTGGCCCGTGCACTGCGTGCAGGACACCGACGGCGCGGCGCTGCATCGCGACCTCGACATCCCGCACGCGCGGCTGGTGATCCGCAAGGGCGGCGACGCGCAGGTCGACAGCTATTCCGCGTTCGTCGAAGCCGACCGCACGACGCGCACGGGGCTCGCGGGCTACCTGCGCGAACTCGGCGCGAAGCGCGTGTGGTGCTGCGGGCTCGCGACCGACTATTGCGTCGCGTGGTCGGCGCTCGATGCGCGCGCGGCCGGATTCGAAGCCGCGGTGATCAACGATGCGTGCCGTGCGATCGACCTGAACGGGTCGCTCGCACACGCATGGCAGCAGATGCAGGCAGCGGGCGTCGCGCATGCGACGTCCGCGGGCGCGCGCCCGGCGGCGTAGCGCATTCCCCATCCGATTCAGGACATGAAGCAGGACCGAAGGAGACTCGCATGACCGAAGCCGTAATCGTATCGACCGCACGCACGCCGCTCGCGAAATCCTGGCGCGGTGCCTTCAACATGACGCACGGCGCGACGCTCGGCGGCCACGTGGTCGCGGCCGCGCTCGAACGCGCGAAGCTCGACCCGGCGCGCGTCGAGGACGTGATCATGGGTTGCGCGAACCCCGAAGGCGCGACGGGCGCGAACATCGCGCGGCAGATCGCGCTGCGCGCCGGGCTGCCGGTGAGCGTGCCAGGGATGACGGTGAACCGTTTCTGTTCGTCGGGGCTGCAGACCATCGCGCTGGCCGCGCAGCGGATCATCGCGGGCGAAGGCGACGTCTATGTGGCCGGCGGCGTCGAATCGATCTCGTGCGTGCAGAACGAGATGAACCGGCACATGATCCAGGAAGGCTGGCTCGTCCAGCACAAGCCCGAGATCTACTGGAACATGCTGCAGACCGCCGAGAACGTCGCGAAGCGCTACGGCATCTCGAAGGAGCGGCAGGACGCGTACGGCGTACAGTCGCAACTGCGCGCCGCGGCCGCGCAGGAAGCCGGGCGTTTCCGCGACGAGATCGTGCCGATCACCGTGCTCGCGGGCATCGCCGACAAGGCGACGGGGCGCCTGTTCACGCAGGAAGTGACGGTGTCGGCCGACGAGGGCATCCGCCCCGACACGACGCTCGAAGGCGTGTCGAAGATCCGTTCGGCCGTGCCGGGCGGCGTGATCACCGCGGGCAATGCGAGCCAGTTCTCGGACGGCGCATCGGCCTGCGTCGTGATGAGCGCCGACGCCGCGCAGCGCGAAGGGCTGCAGCCGCTGGGCGCGTTCCGCGGCTTCGCGGTGGCCGGCTGCGAACCGGACGAAATGGGCATCGGCCCGGTGTTCGCGGTGCCCAAGCTGCTGAAGCAGGCCGGGCTGACAGTCGACGACATCGGCCTGTGGGAGCTGAACGAGGCGTTCGCGGTGCAGGTGCTGTACTGCCGCGACACGCTCGGGATTCCCGACGATCGCCTGAACGTGAACGGCGGCGCGATCGCGGTCGGCCATCCGTACGGCGTGTCGGGCGCGCGCCTGACCGGCCACGCGCTGATCGAAGGCAAGCGGCGCGGCGTGAAGTACGTGGTCGTCACGATGTGCATCGGCGGCGGGCAGGGCGCGGCCGGCCTGTTCGAAATCCTCTGATCTTTGCGCGGCGGCGGCAGCGGCGCTTCGGCGTCGCCGCACGCCGCCGTAGCGAATCGGCGCAGCCGACGCGCCATTCGCTACGACGGGGAACCAAAAGGCACGCACCCGGCAATGCCGTTTCCCCTGACTTGTCAAACGAATTGCCCCACCTATACTTGCTCTGACATTTGCCTTTCGGCACGATGGGCCGGATCGTGCGTCGCGCGATCCGCGACGCGAAGATTCGAATCAACGCAGCAGACCGACCGGGGACCGAATGAGTACGACCTATGCAGCCGGGGAACCGCCGCGCGTCGTCAGCGCGGCCGCGAGGCTCTACGCGAAATGCCTGCTGGTCGGATTCGCGTTGCTGCCTGCCTATCTGATTGCCTATCTGTGGTTCTTCAGCGACCGGAGCGTCGTGTTCGAGAACCACGCCTTCCATGAAATCGCGATCGCGGCGGCGACGATCGAAGGCGCGTTCGTCACCTACGTGACGTGGGTGTGCTACCGGTCGTCGGGCGAGCCGCTGCTGCGCTGGCTGACGCTCGGCTTTCTCGGCTTCGCGATGATCTATGCGTTGCACGGCGCATTCACCGGGATGGCGCATCACAACATCTGGCTGTTCCTGCTGTACGGGCCCGCGTCGCGTTTCGTGATGTCGGCGCTGCTGCTCACGGGCCTGCTGTCGTATTCGCGTCCGCCCGACCGTATCGACAAGCGCACGAGCGCGCGGACGTGGCTGCCGTGGATCGTGTTCTTCGTGATCGTCAACGTGGCGGTCGCGTACATCGCGTATTCGCCGGTCGCGGGCGCGCTCGGCACGCGGCTGTCGATGGAAGGCGGCGCGCTGGTGCTCTCGCTGCTGAACGTGTGCGTGCTGCTCGCGCGGCGGATCCGCTCGCCGCTGATGGTGATCTACGGCGTGTCGATCATGGCGTTCGCGCTGTCGTCGCTCGCGTTCATCCTCGGCAAGCCGTGGAATCACATGTGGTGGCTCGCGCATGCGATCTTCGCGGGCGGATTCTTCCTGCTCAGTTACGGCGTCGTGCAGGCGCTGCAGACGACGCGCTCGTTCTCGGCGATCTACAGCCAGGAAGATCTGATGAGCCGGCTGTCGGAATCGATGGCGCGCACCGAAAGCGCGCTGCAGGAGCTGCGGCGCACGAACCAGAAGCTCGAGTACATGGCCGCGACCGACCCGATGACGGGTGCGTCGAACCGCCGCCAGTTCATCGCGCAGGTCGAGCGCGAGATCGTGCGGGCCGAGCGCGACGGCACGCCGTTCTGCCTGCTCGCGCTCGATCTCGACAATTTCAAGAACATCAACGATGCATACGGGCACCAGATCGGCGACGAGGTGCTGCGCGGCGTCGTGCGCCAGTGCCTCGAGGCGATCCGGCCGGCGGGTGCGCTTGCGCGGGTCGGCGGCGAGGAGTTCATGGCGCTGTTGCCGGAGATGCCGCTCGAGGGCGCGCGGATGACGGCCGAGCGCGTGCGTTCGTCGATCGCGAGTGCGCCGTTCGGGCTCGACTTCAAGCGCGTGCAGGTGACGGTCAGCGTCGGCGTCGCGCAATACGGCATCGACGGCGGCACGGTCGATGCGCTGCTGCGGGCGGTCGACGAGCGGCTGTACCAGGCGAAGCGGGAAGGGCGCAACCGCGTGGTGTCGCGATGATCCGCAACCCGCCGACGCCCCGGCGACGGGCGCGCCACCGGGGCTTTTTCAGGCCAGTGTCGGTGCCGGCCGGCACGCCCGGCACGCGCGCGGCGACGCGCTAGCGCGACGCCACCGCCGTCGCCTGTTTCGGCTGCGCCTCTTCCATCGGTTGCGACGCCTGCCACCAGTACTTGCCCGCGCGCTGCTGCGGATCGCGGATCGCGAGATACGTCGTGCTCCAGAGCTGCGCCGCGTTGGCTTCGGTCGCGTCGGCGCTGCGCGTGCCGAATGCGTCGGTCTGGTACTTGCCGTTCACGTAGGACCACGTCCACATTTCCGATGTGCGCATGTCGCGCCCGTTCGAGATCACCTGCCAGATCGTCTGCCGCGCCTGCGTGAGCAGCGTGCGCGTCGTGGCCGACAGGTCCTGGCGCGCAAGCTGACGATCGAGCCCGGCCACCCACATCGCCTGCTGCCATGACCAGATCACCGTGCCGTGATACGCGGAGCTCGTGAACTTCGGCCACAGCGACGGGGTCGCGTACGCGGGGTTCGCGATCAGCATCCCGGCATCGGTCACGAGCCCGGTCGGGAACGGCCGCGTGACGTCGGCGACGATCCGCTGAAGCTGGTCGTCCGGCGGCGTGCCGAACAGCAGCGCGAAGCCGCCGTCGGAATTCATCACCGGAATCGGATTGCCCTGCTGGTCGAGCGACAGCGCGTAGAAGGCCAGCGGCGCGTTGGGCGCGGCGCCGGCCGGCACGCCGGCGGACGGCGCATAGGCCGATACGTCGGTGGCCGCCTGCGCGGCCGGCACGCTGACCTGGAACAGCGGCGGCGCCTGCGTTTCCCAGATGGCCGCTTGGTTCGCCGCGTTGGCGAGCGTCGCGCGCTGCCCGGCGTCGAGGTACGGATCGAGCAGGCCGCGGGCGAGGAACGCGTTCGCCGCTCGCAGCGCGGCCGGCACGAGCACCGCGTTCACGTCGTACGGGTACACGCCGCCGCCGAGGCCGTCGGTGCTGTCGCGCCAGTTGCCGACGATTTCGCCGGGCCGCAGATGGATCAGGTTCGCGACCGACGGCTGCTGCGCGAACGGCTGCGCGGTCGTCGCGACGTGCAGCAGATTGACCACGAGGCGGCTGCCGTTGGTCTGTCCGTCGCTGCCGCGCTGCGCCAGGTACGCGGCCGCGCGCGCCTGGCCGCGCGTATCGTCGATCAGCCACGCGGCCGCGATCGGCGCGAGCAGGTAGTCGCTGTCGATCATCTTGTAGTCGTAGGTCGGTGTCGCATCGTTCGGCCGCCCGTTCTTCTGGTTGTCGATCAGCGCGAATTCGCCGATGCCTTCCTCGTGCGCGACCTTGCCGTCGGCCGACAGGCGACTCAGCACCGACGACAGCCCGGCCTCGATCGCCGCCGGTTCGAGTACGGGCATCAGCATGCGGACCGAGATCAGCGTGTCGCGGCCGAAGTACGTGTCGTACTGCCACGAGCCGGCCAGCAGCTTGTCGTTGAAGCTGAGGAATTCGAGCACGTTCTGGCTGACCGGGTCGGGATTCACGGACGGGGCGAACAGGTCGGCGTGCGTGATCGGCGACAGCGGCGTCTCGCCCGACAGCGCATCGACGTGCAGCTTCAGCGTGTGCGAGCCCGCCGGCGCGCTCAGCACCAGCTTGCCGCCCGCTGCCGGCGCGATGCTGCCGCCGTCGCGCAGCGTGATGCGCAGCGTATAGCCGGGCGCGCCGTCGATCCGGTCGCGTTGCCATTGCGCGGTGCTGCCCTGGACCGTCGGCGCGGTGAGGATCTGTTGCGGAATCGTGGCGCCGCCGTTGAAGTCGCGCAGGAAGCGCACGTTGCTGAGCACGCCCTGGCGGATCGTCAGCGTACCGGTGTCGACCGACACGTCGGCGCCGATGCCATAGAGCGGGCGCCCGTGTGCGTCCGGGGCCGACAACGCGGACGGCGGCGTGTCGAGGCTCCAGTTCACCGGTTGCGCGGTGTCGTCGAACCACAGCCCGGTGCCGCTGTTGCCGGCGGGGAAGACCACGAGCAGGCGCGGCTTCGTCGACGAGCGCACGAGCAGGTGCGCGGCGACCTTGTCCTGCCGGTAGAACGCGTTGATCTGGCCGCCGGTATCCATGCGGAACGACAACGCGGCGGTGTTCGACGGCGGGCTGTTCGATTTGACGTCGTCGTCGTTGCAGGCCGACAGCAGACCGGCACAGACGAGCCCGAGACACAGCGACTTCGCAAGGCGATGCATGTTGATGTCCCTCCTGATGACTGGCGATTTTTATCTGGATGTTCTAATCGGCGGATCTCGGGTCCGCTTGATCCCATCTTGTATTCATTCTGGCGAATGACTGGAATTAATCGGGATGTTGCGATTCTTCGAAAAGAAAGCAGGTTGACAATAATCGAATGGCCGATAAATGCCGAAAGCTGAAAACGACAGAGGGCGACGCGTCGATGTTCCGCGAAAAAGGCGATGCGCATGCCCTTCGCGCGGGTGAGTGGCGAATCCGGGACGGCGAAGAAGATGATACGTAAGCCGTTGTAGGCGATTCTAAATTTACGGGAAAGTCGAAGTCAATAATGTTTTTGTTTTCGAATATTGAATTGAAAAGCCGGCCGCAATTATTACCCGTCTCGCCGGTAAAATGTGCGATTTAACGGAAGCGGATTAATTCACTTCGGATATCCGGTGACGAAACCGATCGGCAATACCGTATCGCGCCGGCGATTGATGCCGGACAGGAAAGGAGTCGTCATGCTCGTCTCGCCATTTGGCTCACGAGCTGGCGCGCCCCGGGGCGGTGCGCAGGCGGCAGTGCAATCCGCGTTCCTGCTCTTCAACCAGGCTCGTGGATTTCGCTCCACCCGAACCGCCCCTTGGGCAGGCGTGGCGGCTATCGTCGCTCATCTGACTCGCTACACAACGTTCCATATTTCGACTATTATGGAAATATGGAAACAAATCAGATCATCGCTGCGCTTGCAGCGCTCGCGCACGAATCCCGGCTCGCGGTGTTTCGTGCGCTCGTCCAGGCCGGGCCGGAAGGCATGCCGGCCGGGCAAATCGCCACGTTGCTGGACGTGCCGCCGTCGTCGCTGTCGTTCCATTTGAAGGAGCTCGCGCATGCGCAACTCGTGACGAGCCGGCAGGAAGGCCGCTTCGTGTTCTATTGCGGAAATTTCGCGACGATGAACGGCTTGCTGGCCTACCTCACCGAGAACTGCTGCGGCGGGAATCCCTGTTCGCCGGTGTCGGCGTGCCCGACGCCCGATCGCTGCCAATCCTGACGCCCCGACACGCATGCGCGTGCATCGCCCATGACCACGAACGTACTGATTCTCTGCACCCACAACTCCGCCCGCAGCGTGCTGGCGGAGGGCATGCTCAATTTCTGGGCCGCGACGCTTGGCAAGGACGTCCGGGCGTACAGCGCCGGCAGCGCGCCGAGCGGTCGCGTCAACCCGTTCGCGCTGGAGGCGTTGACGAACGCCGGCGTCGACGTTGACGGATACCGCAGCAAAAGCTGGGACGAATTCGCCGGCGACGGCGCGCCCGAGATGCGTGTCGTCATCACGGTGTGTGATAGTGCGGCAGCCGAAACGTGTCCGTACTGGCCCGGCAGCCCGGTCAAGGTCCATTGGGGTTACGCCGATCCGTCGAATGCGGCCGGCGGTGACGAAGGCAGGCGACTTGCGTTCGACCTGACGCGTCAAGCAATCGGCTATCGCATGCTGCAGTTGCTGGCGTTGCCGCTCGAACGCATGAGCAATGCCGAGCTTCAGCACGCATTGACCGATATCGCGCGACATTGACCGCCCGTACGACGGCCCGCCGACGTGAGCGGCGGGCGACGCCTTCGAGACCGAACCCCGTGCAATGACCGCGTACGACACCGCCCCGCCGAGCAAGGCCGCCGCCAAGCCGGCCATCAATTTCTTCGAACGCTACCTCACGCTCTGGGTCGCGCTGTGCATCGTCGCGGGTATCGCGCTCGGCCGGGTGCTGCCCGGTTTGTTCCGGCAGCTCGGCCGGATCGAATACGCGCAGGTCAATCTGCCCGTCGGGCTGCTGATCTGGGTGATGATCGTTCCGATGCTCGTCAAGGTCGACTTTGCCGCGTTGCACGAGGTACGTCGACACGTGAAAGGCATCGGCGTCACACTCGTCGTGAACTGGCTCGTCAAGCCGTTCTCGATGGCATTGCTGGGCTGGCTGTTCATTCGCCACCTGTTCGCACCGATGTTGCCGACGCATCAGCTCGACAGCTACATCGCGGGCCTGATTCTGCTGGCCGCGGCGCCGTGTACGGCGATGGTGTTCGTGTGGAGCCGACTCACGGGCGGCGACCCGCTGTTCACGTTGTCGCAGGTCGCGCTGAACGACAGCATCATGATGATCGCGTTCGCACCGATGGTCGGCCTGCTGCTCGGCATGTCGGCGATCACCGTGCCGTGGGCGACGCTGCTCGCCTCGGTCGTGCTGTACATCGTCATTCCGGTCATCTTCGCGCAGTTGTGGCGCAAGCGCCTGCTCGCCAAGGGCGCGGCTGCATTCGATGCCGCGATGGTGAGGACTGCTCCCTGGTCGATCGCCGCGCTCCTCGCGACGCTCGTCCTCCTGTTCGCCTTTCAAGGCGACGCGATTCTGGCGCAGCCGCTCGTGATCGCGCTGCTGGCGGTGCCGATCCTGATTCAGGTGTTCTTCAATTCGGCACTGGCTTACTGGCTCAACCGCACGGTCGGCGAGAAGCACAGCGTTGCATGTCCGTCGGCGCTCATCGGTGCATCCAACTTCTTCGAACTGGCCGTCGCCACGGCAATCAGCCTGTTCGGATTTCACTCGGGCGCCGCGCTGGCGACCGTCGTCGGCGTGCTGGTCGAGGTGCCGGCGATGTTGCTGGTCGTGCGTGTCGTCAACCGGTCGAAGGGCTGGTATGAGCATCGGGCCTGAGTACACCGGAGAATCCGCAGATGACCGACTACATGGACGATCTACCGCAACTCGACACCGAGCAGTTCCGCGTGCCGGATGCCGCGCAGTTGCGGCCGGCGGCGCCGTCGACGCATCCTCCCCGGATTCTGCTGCTCTATGGCTCGCTCCGCGAGCGCTCGTTCAGCCGCCTGCTGGTCGAGGAAGCGGCACGCTTGCTCACGGCGATGGGCGCCGAAGCCCGCGTGTTCAATCCGAGCGGACTGCCTCTACCGGACGACGCGCCCGACAGTCATCCGAAGGTCGTCGAGCTTCGCGAACGCGTGATGTGGTCGGAAGGGATGGTGTGGTGCTCGCCGGAGCGGCACGGCGCGATGACGGGCATCATGAAGTCGCAGGTCGACTGGATTCCGCTGTCGGTCGGCGCCGTGCGACCGACGCAGGGCAAGACGCTCGCGGTGATGCAGGTCAGCGGCGGTTCGCAGTCGTTCAACGCGGTGAACCAGATGCGTGTGCTCGGACGCTGGATGCGCATGCTGACCATCCCGAACCAGTCGTCGGTGGCGAAGGCTTTCATGGAATTCGACGAAGCGGGGCGGATGAAGCCGTCCGCTTATTTCGATCGTGTCGTGGACGTGATGGAAGAATTGGTGAAGTTTACGTTGCTGACGAGAGACATCGGCCCGTACCTGGTCGATCGGTACAGCGAGCGGAAGGAGAGCGCCGAAGCGCTTTCGCGGCGTGTGAACCAGCGAAGCATCTAGTGGCCGACGGAAGGACGAGCCGGGATGGGGCGTGGCGGGACACATCTCGGCGTGACGTGACGAGCCCGGCGCCGCGCGTTTTCTGGATCGATATCGGTCGTGCAACTCGACGTCGGTATGCTCGCGCTCCTCGAACCTCGAGATACGGCGCCATGGGTGTCGGTAAGTTTGGTAGGCTTGTCGCCTGTGTTTGCTCGTCGGATCTCGACGTCGGCAAGTGGCACGATGAGACGCGGGTGCCGCCCTTGAAGAGCGCAGGTGATACCCGTTTTTTCTCGGCCGAACGCGATTCTCGAGCGCATGCGAGCGAACGGCGGAAGGGCGGAACGCGCCCGGCTGGCAACGGTTTCAGGCAACTCGCCGAACCCACACGAACAGGAGCGAACGAAGTGATCAGACATATCGTCATGTGGAAGTTGAAGGAATCGGCGGAAGGCGCGACGCGTGCGCAGAACGCGCTGAAGCTGAAGGAGAAGCTCGAAGGCTGCCGCGATCTCGTGCCGGGCACCTTGCAGATCGACGTCGGCGTGGCGACGCCGGGCCTCGACGCGACCGCCGACATCGTGCTCGTCTCCGATTTCGCCGACAAGGCCGCGCTCGATGCGTACCAGGTGCATCCGGTTCACCAGGAAGTGAAGAAATTCGTCGTCGCGGTGGCCGAATCGCGCGAGTGCGTCGACTACATCGTCGACAACGCACGATGAGCGACGCGGCAACCCCGACGGAAGGCCCGTCGATCGAAAGCCCGTTCGTCGATCTGCTCGGCGTGCAGCTCGTGTCCGCGAAGGATGGCGCGAGCGAGATCGTGCTGCCGCTCGAGGAGCGCCACATGAACACGTGGAGCATCGCGCACGGCGGCGTGACGATGACGCTCGCCGACATCGCGCTCGCGATGGCGGCGCGCAGCCTGACCGACGACGGCGTCGGCGTCGTCACGGTCGAGATGAAGGTGAACTTCATGCAGCCGGGCCGCGGCGAATTGCGCGCTTACGGGCGCGTGATGCACCGCTCGACGACGATGGCCTACTGCGAAGGCGAAGTGCGCGACAGCGACGGCAATTTCGTCGCGAAGGCGCTCGGTACGTTCAAGTACATGCGGCGGCTCGCGGTCGGCCGTGACATCAAGCGGCAACGCTCGCGCACCGCGCCTGACGCCCAGCCCGGCCCAAGCGACGCGTAAGCATCCGTCGCGCACGGCCCTGTCCCTTCGATGAGGCAGGGCCGTCTTGCTTTGGCGCACGGGCGGGCCGGCGCACCGCGCGCCGCGCCCGCCGGGCGCGCGCGTGGCATCATGTCATGCTTGTCCGTTCACGGCGCCACGCGGGCGCCGTCCACACCGATGCCGCTGAATCCGAAGATCGCCCAGGTGCTCGACATGATCGAGCGCGCGAAACGTCCGTCGTATCACCACCAGACGCCGCAGCAGGCGCGCGCCGCGTACGAGAAGAGCGCGCCGATCCTCGACGTCGCGCCGGCGCCGATGCATTCGGTGGAGGCATGCGTCGTGCCGACGCGGGACGGCCGCACGATCGGTGCGCGGCTGTATCTGCCGGTCGAGCCGAGCCTGGCGGAGCCGCTGCCCGCGCTCGTGTACTACCACGGCGGCGGCTTCACGGTCGGCAGCGTCGACACGCACGATGCGCTGTGCCGGATGTTCGCGCACGATGCGCAATGCGCGGTGCTGTCGGTCGGCTACCGGCTCGCGCCCGAACACCGGTTTCCGACCGCGGTGAACGACGCGGACGACGCATTGCAGTGGCTGCATCGCGAGGCCGCCGCGTTCGGCATCGACGCCGCGCGGCTGGCGGTCGGCGGCGACAGTGCGGGCGGGACGCTCGCGACGGTCTGCGCGGTGCTCGCGCGCGATGCGGGCATCCGTCTTGCGCTGCAACTGCTGATCTATCCGGGCGTGACGGGTTACCAGGACACCGAATCGCATGCACGGCTCGCGAACGGCTACCTGCTGACGCAGGACACGATCCAGTGGTTCTTCACGCAATACGTGCGCGATCGGGCGGACCGCGACGACTGGCGTTTCGCGCCGCTCGACGGCACGCGCGATGCGCCGTCGTTCGCGGGTGTCGCGCCGGCATGGATCGCGACGGCCGAATTCGATCCGTTGAGCGACGAGGGCGCCGCGTACGCGGACAAGTTGCGCGCGGCCGGCAACACGGTCACGCTGGTCCGCTATCCGGGGATGATCCACGAATTCTTCAAGATGGGCGGCTACGTGCCGGAGGTGCGGGCCGCGCATGTCGATGCGGTCGCGGCGCTGAAGGCTGCATTCGACGAGGTTTGACGGCGAGCGCGCGACGGCGCGCTCGCCGCGGGAGAGCTGCGATGACGAACGGCGCGGGCGAAGTGGAAACGGGCGACTGGACGGTGCTGGGCGGCGACGCTGCGCGGATTCGCGACGCGGTGTTCGTGCGCGAGCAGCAGATTCCGCCGGAATGGGAACTCGACGACGACGATCCGCTGTCGCTGCATGCGGTCGCGTACCGGACCGATGCGGCGACCGGGCTGCGCCGCGCGGTCGCGACGGGGCGGTTGCTGCCGTCCGGCACGATCGGCCGCGTCGCGGTGTTGGCCGACATGCGCGGGCAGGGTGTCGGGTCGGCCGTGCTGAATGCGCTGCTGGACGCCGCGCGGCGTCGCGGCGAAGCCGTCGTGCGGCTGTACGCACAGGATTCGGCGGTGTCGTTCTATCTGCGGCACGGGTTCGCGGCGGTCGGCGAACCGTTCGTCGAGGCCGGCGTGCCGCACGTCGAGATGGCACGCGCGCCGTAGCGCGCAACGCTTGCGTTCAGCGCGGTCGCGTCGCGTCGATATCGAACGCGAACGCGCGCTCGAACGCGCCCGGGCGGACGGTCCGGTGCGAGCCGTCGTCGTCGCTGCGTTCCTTGACCTCGACCGTCAGCCGTACGCCTTCCTTCATCGTGACGCGCAGCGCCGTGGTGCCGCGCGTGCCGTATTCGGGCGTTTCGATGAACGCAGCCGACAGCGCACGCTCGCGCTCGATCGGAATGCCCGTGTGCGGCAGCGCGTCGTCGTCGACGACGTGCGGGTCGCGCATCAGCGCGATCAGTTCGTCGAGCGACGGGGTCGGATTGTCGGTGAGCAGCGTGCCGAGCTCCGCGCGCTTGCGCACCACTTTCGGCCAGGGCGTGTCGAGCCGCGCGTTCGACAGCGCATGCACGCCCGGCGCGATCGCGACGGGCGCGGCGACGCGACTTTCGCCCTCGGGCGCGCGGTTGCAGAACCATGCGAGTTCGCGCCGGCGCCAGTCGCCGACGAGCAGGTTGAAGCCGTTGTACACGGCCGCATGTTCGGCAAGCTGCGCGAGATAGTCGAGCGGCGCGACGGACGCGCCGCCGAGAAAGTCGGATACCAGCTTGCCGCGGGTCGGCGCGCCCGCGCGGATGTCGAACGGCGCGCGGTAGTTGGTCAGCGCGGCGAAGCGGCCGTCGCGCGATACGCCGAGCCACGTGCCGCCCGCTTCGAGATCGCGACCGGCCAGTACGCCCGGCACGTCCTCCCACCACGAGAGCGGCGCGCTGGTCCGGCGAAAGAACTCGTCGCGATTGGCGGCGAGGGTAAAGACGGGACCGGCGGCGGCATCGGGCTGCCAGTCGAAGGCAATCAGACACATCGGGCGAATCTCTCGCAGGAAACGTCGCGCGCCGGCTGCGACTCGCGAGCCGGCCCGCGAACGGGTTGTCAGTGCATCACGCTTCGGTCGGCCACGCGTACGGCAGCGCGTCGAACGCGAGCACCGAGCCGTCGGCCGAACCGAGGTGCACCGTGCCGCTGTCGAGCGCGGCGAGCTTGATCTCGACCAGCGCGTCGACGCCGCCCGCCGGCGCGGCCGCCGCATTGACGATCATCCCGCACGGCTGGCCCGGGTCGTCGCTGTGGAACAGCTCGACGCCGGCATGCACGGTATCGGTCTCGCCGGCGACGTGCGCGAGCGCGGTGCGGCGCTTGATCGTGCCGCGGTACTGGCTGCGCGCCACGACTTCCTGGCCCGGGTAGCACCCTTTCCTGAAGTTAACGGCACCGATCACGTCGAAGTTGACCATCTGCGGGACGAACTGCTCGACGGCCGGCTGCGTGATGCGCGGCTCGCCCGCGCGAACGTCGAGCCAGTCCCACACGGCGGGCGACACGACGGGCAGCGTGCCGGTGAGCGCGGCGATGCGCGCATCGACTTCGACGCGCGGGCCGATCCACAGATAGCGCTTGCGGCCGGCCGCGTCGGGCACGCGGATCAGCGCGCCGGCCGGGCCGTCGACCTTCACGTGCACGCCGTCGGGCAGCGCATCGAAGATACCCGACAGCGCCTCGCGCACGTCGCCGACGAAGCCGGCCACCGCGAGCGTGTCGCTCGCGTCCGTCAGCTTCGCCTTCGAGCGCAGCACGAACATCGACAGCCGCTTCTGCACGGCCGGCTGCACGTCCTTCGACACGAGCAGGCGCACGCCGTGGCCGGCCCGCCACGCGAGGAACGACGCGAGCAGGCGGCCCTTCGGCGAGCAGTACCCGGACAGCCGCGCGCTGCCGGCATCGAGATGCTCGATGTCGTTGGTGAGCTGGCTGTGCAGGAACGTCGCGGCGTCGTCGCCGGCCACGTCGATCACGCCGAACTGCGGCAGCGGCATGCAGGCGCCCGGCGCGTCGAAATCGGCGGCGGACGGGCGGGGGAAAACGGGGAGCGAGGCAGATGCGGCCTGGGCAGCGGGTGAAGCGAACGGTGTGCTCATGGAATGAGGGAACAGTCAACCCTGACTTTGACGGAGGCGAGCAAGTATTATATGGGTCTTACCTGAGTCACGTTTCCATGTCCCTACTGAAGAAATGCGCCGCGACGATCGTGGCGCTGGCCGTCGTTGTGGCCGCTGCCGGCGCGGGCGGCGGGTATTACTGGGCGACCCGGCCGCTGTCGCTGGGTTCGGCATCGCTCGACGTCACGATCAAGCCGCGCAGCAGCGTGAAAAGCGTCGCGTCGCAGCTCAAGCGCGGCGGCGTGCCGGTCGAGCCGCTCGCCTTCGTCGCGATGACGCGCGTGCTCGGGCTGTCGAGCCGGCTCAAATCGGGCAACTACGAATTCAAGACCGGCATCACGCCTTACGACGTGCTGCAGAAGATCGCGCGCGGCGACGTGAACGAGTACGTCGCGACGGTCATCGAGGGCTGGACCTTCAAGCGGATGCGCGCGGAGCTCGACGCGAACCCCGATCTCGCGCATTCGACGGCCGGCATGAGCGACGCCGAGCTGCTGCGCGCGATCGGCGCATCGGACAGCGCGGTGCAGCGCGGCAGCGGCGAGGGGCTGTTCTTTCCCGATACCTACCTGTTCGACAAGGGCACGAGCGACCTGAACATCTACCGGCGCGCCTATCGCCTGATGCAGACGCGCGTCGACGAGGCATGGGCCGCGCGCACGCCGGGGCTGCCGTACAAGACGCCTTACGAAATGCTGACGATCGCGTCGATCGTCGAGAAGGAAACCGGCCATGCGGCCGACCGCGCGTTCGTCGCGGCCGTGTTCGCGAACCGGCTGCGCATCGGCATGCCGCTGCAGACCGATCCGTCGGTGATCTACGGGCTCGGCGACGCGTACGACGGCCGTCTGCGCAAGCGCGACCTGCAGGCCGACACTCCTTACAATACCTACACCCGACGCGGGCTGCCGCCCACGCCGATCGCGTTGCCGGGTGTCGCCGCGCTGCAGGCGGCGATCAATCCGGCCCCGACGAGCGCGCTCTATTTCGTCGCGAAGGGCGACGGCACGAGCGTGTTCTCGGACACGCTCGGCGACCACAACAAGGCCGTGGACAAGTACATACGAGGTCAATAATGGCGAGCGGTAAATTCATCACGTTCGAAGGCATCGACGGGGCGGGGAAGACCACCCACCTGTCATGGTTCTGCGAACGCCTCCAGGACCGGCTGGCCGCGGCCGGCCGGCAGGTCGTCGTCACCCGCGAGCCGGGCGGCACGCAGCTCGGCGAGAAACTGCGCGAGATCCTGCTGAACCAGCCGATGGATCTCGAGACGGAAGCGCTGCTGATGTTCGCCGCGCGTCGCGAGCACCTCGCGCTCGTGATCGAGCCGGCGCTCGCGCGCGGCGACTGGGTCGTGTCGGATCGCTTCACCGACGCGACCTTCGCATACCAGGGCGGCGGCCGCGGGCTGCCGCGCGACAAGCTCGAGACGCTCGAGCGCTGGGTGCAGGGCGGTTTCCAGCCCGATCTCACGGTGCTGTTCGACGTCGCGCCGCAGGTCGCGAGCGAGCGTCGCGGCGCCGCGCGTATGCCGGACAAGTTCGAAAGCGAGTCCGACGCGTTCTTTACCCGCACACGCGCCGAATATCTGCGGCGCGCGGAAGAGGCGCCGCACCGCTTCGCGGTCGTCGACGCGACGCGATCGATTCCCGAGATCCGCCAGCAGCTCGAACGCGTGCTCGCCGCGCTGTAACCCGCAAGGAACGCCCCCATGATCTATCCGTGGCAAACCGACGACTGGAACCGCCTGCAGCAACTGCGCGCGCAATGGCCGCATGCGCTGCTGCTGCACGGCCAGGCCGGGATCGGCAAGCTGCAGTTCGCGCAGCATCTCGCGCAGGGTTTCCTGTGCGAATCGCCGCAACCGAACGGCGAGCCGTGCGGCGCCTGCGCGGCCTGCAACTGGTTCTCGCAGGGCAACCATCCGGACTACCGGATCGTGCTGCCCGAGGCGCTGGCGGGCGAGGCGCCGGGTGCGGCGGACGACGCGAAGCCGGCCGACGCGGACGAAGGCGGCAAGAAGACGCGGGCGCCGAGCAAGGAAATCAAGATCGAGCAGGTGCGCGCGCTGCTCGACTTCTGCGGGGTGGGTTCGCACCGCGGCGGCGCGCGCGTCGTCGTGCTGTATCCGGCCGAGGCGCTCAATGTGGCCGCGTCGAACGCGCTGCTGAAAACGCTGGAGGAACCGCCGCCGGGCGTCGTGTTCCTGCTCGTGTCGGCGCGCATCGACCGCTTGTTGCCGACGATCATCAGCCGCTGCCGCCAGTGGCCGATGACCGTGCCGGCGCCGGAGGCCGCCGCCGCGTGGCTCGCGGCGCAGGGTGTCGACCACGCCAGCGCGCTGCTCGCCGAAGCCGGCGGCGCGCCGCTCGCCGCGCTGGCGCTCGCGAGCGACGAGAACCGTCCGTTGCGCGACTACACGCTCGGGCAACTGGCCGCCGGTGCGGCCTGCGATCCGTTCGCGTGCGGCGAGACGCTGCAGAAGCTGCCGGTGCCGCTGGTGCTCGGCTGGCTGCAGCGCTGGCTGTACGATCTGCTCGCCCAGCGGATGGTCGGTGCGCCGCGCTACTTCCCGATGCATGCGGCAGCCCTGGCGCGCTGCGCGGAAGCGGTCGACGCGAACGCATTCGCGCGCTTCATGAAAGCCGTGACGCGGCAGCGGACGGTCGAGAACCATCCGCTCAACGCACGGCTGGTATTCGAGGAATTGTTTCTCGGATATCGGGAAATGTTCGTTTGATCCGGCATTGTTTCCGATGGGTTGCGAAACGATGAACGGATCAAGCGGGGGCGCGACCGTGGTCGGCCGATCCACCCACGTCGCCCGGTGCCGCATGCCGGCGGGCGCATGAGCGCCCGTCTCACGTATTCAGGAAACACGATGTTCGTCGACTCTCACTGCCACATCAATTTCAAGGGCCTAGCCGACCGTCTGCCGGCCGTTCTCGAGAACATGCGCGAGCACGACGTCACGCACGCGCTGTGCGTGTCGGTCGATTTCGAGACGCTGCCCGACGTACTCGCGATCGCCGACGCGCACGACAACGTGTACGCATCGGTCGGCGTGCATCCCGATCACGAGGATGCGCGCGAGCCGACGCTCGCGGAGCTCGTCGAGCTGGCCGCGCACCCGAAGGTCGTCGCGATCGGCGAAACCGGCCTCGACTACTATCGCCTCGAAGGCCGCTCGATCGCCGACATGGAATGGCAGCGCGAACGCTTTCGCACGCACATCCGCGCGGCGACCGCGACGATGAAGCCGCTGATCGTCCACACGCGCGCGTCGTCGGAAGACACGCTGCGCATCATGGCCGAGGAACGCGCGGACGTGCCGGGCGGCGTGATGCACTGCTTCACCGAGCCGTGGCCGGTCGCCGAGCAGGCGCTCGCGCAGAACTTCCATATCTCGCTGTCGGGTATCGTCACGTTCAAGAACGCGACCGACGTGCAGGACGTCGCGCGGCGCGTGCCGCTCGACCGGCTGCTGATCGAGACCGACTCGCCGTACCTCGCGCCGGTGCCGTATCGCGGCAAGCCGAATGAACCTGCGTACGTCAGCCATGTCGGACGCTTTATCGCATCCGAACGCGGGATCGCCGTCGAGGCGCTCGCCGATGCGACGACGCAGAACTTTTTCCGGCTGTTCAAGATCGCCCGCTAACGACGGGCGCGCAGCCGACAACCCAGGGAAGGAGCCCACAACAATGACGAAGCCGACCAACCATCTGCCCAAACGCGCACTCGTTGCGGCCGCATTCGTCGCGAGCGGGCTGTTCGCCGCCGCCGGCGCGCATGCCGAGTCGCTCGACGCGATCGTCAAGGCCGTCAAGTTCGACGACATCGCCGATATCGGCAAGCAGCTCAAGAGCGGCAAGCTCGATCCGAACACGCTCGCGCCGAACGGCGACCCGATCCTCGTGATCGCCGCGCGCGAGAAATCCGACAAGGTCGCGGCGGCGATCGCCACGACGCCGAACGTCGATCTCGAGAAGGAAGACAAGGCCGGCGAAAACGCGCTGATGCTCGCGTCGCTGAACGGCGACCTCGACCTCGTCAAGCTGCTGATCGACAAGGGCGCGGAAGTCAGCAAGAAGGGCTGGGCGCCGCTGCACTACGCGGCGACCAACGGCCACGACGCGGTCGTCAAGGTGCTGCTCGACCACGACGCGTACATCGACACCGCGTCGCCGAACGGCACGACGCCGCTGATGATGGCCGCGCGCGGCAACCATGCGTCGACGGTCACGCTGCTGCTCGACCAGGGCGCCGATCCGCAGGTGAAGAACCAGCTCGGCATCACCGCGCTCGAGTTCGCGAAGCACTACAACGCGCCGGACGCGATCGAGATCCTGAGCAAGCGGACGACGCGTATCGGTGCAGCGACGCCGGCAGATGCTCAAAAGAGTGCAAAATAACGGTTTTTGGTGCGGCGGCGCCTGTCCGCCCGGCCGCCTTCCGGCCGGAACGGGGCATCCGGCGCCGCACCGGCCAACGCAGCAGGCGGTCCCCCGCCGCATAGACATAAGGAACACCATGTTGCGCGCAATGTTTTGTGCCGCGGCGTTTGCCGTGCCGTTGTCGGCGGCGGCTTTCACGGGCGCGGATCTCGACCGGCTGTGCGCGAAGACGGACGTCAAGTCGCGGGCGTCGTGCGCGGCCTATATCGAAGGCGCCGCCGACGGCGTCTACAACACGATCGATGCGATCGGCGGCACCACGGGGCCGCGCGTCGGTCAGTACTTCTGCCTGCCGCCCGACATCCGGGCGCAACAGATGACGGACGCGGTGCGCAAGTACATCGCGGAAAATCCGAAGCTGGCCGACTACAACGCGAGCACCGCGGTGTCGCTCGGTCTCGGCAAGGCGTTTCCCTGCAGGAGCGGCAGCTGATCTGACGCCGTGTCCGGGCGCGTGCGTGGCCCGGACGTCGCCGACGCATCCAGGACGAAGCCTGTGCGCTTCATCACGCGAGGGCGCCGATGATTTCAATCGAGGAACTGCAGCGCATCGCCGATGCGCCGTTGCATTCGTGGCTCGGCACGCTGGGCGTGTCGGTCATCGTCATACTGGTCGTCGCGGTCGTGCACCGCCTCGGCGCACGCATCGTCAAGCGCGTCGCGCAGCCGTATCCGCTGATGAGCGCGATCCTGCGCTACATCGACAAGCCGTCGCTCGTCGTGCTGGCGTTGCTGGCGCTCGAATTCCTGTGGCTCCAGGCGGACGACGGCATGTCGTTCGTGCGCGGCATGCGCACCGCGGCTGCCGTCGGCTCCATCGTGTCGCTCACGTGGCTGCTGGTGCGGCTCGCGGCCGGCGTCGGCGACGCGATCATCCAGGCCCATCCGATCGACACGGCCGACAACCTCCAGGCGCGGCGCGTCCATACGCAGGCCAAGGTACTCGTGCGGACCGTGATGGTGCTGATCGTGATCATCGGCACCGGCGCCGCGCTGATGACGTTCCCGAACGTGCGTCAGATCGGCGCGAGCCTGCTGGCGTCGGCCGGTGTGGCAGGGCTGGTCGCCGGTATCGCCGCGCGGCCGGTGCTCGGCAACCTGATTGCCGGGTTGCAGATCGCGCTCACGCAGCCGATCCGGCTCGACGACGTGGTCGTGATCCAGGGCGAGTGGGGGCGCATCGAGGAAATCACCGGCTCGTTCGTGTCGGTGCGGCTGTGGGATCAGCGGCGTCTCGTCGTGCCGTTGCAGTGGATCATCGAGAACCCGTTCACGAACTGGACGCGCAGCAGCGCGGAGATCATCGGCACCGTTTACCTGTCGGTCGATTACCGCACGCCGCTCGCGCCGCTGCGCGAGGAACTCGCACGGCTCGTCCACGCCGCGCCGGAATGGGACGGCCGCGTGCAGGTGCTGCAGGTGACCGACGCGACGGAGCGCACGATGCAACTGCGTGCGCTCGTCAGCGCGGCCGACTCGTCGTCGTGCTGGGATCTGCGCTGCCGCGTGCGCGAAGGGCTGATCGCCTATCTGCAGAACCGCTATCCGCAATGCCTGCCGCGCAGCCGGATGGAGCTGTATCCGCACGAATCCGCGCCCGATGCGCCGAATCCCGAACGGCCGCACGCGCGCTCGCCTGCCGCCAGCACGGCGGCCAACACCGCAGCCGACCCGCAGGCCGTCGACGGCCGCTGAACGCGGCCCGGCGCCGGCCTGCCATGCCCCATCGCCCATTCCCATGACCGCGCTGAAGACGCTCGCCATCGCCAATTACCGCTCGCTGCGCGAGCTGATCGTGCCGCTCGCGGCGCTCAACGTCGTCACGGGGCCGAACGGCAGCGGCAAGTCGAGCGTGTACCGCGCGCTGAGGCTGCTCGCCGACACCGCGCAGGGGCGCGTGATCCCGTCGCTCGCGCGCGAGGGCGGCTTGCCGTCGACGTTGTGGGCCGGGCCCGAGCGCTTCTCGCGCGCGATGCTGGCCGGCGAGGTGCCGGTGACGGGCACCGTGCGCAACGGGCCGGTGAGCCTGAAGCTCGGCTTTGCGTGCGACGATTTCGGCTATTCGATCGATCTCGGCCTGCCGCTGCCGAGCAGCTCGCAGTTCGCGCTCGATCCGGTGATCAAGCGCGAATGCATCTGGGGCGGCGCGTTGCCGCGCCCGTCCGCGCTGCTGGTCGACCGGCAGGGCGCGCAGATTCGCGCGCGTACCGCGTCGGGCGACTGGCGGACGATTCCGCAACCGGTCGCGAGCTTCGACAGCATGATGACCGAGTTCGCCGATCCGACCGGCGCGCCCGAGATGATCGCGGTGCGCGAACGGATTCGTTCGTGGCGCTTCTACGACCATTTCCGGACCGATGCGCAGGCGCCGGCGCGCCAGTCGCACATCGGCACCCATACGCCGGTGCTCGCGGACGACGGGGCCGACCTGGCCGCCGCGCTGCAGACGATCCGCGAAATCGGCGACGCGGCGGCGCTCGACGCGGCGATCGACGACGCGTTTCCCGGCGCGTCGGTCGAGATCGACAATCCGGGCGGCCGCGGCCGTTTCGACGTGCTGATGCGCCAGCCGGGGCTGCTGCGGCCGCTGGCGTCGGCCGAGCTGTCCGACGGCACGCTGCGCTACCTGCTGCTCGCGGCCGCGCTGTTGACGCCGCGGCCGCCGGCGCTGATGGTGCTGAACGAACCCGAGACGAGCCTGCATCCCGATCTGCTGCCGGCGCTCGGCCGCCTGATCGCGCAGGCCGCCCGGCATTCGCAGGTGCTGGTCGTGTCGCACGCGGCGCGGCTCATCGCGACGCTCGAGCGCGAGGCCGGCTGCGAATCGCTGGTGCTCGACAAGCAGCTCGGCGCGACCGCGCTCGTCGATGCCGACTCGCGCGACCTGCCGGCCTGGAAGTGGCCGTCGCGCTGACGGCCTGATGGTGTGCGTTGGGTCGCGAACGGCGCGCGAAGGCACCGGATCGGCGCCGAGCGGCCTCGATGCGAGGCGGCCGGGCCCGCTCGGCGGAATGTATCCGGTCTGTAACAACCCCCAAAAAATGAAAGACCGGCGGTTCCGCTCATCGGGATCGCGAATAATAATGGGATATCCGGCTGGCGCCGCGTCGGCCGGCGCGGGATGGACGCGGGGCGTGCGCGCGCAAGCGCGGCGCTGCGGGCCGTCCCGCAACGGACAGGACACAGGAGACGTGGACCATGAGAATTGCGCAGATCGCCCCGCTGACCGAATCCGTACCGCCGAAGCTGTATGGCGGCACGGAGCGCGTCGTGTCCTACATCACCGAGGCGCTCGTCGAGCTCGGCCACGATGTGACGCTGTTCGCGAGCGGCGATTCGACGACGCGGGCGAAGCTCGAGCCCGTGTGGCCGCGCGCGCTGCGACTCGATTCGTCGATCCGCGACCGGGTCGCGCCGCACATGCTGCTGATGGAGACGGTCGCGCGCCGCGCGAAGGATTTCGACGTGCTCCATTTCCACATGGACTACTACTCGTTCTCGGTCTTCAACCGGCAGGAAACGCCCTACGTGACGACGCTGCACGGCCGGCTCGACCTGCCCGAGCAGCAACCGGTGTTCGACACGTTCAACACGGCGCCGGTGATCTCGATTTCCAATTCACAGCGCCAGCCGTTGCCGCAGGCGAAATGGCTGACGACCGTCTATCACGGGCTGCCCGAGACGCTGTACATGCCGCAGCCGGTCGAGCCGCGCTATCTCGCGTTCCTCGGCCGCATCTCGCCGGAAAAACGCGTCGACACCGCGATCCGCATTGCCGGCCAGTGCGGGTTGCCGATCCGGATCGCCGCGAAGATCGACGCGGCCGACCAGGAATACTTCGACCGCGAGATCAAGCCGCTCTTCGCGTTGCCGCACGTCGAATACGTCGGCGAGATCGCCGATCACGAGAAGGCTGAATTCCTGTCGGGCGCGCATGCGCTGCTGTTTCCGATCGACTGGCCGGAACCGTTCGGCCTGGTGATGATCGAGGCGATGTCGTGCGGCACGCCGGTGATCGCGTTCAACCGCGGTGCGGTGCCGGAAGTGGTGGACGAGGGCGTGTCGGGTTTCATCGTCGAGGATGAAATCAGCGCGGTGGCCGCCGTGAACCGGCTGCACCTGCTGCCGCGTGCGCGCGTGCGGCAGCGCTTCGAGGCGCGTTTCACGTCGCGCCGGATGGCGCAGCAGTACGTGGACGTGTACCAGTCGGTGATCCGCGCGCAGAAGCGCTCGCGCTTCAAGGTGATCGACTCGACGACCTGAGCGGCCCGACCGACCCGGCCGCGTTGGCGCAGCGCGCCGGCGGATAAAAAAACGGCGATGCCCGCGAGGACATCGCCGTTTGCGCACGACCCGCGCGTGGCCCGCGCGAGCAGGGCGTCAACGTCAGATCTTGAGCTTCGTGACCTTCGTGCCGTTGATCGACACGTCGCCCATCAGGCCGGCGTTGGTCAGCACGACGACCTGGACCGGTGCGGTGGCCGTGTTGGAGTCGACCGCGCCGTTCGCGCCCATCTTCACGAGTGCGACCGATGCGCCGGCGCCGGCGGCCCAGCCGTCCGAGTTGCGGAATTCGTCGAGCGCCTGCTGCGTCATGAACAGGAACACGATCGCCTTCGACTGCGCGCCGGCCTGCAGGCCGACCGACAGCGACGACGTGTTGTAGTAGCCGACCGTGCTGCCGCCGACGCGCAGCGCGCCGTTGCCGGACTGGCCGCCGACGATGAAGCCGGCTTGCAGCACTTCGGGGAAGACCAGCACGCCGCGCGATTTCGCGACGAGTTCGCGCGAACCCTTGACCGTGGAGTACATGCGCGACAGCGTGGCGTCGACGCTCGCGTCGATCGACTGGCGTTTGGACGCGTTGGTCGCGGCGTTGTCCGGCTTGTCCGGGGTGGTGGTGCAACCGGTGAGCGCGAGGCTACCGACGATGAGCGCAGCGGCGGCTTTCAGCACAAGATTCCGTTTTTGCATCGTTGTTCTCCATCGGATGACGTTCGGAGTGAGTCTCGCTCAAGGAGCGGATCACGTCGGCAGTTATATCACAGCGGATTACGGCCTCTTTTCGTTGCCGCGTGAAAAAGCGTCAAATCGCGTGGGGGTGTCGCGGCGCGCCAACGGACGATGCGGCGCCGACGCGCGAGGGGCGGGTCGGCATGCGGGGCGCGCGACGGCCGGGGGGGGGGGGCGCGGCGTGTGCAGCGCGCGCCCGTGTCAGTGTGTGACGGGCGGAACGGGCGGCTTGATCGGCGGGCGGCGAAGCGCGCGGCGGATCAGCGCGATCACGATGCCGCACGCGAACAGGAACGCGGCCGGGACGACCCAGTAGCCGACGAACGCATGCCACAGATAGCCCGCGAGCGTATTGCGGCGTACCACGTATTCGTCGCGCGCCGCCTGCTGGCGCGGCGCGTTGGCGGCGAGCACGTCGGCCGGGCAGCCGGCCGCGCGCGCTTCGTCAGGATCGCCGTGACACTTCGCGGCGGCGCCGGCGGCCTGCTGCGCGTCGGTGAGCTGCCAGGTGGTCAGCGCGAGCTGCAGGTCCGCCTTGTTGTAGGCCATTTCCTCGCGGATCTCGCGTACGGCGACGATCGCGACGGGCACCGCCCAGAACACGATCACGATCAGCCAGCGGCGGAACCAGCGGTGTTGTCTCCATGCCATCCAAGCCTCCGTTTGACGCGCGTGCGCGTCCGTCTCGAGGGCGGCCCGATGGCGCTTCTTGGTCTTGGGTGGGCCGCGTTGCAGCCATCATAGAAGAAAACGCGGCGAAATGCCGCACCATGTGGCGGCGCCGGGCCGGCAGTCGGAAAAAACGGGGCGGGAAAGACGGGAATGCATGCGTCGATGCGCATGCAACGAAAACGAAAATGCCGCGCCCGCCGAAGCGGGACGCGGCATTCGGGACGGGAGCGCCGGGACTCAGGCGGCCGGCTGGTTGCTCAGGCAGCTCTTCATGAACGCCTTGCGATCGTCACCCTTCTTGCCGGTGGCCTGCGTATTGCACGCCTTCATCTTTTCCTGCTGCGTCATCGCCTTCGCGGGCTTCGCCGACAGGCAGTCCTTCATGAACGCCTTGCGTTCGTCGCCCGTCTTGCCGGCTGCCTGGGTGTTGCAGGCCTTCATCTTGTCCTGCTGGCTGTTCGCCGCGAAGGCGGGGGAAGCCAGCATGCCGCCGAGAAGCACTGCGGCTACGAGCGATTGGATTTTCATTTCGACACTCCCATGGGGTGAATTGCGTGTGATCGACGCCGTCACGAAGTACGACGCGATGAGGACAGGGCCGCATCGCACCACGCGCTCCGATTATGGCAAATCAAGGTGAAAACACCAAAACGGCACTTTCTATAACGTTGCGGACGCCACGGCCGTTGACGCCGCGCGCGGCCCGGAGATCGGGACAAACCATGATGCGCGCCGGCTGTCGTCGGCCGCCGCGCCGGAACCTGCCGGCTCGCGGCCGGGAGCCATTACAATCGCGGCCATGAATACACCGAACACCGCATCCCCTTCGTCCGCGGCGACACTGCCGCGCATCGCCGTACTCGCCACCGGCGGCACGATCGCCGGCGCCGCGCCCGACGCGGCCAGCACGGCCGGCTATCAGGCCGGCGCGCTCGGCGTCAATTTCCTGGTCGACGCCGTGCCGGCGCTCGCGTCGGTCGCACGCATCGACGCGGAACAGGTCGCCAGCATCGACAGCAAGGATCTCGCACTGCCGCTGTGGAACACGCTCGCCGCGCGGATCGACGCGCTGATGGCCGACCCGGCCGTCGACGGCATCGTGATCACCCACGGCACCGATACGCTCGAGGAAACCGCGTATGCGCTGCATCTGGTCGTGCGGGGCGACAAGCCGGTCGTGCTGACGGCCGCGATGCGGCCGGCCACCGCGCTGTCGTCCGACGGCCCGCTGAACCTGCTGAACGCGGTGACGGTGGCCGCGCATCCGGCCGCGCGCGGGCAGGGCGTGCTGGTCGCGTTCAACAACCGGATCCACGGCGCGCGCGATGTCGTGAAGACGAGCACCTATGCGGTCGACGCGTTCCAGTCGCCGGAGCTCGGCGCGCTCGGCTGGGTGCAGGACGGCCGCGTCGAATTCGCGCGCCGCGTCACGCGCACGCGCGACACGCAGCTGGCGATCGCCGCGACCTGGCCGCCGGTCGAAGTCGTCGCGAGCTATGCGGGCGTGACGCGCACGGCCGTCGACGCGCTCGTCGCGGCCGGCGTGCGCGGCCTCGTCGTCGCGGGCACCGGCAACGGCTCGATCCATGCGGCGCTGCAGGCGGCGCTCGCCGATGCGGCGAACGCGGGCGTGGCGGTGGTCCGTGCGTCGCGCGTCGGTTCGGGGCATGTGATGCGCAACGGCGCCGCGAGCGACGATGCGCTCGGTTTCGTGAGCGCGGGCTCGCTGCACCCGTTCAAGGCGCGCGTGCTGCTGATGCTCGCGCTCGCGAACGGCATTCGGGATCGAGACGCACTGCAGCACGCGTTCGATACGCTGTGACGGCTGGCCGCCGCTCGGGCGGCGGGCGGCGCGCATGAAAAAATGGCAGGCCGGTGGCCTGCCATTTTTGCGTCGGTGCTGCGAGAACGCTCAGGGCTGCACGATCAGGACTGCGGCGGAATCACGAGCTTCTGGCCCGGGTAGATCCGGTCCGGGCTCGACAGCATCGGCTTGTTCGCCTCGAAGATCGCCGGGTACTTGCTCGCATCGCCATACACTTCCTTGGCGATCGCCGACAGCGTGTCGCCCGGCTTCACGTCGTGGTATTGCACTTCCGGATCGTCCGGCTGCAGATCGTCGTCGTTGACGCCCGCGACGCCTTGCACGTTGCCGGCCGCGACCTTGACCTTCGCCTTCGTGTCGAGATCGGCGACGCTGCCCGACAGCGTGACGGTGCGCGACGCGCCGTCGAACGCGACCGTCAGATTCGACGTGTCGAGACCTTGCGAGCTGATGTAATTCTTGATGGCATCGGCCGCAGTCTGGTTCGCGGCATTCGGATCTTCCGCTGCCTGCGCATCGGCGTGACCCAGCAGTTTTTCACCCGCCTCCTTGATAAACGAAAGAAGACCCATCGTTGCACTCCTTAGGTGGTTGAAAAGAAAACGCGCCGTGAAGTGGCGAAAAAAACACCGCGCTGGATGCGGGCCCCGAAGGGCGCGCAAGCGCGGCGGTTTTCTCGAAAGGCGTGGCGAAAGTGTAGGCGTTCAACGCGACGATTGCATGAAAAATCGCACGCTCGAACGTAAAGAAATGTAATACGCGAAATCCGACAGGCGGACACCCGACGACGACGTCTGACCGACCAAGGCTTCCCCGGCGCCGCCGGGTGCCGCTGCGGACCCCACCACGCCGCTCTCAGCCCAGAGCGGCGTTTTTCGCCCCGTCGCGCACGCGTTTCAGCGATACGCGGCGGGGCGCCCCACCGTGATGCGCGTGTGCCCGCGCATCGATGCGACCGGCCGTGGCCGGGTCGCCTGTGTCGTTCGCGCATCCGCCGTGGCGGCGGATCGCGCGTCATTGCATTTGCCGCGGCATTCGCCGAACGCACCGGCGAAGCAGCCGCCGAACGCGACGGCATGTCGCGGCGTGCGCTCAGCCCTGCGTCTTCTCGATCTCGAAGTTCGACATGATCTCGAGTGCGCGCACGAGGGCCGAGTGATCCCATGCCTTGCCGCCGTGCGAGGCGCATACGCTGAACAGCTGCTGCGCGCTCGCGGTGTGCGGCAGCGCGAGGCCGAGCTTGCGTGCGCCGTCGAGCGCGAGGTTCAGGTCCTTCTGGTGCAGCTCGATGCGGAAACCCGGATCGAACGTGCGCTTGGTCATCCGCGCACCGTGCACTTCGAGGATGCGCGACGCGGCGAACCCGCCCATCAGCGCCTGGCGCACGCGCTCCGGATCGGCGCCCGAACGGGCGGCGAACAGCAGCGCTTCGCCGACCGCCTCGATGTTCAGCGCGACGATGATCTGGTTCGCGACCTTGCAGGTCTGGCCGGCACCGTTGTCGCCGACGAGCGTGATGTTCTTGCCCATCTTCTCGAACAGCGGCTTCGCGCGCTCGAACGCCTTTTCCGGGCCGCCGACCATGATCGTCAGCGTCGCTTCGCGTGCGCCGACTTCGCCGCCGGACACCGGCGCGTCGAGGTAGTCGCAGCCGAGCGCGTTGATCTGCTTCGCGAATGCCTGCGTGTCGAGCGGCGAGATCGAGCTCATGTCGATCACGAGCTTGCCGGCCGTCAGGCCCTTCGCGACGCCGTCGTCGGCGAACAGCACGTTACGCACGTCGGGCGTGTCCGGCACCATCGAGATGATGATGTCGGCGTGCTGCGCGACTTCGGTCGAGTTCGCGACGACCTTCGCGCTGCCGCGCAGGTCGTCCGGAATCGGGAACGCACCGTTCACGACGAGCTGATGGTCGCCCTTGAGCAGGTTGCGCGCCATGTGCGCGCCCATGATGCCGAGGCCGATGAAACCGATGGTTGCCATGTGAAAGTCTCCTATAGGGCTGAAAACGGGAAGGGCGCGACTCAGGCGGCGCGACGCGCCGACGCCGGTGCGCAGCCGGCCACGCTTTGCAGCCAGCCGAGGCCTTCCGTCGTGGTGGTACGGGGCTTGTATTCGCAGCCGACGTAGCCGGCATAGCCGAGCCGGTCGAGCAGCGCGAACAGGAACGCGTAATTGATCTCGCCGGTGCCCGGCTCGTTGCGGCCCGGGTTGTCCGCGAGCTGGACGTGGCCGATCGACGCGAGGTTGCGTTCGATCGTCGCGGCCAGTTCGCCTTCCATGCGTTGCATGTGATAGATGTCGTACTGCAGGAACAGGTTGTCCGAGCCGACCGCGCGGATCACGTCGAGCCCCTCGGACGAGCGGTTCAGCGCGAAGCCCGGGATGTCGAAGCGGTTGCACGGCTCGACCAGCAGGCGGATGCCTTCGCGCTTCAGCGCGTCGGCGGCGAAGCGCAGGTTGTCGACGATCGTGACGAACGTCTTGTCGCGCGCCGTGCTCGCCGACGGGATGCCGACGAGGCAGTTCAACTGCGGCACCTTCAACGCCTTCGCGTACTCGATCGCACGGCCGACGCCTTCCTGGAATTCGCTCACGCGATCGGGCAGGCACGCGATCCCGCGCTCACCCTGATCCCAGTTGCCGGCGGGCAGGTTGTGCAGCACGAGGCGCAGGCGGTGCGTCTCGAGCCGCTCGGCGAGTTCCTCTTTCGCGTACGGGTACGGGAACAGGAACTCGACGGCGTCGAAGCCCGCGTCCGCGGCCGCCTTGAAGCGGTCGAGGAACGGCACTTCGTTGAACAGCATGGTCAGGTTTGCAGCAAACTTCGGCATGAGCTAAGCCTCTTCGGTCGGTCAGTCAAAAAATGTCGTGCGGTTCAGTCGAGCATCGAGATTGCGGTCGGCGCGTGCTCGGCCTTTTCGGCGAGCTCCTCGAATTCGTTGATCGCGTCGATTTCGGTGCCCATCGAGATGTTCGTCACGCGCTCGAGGATCACTTCGACGACCACCGGCACGCTGAACTCCTCGGCGAGCGTTTGCGCCTGGCGCAGCGCCGGCTCGATTTCTTCCGGCTTGAACACGCGCAGCGCCTTGCAGCCGAGGCCTTCGGCGACCGCCACGTGATCGACGCCATAGCCGTTCAGTTCCGGCGCGTTCACGTTGTCGAACGCGAGCTGCACGCAGTAGTCCATGTCGAACGCGCGCTGCGCCTGACGGATCAGCCCGAGGTACGAGTTGTTCACGACGACGTGCACGTACGGCAGCTTGAATTGCGCGCCGGCGGCCAGCTCCTCGATCATGAACTGGAAGTCGTAGTCGCCGGACAGCGCGACGATCGGGCGGCTCGGATCGGCCGCACGCACGCCGAGCGCGGCGGGGATCGTCCAGCCGAGCGGGCCGGCCTGGCCGCAGTTGATCCAGTTGCGCGCCTTGAACACGTGCAGGAACTGCGCGGCGGCGATCTGCGACAGGCCGATCGTGCTGACGTAGCAGGTATCGCGGCCGAACACCTTGTTCATCTCCTCGTACACGCGCTGCGGCTTGACCGGCACGTTGTCGAAGTGGGTCTTGCGCTGCAGCGTGCGCTTGCGTTCCTGGCATTCCGCGACCCATGCGCTGCGGTCCTTCAGCTTGCCGGCGGCCTTCCATTCCCGTGCCACCGCGACGAACAGCTCGAGCGCCGCCTTCGCGTCCGACACGATGCCGAGATCGGGGCCGAACACGCGGCCGATCTGCGTCGGTTCGATGTCGACGTGCACGAACTTGCGGCCCTTCGTGTAGACCTCCACGCTGCCCGTGTGGCGGTTCGCCCAGCGGTTACCGATGCCGAGCACGAAGTCGGATGCGAGCATCGTCGCGTTGCCGTAGCGATGCGACGTCTGCAGCCCGACCATGCCGGCCATCAGCGGGTGGTCGTCGGGAATCGCACCCCACGACATCAGCGTCGGGATCACCGGCACGCCGACCGTTTCGGCGAACTGCACGAGCAGGTCTTCGGCCGCCGCGTTGAGCACGCCGCCGCCCGACACGATCAGCGGCTTGTCCGCGTCGTTCAGCATCGCGAGCGCCTTCTCGATCTGCGCGCGGGTGGCCGCGGGCTTGTAGACCGGCAGCGGTTCGTACGTGTCGATGTCGAATTCGATTTCGGCGAGCTGCACGTCGATCGGCAGGTCGACCAGCACCGGGCCCGGACGGCCCGAGCGCATCAGGTGGAACGCCTGCTGGAACACGCGCGGCACGAGCGCCGGTTCGCGCACGGTCACGGCCCACTTGGTGACCGGCTTCGCGATCGATTCGATGTCGACGGCCTGAAAATCTTCCTTGTAGAGGCGTGCGCGCGGCGCCTGGCCCGTGATCGCGAGGATGGGAATCGAATCGGCCGACGCGGAGTAGAGGCCGGTGATCATGTCGGTGCCGGCGGGGCCCGACGTGCCGATGCACACGCCGATGTTGCCCGGTGCGGCTCGCGTGAAGCCTTCGGCCATGTGCGATGCGCCTTCGACGTGACGGGCCAGCACGTGGCTGATGCCGCCCGACTTGCGCATGGCCGAGTAGAACGGGTTGATCGCGGCGCCGGGCACGCCGAACGCGGTCTGGATGCCTTCCTTCTCGAGCACGAGTACGGCTGCGTCGACGGCTCTCATCTTGGCCATGAATGTCTCCTTGAATGTGGCGGATCGTGCGAATCGGTCTGTTGGGAACACTTTAGGGATGCAGGAAAGGTTTGATAAGATCAGCCGAAGTCGCTTATTTCGAAACTAAAAGTATGGAATGACCGTCGGACGGGGCTTCCCGCCGAGGTCGGAACGGAGACGGAAGATGGACCGCTTCAAGCAGATCGAGACGTTCGTGCGGGTGGCCGATGCCGGCAGCCTCGCGGCGGCCGCGCTCGAGGAGGGCGTGTCGCCGGTGGTGCTCGGGCGGCGCATCGATGCGCTCGAGAAGCGCCTCGGCGTGAAGCTGATGTACCGCTCGACGCGGCGGCTGGTGGTCAGCGAGGAGGGTGCCGCGTTCCTCGAGCGGTGTCGCGGGCTGCTGTCCGAATGGGACCAGGCCGAGAACGAGCTGGCCGCCGGGCGACGCGCGGTGAGCGGCCACCTGATCGT
Organism: Burkholderia sp. MSMB1835; assembly: GCF_001526365.1. Taxonomy (NCBI): domain Bacteria; kingdom Pseudomonadati; phylum Pseudomonadota; class Betaproteobacteria; order Burkholderiales; family Burkholderiaceae; genus Burkholderia; species Burkholderia sp. MSMB1835. The sequence goes on from NZ_LOYP01000025.1 coordinate 191,773, forward strand.
GTCGGCGCCGGCCGCGTTCGGCCGCAAGCACGTCGCGCCGCACGCGCCGGGCTTTCTGGCCGACAAGCCGGAGATGCAGCTGTCGTTCAACCTGACCGACCGCGTCGTCGATCTCGTGCGCGAGGGCTATGACCTGTCGATCCGGATCGGCGGCGCGGTCGATCCGAACTTCGTCGCGGTGAAGCTCGCGTCGAACCGGCGCGTGGTGTGCGGCACGCCCGGGTATTTCCGCAAGCACGGCCGGCCGAAGTCGCTCGACGACCTGCTGAAGCACAACTGTCTCGCGTTCAACCTGCAGGGCGGCCAGAACCGCGGCTGGTATTTCCAGCGCCACGGCAAGATCGTGACGATGCGCGTGACCGGCAATCTCGACTGCAACGACGGCGAGCTGCTGCACCGCTGGGTGGCCGAAAGCCTCGGGCTCGGCTGGCGTTCGACCTGGGAAATCGCCGCGCAACTCGAAACGGGCGAGCTCGAGACCGTGCTCGACGAATACGCGCTGCCCGACTACGACATCCTCGCGGTGTATCCGCAGCAGCGCTACGTGCCCGCGCGCGTGCGCTACTTCATCGACTATCTGCGCGACGCGTATGCGCGGCCCGGCTACTGGAGCAGCACGCCGTAACGGGCGCGGCCCCTTCGTCTCGCAAATTTTTGCGCTTCGCCGGCTTCGCGCGGGAATAAACTCGACGCAGCGGCGGTAAGGTCATCGAGTGCGCGCGCTGCCGGTCTGTCCGGGCGCCGGGCGCGAGATCGGGCGCGGCTTCGGACGCGAGACGGGTGCGGCTTCGGCCGCCGGGACCAGGGAGGTCATGTGGGGCAAGCCGGACAGGCGATCGACGAGCGGGCGGAGCACGACGCGCTCGCGCGCGGCGAGCGGTTTCGCGCGCTGGTGCTGCCGCACCTCGACGCCGCGTACAACCTCGCGCGCTGGCTGAGCGGCAATGCGGGCGACGCGGACGACGTCGTCCAGGACGCGTGCATGCGCGCGCTCCGCTTCGTCGACTCGTGCCGCGGCGACAACGCGCGGCCGTGGCTGCTGACGATCGTGCGCCACACCTGGTACACCGAGTGGCGCCGCCGCACCCACGCGCACGAGGTCGCGCTGCCCGACACGCTCGACGACACCGACGTGCCCGACGACTGGCAGCCGGCGACGGAAGATCCGCTCGCGCAGCTGCTGCGCGGCGAGAACGTGCGGCTCGTGAACGCGGCGCTCGCGAAGCTGCCGCCCGAATACCGCGAGGTGCTGGTGCTGCGCGAGATGGAGGATTTGAGCTACCGCGAGATCGCGGCGATCGCCGACGTGCCGGTCGGCACCGTGATGTCGCGGCTCGCGCGCGGCCGGCGCCGGCTTGCTGCGCTGCTGGCCGGCACGCAGACGCCGGCACGCGAAAGCGCGCCGGGACGTGCGTCGGCGGGCGGAACCGCATCGGAGGCGATCGATGGACTGTAACGAAGCGCGCGCATTGCTGGACGCGGACGTCGACCGCGAGTTGTCGGCGCCCGATGCGTTGCGCGTCCAGCAGCATGTCGAAGGGTGCGACGCGTGCCGGCGCGCACGCGAGCGGATCGTCGCGCTGGGGCATGCGGTGCGGCAGGCCGACTATCACCGCGCGCCGGATGCGCTGCGCGCGAGCATTCTCGCGGGGCTGCCGGCGGCGGGCAGCGACGACGAACGCGCGCGCGGATCAAGCCGGGCGGAACCCGCGCCGGATGGCGGCGCGGCTCGGCCGGGGTCGCGGCCGCGAGCGGGGGCGCGCCGCTGGTTCGCGTGGCCGGCCGGACGCGGCGTATCGGCCCGCCCGGCCACTGCCGGCCCAGGGCCGCGCGTCGCGGCGCTGCCCGGGCTCGGCTGGGGCGTGGCGCTGTTGGTCGCGCTGGCCGCGGCGGCCGGGATGACACTGTCCGCCCGTCATGCCGACACCGACCGGACGGTCGACGAACTGGTGTCGAGCCACGTGCGCGCGGGCCTGTCGGCGCGCGACATCGACGTGATCTCGACGGACCGGCATACGGTCAAGCCGTGGTTCAACGGCCGGCTCGACTATGCGCCGCCCGTCGAGGATCTGTCGGCGAGCGGTTTCCCGCTGGCCGGCGGCCGGCTCGACTACGTCGGGCGCCGCCGCGTCGCGGTGCTCGTGTACCGCTACCGGCAGCACGTGATCGACGTTTACGTGCGGCCGGCCGCAGAAGGGCGCGAGCACGCGCCGTATGCGACCGTGTCGCAAGGCTACGCGCTCGATCGCTGGGACGCGGCCGGGATGACCTGGTGGGCCGTGACCGACGCGGAGCCGTCGGCGCTGGCCGCGTTCAGGACGGCGCTGGACGCGCGCCTGGGCGGGGCGCGCAGTGAGTGACTGCCGGCTGGAGCTCCGGCCGAAGCCCGAGGATGGAGCCGCCTCCAGTGCTCCGTCCCCGATTCGCGAATGGGCGCACGCAGCGACGCTTCTGTCGCCGGTGCCCTTCCGGTCCCCTTCAAGTCTTTGAAAACACGGCCGAATCCGCTCGGAAATCGTTGATCGGTGTTGCGTGTGCCCCGTAACCGGGTTAGAATCTTCGGCTTCTCACTTGCCACACCGGTTCAGACGCCCGGGTGGCTTCAATCCACAAGGAGTGTGTAATGCGTCATTACGAAATCGTATTCATCGTGCACCCCGATCAAAGCGAGCAAGTGCCCGCGATGATCGAGCGTTACAAGACCACGATCACGTCGCACGGCGGCCAGATCCACCGTGTCGAAGACTGGGGCCGTCGCCAACTGGCCTACATGATCGAGAAACTCGCGAAGGCTCACTACGTCTGCATGAACATCGAGTGCGACCAGACGACGCTCGACGAACTCGAACACGCGTTCAAGTTCAACGACGCCGTGCTGCGCCACCTCATCGTCAAGATGAAGAAGGCCGAAACCGGCCCGTCGCCGATGATGAAGGAAGTTCAGCGCGAAGAAGCCAAGAAGGCGGCTGCAGCTCAGCCGGCCGAAGCGCAGGCTTAAGTTCGTCACGCATTAAGCCATCAAGGAGCGCGCCACTCACGTGAACAGGTTGCAATTGACGGCGAGCGTCGTCGAACGCGCACCGGTGCGATATACGCCGGCAGGTGTTCCGATCGCAAGCGCCACGTTGCATCACCGCACGGAAGTCGTCGAAGCAGGCATTCCCCGTCAGGTCGACATGACGATCGAGGCGGTGGCGGCCGGTGAGGCGAGCGGCAAGCTGGAAAGTCGTGAAATGGGCGTCGAAACGCTGTTCACGGGCTTCCTGGCCAAGAAAAGCCGCAACGCGAGAACCTTGGTGTTTCACATCACAGCATTGCAGGACATTGGAAAGGACTGAAATCATGCCCCGCCCGACTGGTAAGAAATTCGACAAGCGTCGTCAGCAACAAAACCCGCTCTTCAAGCGCAAGAAGTTCTGCCGTTTCACGGCTGCCGGCGTCGAGCAGATCGACTACAAGGACACGGAAACGCTGAAGGACTTCATCGGCGAAAACGGCAAGATCACGCCGGCTCGTCTGACGGGTACGAAGGCGCACTATCAGCGTCAGCTGGATACGGCCATCAAGCGTGCGCGTTTCCTCGCGCTGCTGCCGTACACCGATCAGCACAAGGCGTAATCAGGCGACGCAATAAGGAGAATTCGAATGCAAATCATTCTGTTGGAAAAAGTCGCCAATCTGGGTAACCTCGGCGATATCGTCAAGGTCAAGGACGGTTACGCTCGCAACTTCCTGATCCCGAACCGCAAGGCTCGCCGTGCAACGAAGGAAGCGATCGCCGAATTCGAAGTGCGCCGCGCCGAACTCGAAAAGATCGCCGCTGAAAAGCTGGCGGCATCGCAGGCAGTCGGCGAGAAGCTGAACGGCCAGACGTTCGAAATCACGCAGAAGTCGGGCGTCGACGGCCGTCTGTTCGGCTCGGTCACGAACGGCGACGTCGCGGAACTGCTGAAGAAGGCAGGCTACGAAGTCGAAAAGCTGCAAGTGCGCATGCCGGAAGGCCCGCTGAAGATGATCGGCGAGCACAACGTCCAGGTCGCGCTGCACACGGACGTCGTCGTCGACGTCACGATCAACGTGATCGGCGACCACGCGTAAGCGTATGCAAGCTTGCCGGGCGGCTTCCGCCGTCCGGACAAGGGCAGGCGCCCGGGCAACCGGGGCCTGCCTTTTTTATTGCCCGCTCGCCGGCAAGCGGTGGTAGCGCTGCCGCCATCTATTCGCGATAATCCCAACCCATGAACGCGCCGCAAGATCCTCAAATCGAATCGCTGAAAGTCCCGCCGCATTCGGTCGAAGCCGAGCAGTCGGTGCTCGGCGGCCTGTTGCTCGACAACGCGGCATGGGACCGGATTGCCGATTTCCTGTCGCAGGGCGACTTCTACCGCTACGACCACCGGATCATCTACGAGCACATCGGCCGGCTGATCGCGGCGACGCGCCCGGCCGACGTCGTGACCGTGTACGAAGCGCTGACCACGTCCGGCAAGGCCGACGACGTCGGCGGGCTCGCGTATCTGAACGCCCTCGCGCAGAACACGCCGAGCGCGGCGAACATCCGCCGCTACGCGGAAATCGTGCGCGACCGCGCGGTGCTGCGCCGGCTGGTGTCGGTCGCCGACGAAATCTCGGCCGACGCCTTCAATCCGCAGGGCAAGGAAGTCCGCCAGCTGCTCGACGAAGCCGAATCGAAGGTGTTCTCGATCGCCGAAGAGGGCGCGCGCGGCAACCAGGGCTTCCTCGAGATCGGCCCGCTGCTCACGCAGGTGGTCGAGCGCATCGACACGCTGTACCACACCGCGAATCCGAGCGACGTCACCGGCACGCCGACGGGCTTCGTCGACCTCGACCGGATGACGTCCGGGATGCACGGCGGTGAACTGATCATCGTGGCCGGAAGACCGTCGATGGGTAAGACCGCATTTTCGATGAACATCGGCGAATACGTCGCGGTCGAGTACGGGTTGCCGGTCGCGGTGTTCTCGATGGAAATGCCGGGCACCCAGCTCGTGATGCGTATGCTCGGCTCGATCGGCCGGCTCGACCAGCACCGGATGCGAACCGGCCGCCTGACGGACGAGGACTGGCCGAAACTGACGCACGCGGTGCAGAAGATGAGCGAGGCGCAGCTCTTCATCGACGAGACGGGCGGCCTGAACCCGATGGAATTGCGCTCGCGCGCGCGGCGTCTCGCACGCCAGTGCGGCAAGCTCGGCCTGATCATCGTCGACTACCTGCAGCTGATGTCGGGTTCGTCGCAGGGCGAGAACCGCGCGACGGAAATCTCGGAGATTTCACGTTCGTTGAAGAGTCTCGCGAAGGAGCTCGACGTGCCGGTGATCGCGCTGTCGCAGCTGAACCGCGGCCTCGAACAGCGCCCGAACAAGCGTCCGGTGATGTCGGATTTGCGCGAATCGGGCGCAATCGAACAGGATGCGGACGTGATCCTGTTCATCTATCGCGATGAAGTCTACAATCCCGACAGCCCTGACAAGGGGACGGCCGAAATCATCATCGGCAAGCAGCGTAACGGCCCGATCGGGCCCGTTCGGCTCACGTTCCTGGGGCAATACACGAAGTTCGACAACTTTGCCGGGGCGCAAACCTTCTACGGCGAGTGAAGCCGGTTGTAAACACCTATTTCGCCAAATGTTGTATCCAATCCCGGCGTGCGCATATGCGCACGTCGCGTCGCGACCGGAAACGGTACAATGTCGCCCGTTTTCGTGACAGTAGTTTGACAATCTCTCAGGAATCCCATGTTCGGTCGATTCATGCCCACCGAGGGCAAGTTCTTTGAACTCTTCAACGCGCACGCGAAGCACATCGTTTCCGGTGGCCGCGAGCTCGAACTGCTGATCGACAATCTCGCCGACGCCGAGATTCACAAGCAAAACGTGCAAATCGCCGAGAAGGCCGCCGACAAGCTCACGCACGAGGCGATCGATCTGCTGCACAAGACCTTCATCACGCCGCTCGATCGCGACGAGATCCACAAGCTGATCACGACGATGGACGACATCCTCGACCTGATGGAGGACGTCGCGACGGCCGTGTCGCTGTACGACGTGCAGTCCGTCACGTCCGAGGCGAGCCAGCTCGCGCACATCGTCACGCAATCGGCGCAACACGTGCAGCAGGCCGTCGGCTTGCTGTCCGACATGAAGCAGTCGGCACAGATCCTCAAGCAGTGCGAGGAAATCGACCGCTGGGAGTCGGAAGCCGATCGCGTGCTGCGCGCGGCGATGTCGAAGCTGTTCCGCGAGGAAGACGACGTGAAGACGCTCATCAAGCTGAAGGCGATCTACGAGCTGCTCGAGGAGATCACCGACAAGTGCGAGGACGTCGCGAACATCATCGAAGGCATCGTGCTGGAAAACGCCTGAGCGGACCACGATGCATTCGATACAACTCGCCCTATGGATGGTCGCGACGCTGGTGCTCGTCGCGCTCGTATTCGACTTCATGAACGGCTTTCACGACGCGGCGAACTCGATCGCCACCGTCGTGTCGACCGGCGTGCTGAAGCCCCAGCAGGCCGTGGTGTTCGCGGCCGCGTTCAACGTGATCGCGTACTTCATCTTCCACCTGAAAGTCGCGCAGACCGTCGGTAAAGGCACGATCGATCCGGAGATCGTCGACCATTACGTCGTGTTCGGCGCGCTGGTCGGCGCGATCGGCTGGAACGTGATCACGTGGTATTACGGGATTCCGTCGAGCTCGTCGCACGCGCTGATCGGCGGTCTCGTCGGCGCGGCGCTCGCGAAGTCCGGCTGGAGCGCGCTGAACATCGACGGGCTGCTGAAGACGATCGCGTTCATCTTCATTTCGCCGCTGCTCGGTTTCATCCTCGGTTCGCTGTTCATGCTCGGCGTGTCGTGGCTGTATTTCCGTACCGCGCCCAGCAAGGTCGACCGGCGCTTCCGCCGGCTGCAACTGCTGTCGGCCGGGCTGTACAGCCTCGGTCACGGCGGCAACGACGCACAGAAGACGATCGGTATCATCTGGATGCTGCTGATCGCGAGCGGTTACGCATCGGCGAGCGCCGATGCGCCGCCGGCCTGGGTGATCGGCGCGTGCTACCTGTCGATGGGCCTCGGCACGCTGTTCGGCGGCTGGCGCATCGTGCGCACGATGGGCCAGAAGATCACGAAGCTCAAGCCGGTCGGTGGTTTCTGCGCGGAAAGCGGCGGTGCGATCACGCTGTTCATCGCGTCGTTCCTCGGCATTCCGGTGTCGACCACGCACACGATCACCGGCGCGATCGTCGGTGTCGGCGCGACGCAGAAGCTGTCGGCCGTGCGCTGGGGCGTCGCCGGCAACATCGTGTGGGCGTGGGTGCTGACGCTGCCGGCGGCCGCGCTGTTTGCAGCCGGCGGGTGGTGGCTCGGACGCCAGATCTTCTGAGCGCCGACACGGCCGGATCGACATGAAATGCGCCGCAAGCCGAAAGGCTGCGGCGCATTTTCTTTTGGAGGCTGGGGCAAGAGAGCGGCGACGAGGCGGGAGGGGCGGCAGATGCCGCCAACGTCGTTGACGGGCGGATTCGGGCAATCGCTCAATAACTGCCGTTCGCAAACCGCGCGATCGGATCGTCTGCCGTACCGGTGCGCGGGCTGATGGGCGCGGATTGCGTCGATGCGCGCCACACTTGCACGGGCGCGGGCTCGATACCGCGTGGGGGCGTCGACGCGGTCGCGGGCGGCGGCTCGGCATCGAAGGCGGCGGCCTGGGCAGCCGTCAGCGCGGTCGTTGGGATCTGCGTGCCGACTTCCGCCGGGGTGGCCGGTGCGGCATTGGCCGTCATCGCGGGCATCGCGTCATTCGCCGACGTGGCTTGCTGCTGCGCCGCCAGCATCCGCGGCGGCGGCGGTTCGTACGGATCGGCGACCGACGCTGCCGGTGCAACTGCGGCGGCCGTCGCGACCGGCGTGGTCGGGGTGGCCGACGCCTGCGTCGCTCTCGCTTGCGGCGGCGCATACGCGGGCTGCCGCGGTGCGGCGGCAGCCGTCACGACCACGGGAGCGGCTGCGACCGCCGGCGCATTGCGCGGCTCGTCGCGCTTGGCTTCGTAGGTCGGTGCATCGAACGGCGTCGGCGCCGAGCGCGGCGGCGCGACGCGGCGAATGCCGTCGAAGCGCTTCGCCCAGTAGGGGTTCGTCAGGTAGTCGAGCCGTACGGTGCCGCCCGTCGACGGCGCGTTGACGAAGCGCAGCTTGCCGACATAGATACCGACGTGCGAATGCGGCCGCCCGGTCGTATTGAAGAAGATCAGGTCGCCCGGCGCGATTTCATCGGGTTCGATCGACACGCCGCGGCTGCTCATGTCGGCGGTCGTGCGCGGCAGGTTCACGTCTGCAGCACGGCCGATCACGTAGCGGACGAGCCCGCTGCAGTCGAAGCCGCTCGCCGGCGTGTTGCCGCCCCAGCGATACGGGATGCCGACGAGGCTCATCGCCTGGATCGAGATTTCTTCCTGACCGACGCTGTGGTCGACGAATTTCGGGAAATTGGCGGGCGCCGGGAATGCACGCGGCGTCGTGATCTTCATGCCCGAAGCGGAACGCGATGCCGACTGCGGCGGCACGCTGGAACAGGCCGCAAGCAGGGAGACGACGGCGACGGGAACCCAGATTCGAAGCATGGCAAGGCGGGCGAGCGCGGCGCGCTCGCGAATCGTATGACAACAGACAGACCCGATGGTAGACGCACCGGCGGGGCTTAAGCAACCATTCTTGAGAATTTACTTGAAGTTTCGCGCGTAAACTGCATGCTTGCGTGACGAAGCGTTACTTATGTCTTCGACCCCAAATAAAAACGGCGCTCCGGAAACGGAGCGCCGCGTGGCGTCGACAGCCGGCCGATCGGCCGGCTCGCGCGTTACAGAATGTCCGACGCGTAGTCGGCGAGTCGCGAGCGTTCGCCGCGCGCGAGGGTCACGTGGCCGCTGTGGCCCCAGCCCTTGAAGCGGTCGACGACGTAGGTCAGGCCCGAACTGCCTTCGGTCAGGTAAGGTGTGTCGATCTGCGCGATGTTGCCGAGGCAGACGATCTTCGTGCCGGGGCCCGCGCGCGTGACGAGCGTCTTCATCTGCTTCGGCGTCAGGTTCTGCGCCTCGTCGATGATCAGGTACTTGTCGACGAACGTGCGGCCGCGCATGAAGTTCATGCTCTTCACTTTGAGGCGCGAACGGATCAGCTCCTGCGTCGCGGCACGGCCCCATTCGCCGGCCGCGTCGTCGGTCTTCTGCAGCACTTCGAGGTTGTCGTCGAATGCGCCCATCCACGGCTGCATCTTCTCTTCCTCGGTGCCGGGCAGGAAACCGATGTCCTCGCCGACGGGCACGGTCGCGCGCGTCACGATGATCTCGTTGTAGCGCTTGTCGTCGAGCACCTGCGCGAGGCCGGCCGCGAGCGCGACGAGCGTCTTGCCGGTGCCGGCCTGGCCGAGCAGCGTGACGAAGTCGATCTCGGGGTTCATCAGCAGGTTCAGCGCGAAGTTCTGCTCGCGGTTGCGCGCGGTGATGCCCCACACGTTGTTCTTGTGGTGGCTGTAGTCGCGCAGCGTCTGCAGCAGCGCCGTCTTGCCGTTCAGCTCGCGGACGATCGCGTGGAACGTCGGCTCGCCGTTCTGCGGCTCCAGATAGACGAACTCGTTGACGAGCATCGACGCGACGAGCGGGCCCGTCACGCGGTAGTACGTGGTGCCCGTCTTCGTGTCCTGCCAGCTCTCCATGCCCTTCGCGTGCTTGGTCCAGAAGTCCTGCGGCAGCTCGCGCACGCCGTTGTACAGGAGATCCGAATCCTCGAGCACCTGGTCGTTGAAGTAGTCTTCCGCGGGCAGGCCGAGCGCGTGCGCCTTGATCCGCATGTTGATGTCTTTCGACACCAGCACGACCTGGCGATCGGGGCGGTCGCGCTGCAGCGCGCGCACGACGCCGAGGATCTGGTTGTCGGCCTTGCCTTCGGGCAGGCCTTCGACGGGCGCGATGTCGGCGAGCTTCGTCTGGAAGTACAGGCGGCCGAGCGCGTCGCGGCTGCCGAGGCGCGACAGCGGAATGCCGGCCGAGATCGGGCCGCCGTCGGCGACGAGCGCGTCGAGCGTGCGGCTGACCTGACGTGCATTGCGCGCGACTTCGGACATCCCCTTCTTGTGGTTGTCGAGTTCCTCGAGCGTCATCATCGGCAGATAGACGTCGTGTTCCTCGAAGCGGAAGAGGCTGCTCGGGTCGTGCATCAGCACGTTGGTGTCGAGCACGAACAGTTTCTGCTGTTCGGCTTCGGCGGGTTTGCGGCCGCGCGACTTCGTCGCGGCGCCGGCGTCGCGCGCGGGCGTGGCCGCCGGTTTGCCGGCGGCCGGTTTGTCGTTGCGTGCGACGACCGGCGCCGCGGGCTCGACGGGCGCCGGCAGCGGCTGCAGCAGGGCGGCCGTCTGCTTGGTCTTGCGGCCGCGCGCGGGTGCGCTCGCGGCGCCGGACACCGAAGACGCGACGGCGCGCAACGGCGCGGCCGTGTTCGCGGCTTCGATCATCGGTGGGGCCACGCTGGCCGAACCATAGTCACCGGCTGTGGATGCGTCCCCTTCGGCGGATTTCTTCGCGGCTTTCGCGGGCCGCGCTTTCGCCTTGTATTCGTCGGGCGGCAGCAGGCTGCCGAGCTTGCTGGGGGGAGTAGGCAAAGGCATGGTGTCCCTCGGGAGGAATCGTGTCGCATGAAGTGCGCCGCTGATCGCATCCTGCGTGACGTAGACGCATGCAGTTTGCGCGCGGTGGCGCACAGGAATTTCGTCTAGCCGGTTCGCCTAAGTGTCGATCAGCTCCTCGATGCGGTAAGGGCCGGACCGGGGAGGGCCGGCGCGCGTTCCATAAAAAAAGCCGCTGCCCCGTCGACAGGGACATGCGGCTCGGCTGATGCCGTCGTGATGCGCGTCAGGTGCCGGCAAGCATTGCAACGGGCACCGGCGCAGCTACGAGAAATATGGGGCGAACTGGCATTCATTGCGGCCCAATATAACGCGCCTCAAAGCGCTTGTACAGCCTTTAGCACGTCGTCCACGTGACCCGGTACCTTGATGCCGCGCCATGCCTGGCGAAGCACGCCGTCGGCGTCGATCAGGAACGTCGAGCGCTCGATTCCGCGCACTTCCTTGCCATACATTTTCTTCATCTTGATGACATCGAACAACGCGCACAGCGCTTCGTCGGCATCGGAGATCAGCGGGAACGGCAGCTCGAGCTTGGCCTTGAAATTGTCATGCGAGCGCAGGCTGTCGCGCGACACGCCGATGACTTCCGCACCGGCCTTCTTGAACTTCGGATAGAGATCGCGGAACTGCAGCCCTTCGGTCGTGCAGCCCGGCGTGTTGTCCTTCGGATAGAAGTACAGCACGAGCTTCTTGCCCTTCAGGTCGGACAGCGAAATGTCGCCGCCCGTGGCCGGTGCGGTGAAATCGGGAACTTGACGGTCAACTTCGACGGACACGTGTTTCTCCTGTTGTTATGGAAGAGCGCCGCTGCGGCGGCGCGGTTCGGCGGCGCGGTTCGGCGGGGCGGCGCGGCAGCGCTTCGCAAGGGCGGCGACGCCGGCGCGCGCGAACTCAGTCGGGCTGGACGATCAGTTCACCGGAGCGGCCGGGGATTTCGCCCCACGCGACAGGGTACGATGGCAGCGAGTCGCGGTCCAGCGTCGCATGGTAGTCGCCCATCGTCGCGAACGTGTGGCCTTGCGCACGCCAGCCGGCGAGCAGTTGCTCGAATACGGGCGCGAGCTTCTGGCCTTCCAGCTCCGCATGCAGCGTGAACACCTGGTCGTGCGGATTGGTTTCGGTGAACTTGAGGAGGTGCGCGGCGACGTTGTGCGTGTCGACGCCGTCGACGCCGAGCACTTCGTCGAGCGTCGGCAGCGTGGTCGGCATCTGCACGTGCGACAGCGTGCGGCCGCCGACCACGGGCAGGTACGGCGAGTGGCCGCGACCGTCGGACGCGTAGCGCATCCCCCACGCGTCGATCTGCTCGAACGCGGCGTCGTTCATCTGCCAGCCCGCCGCGCCGTGCGTGACGGGCGGCGCGCCGAAGATCTCGACGAAGCGCGCGTGACTTTTCTGCATTTCACGCGCGGTCCAGTCGCGATCGCGTACGCGCACGTTGTCCTGCCAGTAGACGTGATCCCACGTGTGGATCCCGCATTCGAAGCCGGCCTCGTGAATCGCACGCATGTCGGCGATCGCGCGGCGACCGATGTCGGGGCCGGGCAGCAGCACGCCGTACATCAGCTGCTTCACGCCGTAGTGTTCGACCACCGACGTGCGCGACACCTTCTTCAGGAAGCCCGGGCGGAACACGCGCCGCAGCGCCCAGCCCGTGTGATCGGGGCCGAGGCTGAAGAGGAAGGTCGCGCGCGCATTGAAGCGATCGAAGATGCGCGCGAGGTTCGGCACGCCTTCGCGCGTGCCGCGCAGCGTGTCGACGTCGATCTTGAGGACGATACGAGCCAAGCGAGCGTCCCGATCAGCCTTGCTGTTCGACGAGCGCGCGCGCGTCGGCGACGTGGCCGCGATACGCTTCGAAGATGTTGCGCAGCGCGTCGTCGAACGTCGCCTGCGGCGCCCAGCCGAGCTCCTGCATCGTGTTGTCGATCTTCGGCACGCGGTTCTGCACGTCCTGGTAGCCGTTGCCGTAGTAGGCGCCGGACGTCGTTTCGACGAGCTTCACCTGCTTGGCCGAATCGGCGTACTCGGGGAATTCCGCGGCCAGTTCGAGCATCTTGTGCGCGAGTTCGCGAACCGAGAAGTTGTTCTTCGGATTCCCGATGTTGTAGATCTTGCCCGACGCGACGCCGCCCTTGTTCTCGATGATCTTCATCAGCGCGCTGATGCCGTCGCCGATATCGGTGAACGCGCGCTTCTGCGAGCCGCCGTCGACGAGGCTGATGTTCTCGCCGCGCACGATGTGGCCGAGGAACTGCGTGACCACGCGCGAGCTGCCTTCCTTCGGCGTGTAGATCGAGTCGAGGCCCGGGCCGATCCAGTTGAACGGACGGAACAGCGTGAAGTTCAGGCCTTCCATCCCGTAGCCCCAGATCACGCGGTCCATCAGCTGCTTCGAGCATGCGTAGATCCAGCGCGGCTTGTTGATCGGGCCGTAGGTGAGCGCCGACGCGTCCGGGTCGAACTGCTCGTCCGAGCACATGCCGTAGACCTCGGAGGTCGACGGGAACACGAGGTGCTTGCCGTACTTGACGGCCGAACGCACGATCGGCAGGTTCGCCTCGAAGTCGAGCTCGAACACGCGCAGCGGCTGCTGCACGTAGGTCGCGGGCGTCGCGATCGCGACGAGCGGCAGGATCACGTCGCACTTCTTCACGTGATACTCGACCCACTCCTTGTTGATCGTGATGTCGCCTTCGAAGAAATGCATCCGCTCGTGGTTGACGAGGTCGCCCAGCCGGTCGGTCTGCATGTCCATGCCGAACACTTCCCAATCGGTGGTTTCAAGAATGCGCTTCGACAGGTGATGGCCGATGAAGCCGTTCACACCCAGGATCAGGACTTTTTTTGCTTTCATGAATGACGGGAAGAATGAATGAACTGCGCGAATTCCGCGGGCGTCACGACGGTTTCGCCGCCGTCGCGCTGCTGCCACAGCTCGAGAATGGATAGGGCGCGGCTGTCGCCGCAGACGCCGAATAGCGCATTATCGCTTACGTGCAGGCCGGGCGGCAAATCTGCCGCGGCCGCCGCCGCCGGGCTGCCGGGCGCCGCGAGGCGCGCGCGCGCGATCACGAAGCGCGCACCGCCGACGTCCGTGAATGCGCCCGGATACGGGGGGGCGACCGCGCGCACCAGGTTGTAGACCTGCGCGGCCGGTTTCGACCAGTCGACGCGGCCGTCCTCGGGATTGCGTCCGCCGTAGTAGCTGCCGGTCGCGAGATCGTTCGGCAGGTGCGGCGCCTCGCCCGCGAGCAGCGCGGGCAGCACGCGCCACAGCGTCTGCTCGGCGGCCACCGTCACCTTGTCGAATACCTGCGCGGCCGTATCGTCCGGCAGGATCGGCACCGCGGTCTGCGCGAGGATCGCGCCCGCGTCGGGCTTGGCGGCCATCTCGTGCAGCGTCGCGCCGGTTTCGGTCTCGCCGTTCAGCACGGCCCAGTTGGTCGGTACCCGACCCCGGTATTTCGGCAGCAGCGAACCATGCATGTTGTATGCACCGCGCGGCGCGATCGCGAGCAGGTCCACCGGCAGCATGTGCCGATAGTAGAACGAGAAGATGAAATCGGGCTGCGCATCGGACACCGCGCGGCGCAGCGCCGGATCGGCGGGATCGGCCGGCGTGACGACCGGAATGCCGTGTTCGGCCGCGACGGACGCGACGCTGCCGAACCAGATGTTCTCGTTCGGATTGTCCTCGTGCGTGACGACCAGCGCGACGTCGACGCCGCGCGCGAGCAGCACCTGCAGGCACCGCACGCCGACGTTGTGATACGCGAAGACGACCGCGCGCGGCTTCATTGCGCGGCTCCCGGGCGGTGTGCGGCGGCCGGCACCGGCGGCACGCCGTCGTGCTGCTCGAGCACGGCCTGGATCAGGTAGCGCGGCCGCGCGCGCACCTGCTGGTAGATGCGGCCGACGTATTCGCCGAGCAGGCCGAGCGCGAAGATGATCACGCCGAGCAGGAAGAACGTGATCGCGAACAGCGTGAACACGCCTTGCACTTCCGCGCCGACGATGAAGCGGCGCACGAGCAGCAGCACGAACAGCGCGGCGGAGCCGAGCGACAGGATCACGCCGATGAACGACAGCCACTGCAACGGCACGACCGAGAAGCCCGTCACCAGGTCGAAGTTCAGCCGGATCAGGCTGTACAGCGAATACTTCGATTCGCCCGCGAAGCGTTCCTCGTGCGCGACCTCGATTTCGGTCGGGTTCTGCGCGAACGTGTACGCAAGGGCGGGGATGAACGTGTTGACTTCGCCGCACACGTTGATCGTGTCGATGATGCGGCGGCTGTACGCGCGCAGCATGCAGCCCTGGTCGGTCATCTTGATGCGCGTGATGCGCTCGCGCAGCCGGTTCATCATCTGCGACGCCTTGCGTCGCCACAGGCTGTCCTGGCGCTGCTTGCGGATCGAGCCGACGTAGTCGTGGCCCTCGCGCATCTTCGCGATCAGCTTGCCGATTTCCTCGGGCGGATTCTGCAGGTCGGCGTCGAGCGTGACGACGATCTCGCCGCGCGATTGCGCGAAGCCGGCGAGGATCGCCATGTGCTGGCCGTAGTTGCCGTTGAGCAGCACCACGCGCGTCGTGTCGGGGCGCACGTGGAACTGGTCGGCGAGCATCGCGGCCGAGCGGTCGCGGCTGCCGTCGTTGATCAGGATCACTTCGTACGACGCGTCGAGTGCGTCGAGCGCCGGATACAGCCGCGCGAACAGCGCGGCGAGGCCGTCTTCCTCGTTGTACACGGGGATGATGACCGATACTTCGGGCCGGCCGGCGTCCAGGTGCGCGGCGCCCGAATGCCCGGCGCGTGCTTCAAGGTGACTCATGTACGCTTATTTTCCGTATTGTTCGCAAATCTGATTGACGGCGTCGACCACGCGACGCACGTCGCCTTCCGTCATCTGCGTAAACAGCGGCAGCGTGACGGTCGACGCGCCGTACCGCTCGGCGTGGGGGAACATGCCCTCCTTGAAACCGCGCGCACGGTACAGCGTGAAAAGATGGATCGCCGGGTAGTGGATGCCCGTGCCGATGCCGCGTTCCTTCATCTGCGCCATGAACTCGGCGCGCGAGATCGACAGCCGCTCGAGCGGCAGCGTGACCAGGAACATGTGCCAGTTGCCGTTCTCGAATTCGGCGACCGGCAGGCCGACGCCGAGCTTCACGGCCGCGCCGCCGTCGAACGCGGCGAAATACGCACGGGCGAGGGCGCGGCGCTGCGCGGTGAAGCGCTCGATGTGCGGCAACTGGCCGAGGCCGACGCGCGCGGCCACGTCGGTCAGGTTGTACTTGCCGCCGAGCACGTCGCAGTCCATCCCGTCGAAGCCGGTGCGCGTGATGCCCTGCAACCGGTACTTCTGCGCGAGCACGGCTTCGTCCTCGTCGTTCAGCACGAGCGCGCCGCCTTCGATCGTCGTCAGGTTCTTGTTCGCGTGGAAGCTGAACGACACGATGTCGCCGATCGCGCCGATGCGCTTGCCGCGCCACGTCGAGCCGAACGCCTGCGCGGCGTCCTCGATCACGCGCAGCTTGTGCGCGCGGGCGATCGCGTACAGGCGGTCCATGTCGACCGGCAGGCCGGACAGGAACACGGGGATGATCGCCTTCGTGCGCGGCGTGATCGCCTGTTCGAGCTTGTCGAGGTCGATGTTGCGCGTGACGGGATCGATGTCGGCGAACACGGGCGTCGCGCCCGTTTCGATGATCACGTTGCTGGTCGAGACCCACGACGCAGGCGTCGTGATCACCTCGTCGCCGGGGCCGACGCCCGCGATGCGCAGGCCGATCTCGAGCGTGCAGGTGCCCGAATTGAATGCGCGGACCGGACGGCCGCCGCAGTACTCGGACAGCGCGGCCTCGAATTTCTGGCACTGCGGGCCGGTGGTGATCCAGCCCGAGCGCAGCACGTCGACGACGCCCTGGATGGTTTCCTCATCGATCTCGGGGCGGGTGAACGGCAGAAACGGAGCAGTAGTCTGGCTCATGAACGCGTTTGGCCTGTAATGGCGTGTAATAAAAGGGTCGGGCGATCCGGCCGAAACCGGCATTAAACACCGGTTGGCGGATTCGCACCGTGATTTTTTGTAGGCGGACGCTTAACGCGGCGGGCCGTGTTCAGCTGCGCGCCAGCACGAGCACGCCGATCAGGATGATGCCGATGCCGACGAGCCGCTGGACCGACAACACCTCGCCGAACAGGTACCACGCCGCGAACGCGTTGACGACGTAGCCGAGCGACAGCATCGGGTACGCGATCGACACGTCGACCCGCGACAGCCCGAGGATCCACACGACGACGCTCAGCACGTAGCAGCCGAGACCGCCGATGATCGGCAACTGGGTCGCGATCTTGAGCCCGACCGGGATGATGTTCGCACGGCTGAATTCGAAGTGTCCAACGGCGTTGACGCCGGCTTTCAGCAGAAGTTGCGCACAGGCGTTGAGCATCACGCCGGTGATGATGCAGACGAACGAAACGGGATTCATGCGGCGGGCGTCCTTACGATTGCGGTTTCTCGACGATCACGCGGCGGTTGTCGCGCGCGATCACGCGCATCGGCACGCCTTCCTTGACCAGCGCGTCGTACTGGCCGGGCGCCATGATCGCGAGCGCATGGGTGTCCTGCTTCCAGCGCGCGATCCATTCGCCGACGGTCGGGATCCACTTGTTCGGCTCGACCGAGATCCCGAACGCGAGCTCGTCCTGGCGCTGCACCATGATCGTCGTGTGGCCCATGTAGAACGGGAACGTGTGATCGAGCATCTCGACCGAGTAGAACGGCGTGTCGGGCGGCAGTTTCGCCAGTTCGGCGCGCACGGCCGGCGCGAGCAGCGCGCCCGAGCTGTAGCGGCCGAACTCGTCGTGTCCGGTGCCGCCGATCGTGCCGAACGCGAGCCACGCGGCGCCGAATGCGGCGAGCGCGGCGGCCACGCCCGCGCGGCGGTTCAGCCACGCGGCCGCGAGCGTCAGCGCGGCCGAGACCGCGAGACCGGCGTACAGCCACATCTGGAAGGCGCGATACAGCGCGTTCGGCGTGCGGGCGTCGCCCTGGTAAGCGAGGAAGATGATCCCGAACGCCGCGGCGACGAAGAACACGAGGTAGCCGAGCAGATGGCGACGGAAGCGCTCGGCCGTCATCAGCGGCAGGTACGCGCCGATGATCAGCGCGAGCGCCGGCGCGACCGGCAGCACGTACGAGATCAGCTTCGAATGCGACGCGCTGAAGAACAGGAAGATGAACGCGCTCCAGATCAGCAGCACGAGCATCGGCGAGAAGCCGTTCGGCTGGCGCGGCATGCGCAGCGCATGACGGATGCTCTGCCAGGCGACCGACAGCCACGGCAGGAAGCCGACCAGCAGCACCGGCACGAAGTAGTACAGCGGGCCCGGGCGGTTCTGTTCCGGGGTCAGGTACCGGCGGAACTGCTGGACGATGAAGAAGAAGTTGAAGAATTCGGGGTTGCGCTGCTGGACGAGCACGAACCACGGCAGGACGATCGCGAAGAAGATCACGAGGCCGCTGACCAGGTACAGGCGCTTCCACAACGCCCAGTCGCGCGCGATCAGCGTATACAGCACGAGCACGGCGCCGGGCAGGATCAGGCCGACGAGGCCCTTGGACAGCACCGCGAACGCCATCGCGGCCCAGCACGCCCACATCCAGCCGCGCACCGCGGCCGGGCGCAGCCCGGGCCGTTGCGCGAGCAGCAGCGAGCAGAGCGACAGCGCCATCCAGAACGCGAGCCCCATGTCGAGCGCGTTGAAGTGGCCCATCAGGTTCCAGTACGGCGAGCTGGCGAGCACGACGGCCGCGAGGAAGCCCGACAGCGGGTTGAACAGGCGCGCGCCGGTGTAGCCGACGAGCAGCACGCCGGCGAAGCTCGCCACCGCGGTATACAGACGCGCCTGCCATTCGCCGATGCCGAACCACGCGAACGTCAGCGCGTTCAGCCAGGTTTGCAGCGGCGGCTTCTCGAAGTACTTGTAGCCGTTGTAGCGCGGCGTGATCCAGTCGCCGGTGACGAACATCTCGCGCGCCATTTCCGCATAGCGGCCTTCGTCGCTCGGGATCAGGTGGCGCAGCCCGAGCGGCGCGAACCAGACGATCGCGAGCGCGACGAGCAGGAGGACGAGCGTGATGCGATTGAGCGGTAGCCTCGACGGCGTATCGTTCATGGGTTTTCAGCCTGTTTGGTTGTTGTGACGGGCCGCCGGCGGATGCGCCGGGGCCGGGCGGCCTGGCCGGGGCGATCCGGGGATCGACCCGCTGTGCCGGCCCGATTTTTACCGCATCGGGGGTTAACGTTCAATTAAGAGCGCGGCGGCGACTTTGCGGCCCTCGGCCATCAGGATGTTGTAGGTGCGGCAGGCGGCCTGGAAATCCATCGTCTCGACGCCGATCCGCTTCGCGGTGAGCGCCGCGACGAGCCGCGGGTGCGGGAAGCGCAGCCGCGCGCCGCTGCCGAAGATCACGAGCTCGGGCGTCGGGTCGAGCAGCATCGCGAAATGCTCGGGCGCGAGCGCGTCGAACGACGACACGGGCCAGGCCTGGACCGGCGCGCCGGGCAGCACGATGACGCTCGTTTCATGGCGTTCGAGGTTGACGTCGACATAATCGGGGCCGTAGCCGGTGACGGTATTGAGCGCGCCGCTCGTGTCCTGGTGCAGTTTCAAATCGGTATTCCGCGGTTCCGTAGGGGAATGGGTTGGCGGGGCCGTACGGCCCGGCTGGCCGGTTTCGCGCCCTCGGGCACGCGCGGACGCCCGACGGCGCGGGCCCGGCGCGGCTATGGTGCATTGCGAAAGTCGGCCAAAATCCGCTAAATTATAACTTTTTGGTCGCCTGCGGGCGCCACTTGCGTCGTGCGCCGCCACAAGCTGCGTCCGACCGCCGCTTTTTCCCAGCCTAGACAGCGCGCACAGACCGGCCGCTTTCCAGTTTTGATCCCGTCCCCCCGGCCGCAAGGCCAACCCAGGAACCGTGTCGTCGTGAAACCGATTCAGAAGTCGAACAAGCTGCTCAACGTCTGCTACGACATCCGTGGCCCGGTGCTCGAGCACGCGAAGCGCCTCGAGGAAGAAGGCCACCGCATCATCAAGCTGAACATCGGCAACCTCGCGCCGTTCGGGTTCGACGCGCCGGACGAGATCATCCAGGACATGATCCGCAACCTGCCGGCGTCGTCCGGCTATTCGGATTCGAAGGGCGTATTCTCGGCGCGCAAGGCCGTGATGCACTACACGCAGGAAAAGGGCGTCGTCGGCGTCGGCCTCGACGACATCTACATCGGCAACGGCGCGTCCGAGCTGATCGTGATGGCGACCCAGGCGCTGCTGAACGACGGCGACGAAGTGCTGCTGCCCGCGCCCGACTACCCGCTGTGGACGGCGGCCGTGAGCCTGTCGGGCGGCACGCCCGTGCACTACGTGTGCGACGAGCAGAACGCGTGGATGCCCGATCTCGACGACATCCGCAGCAAGATCACGCCGAACACGAAGGCGATCGTCGTGATCAACCCGAACAATCCGACCGGCGCGCTTTATTCCGACGAATTGCTGCTCGAGTTGCTCGAGATCGCGCGTCAGCACGGGCTGATCGTGTTCGCCGACGAGGTCTACGACAAGATCGTCTACGACGGCCTCGAGCACACCGCGCTGGGTGCGCTGTCGGAGGACGTGATCACCGTCACGTTCAACAGTCTGTCGAAGAGCTATCGGTCGTGCGGCTATCGCGCGGGCTGGATGGCCGTGTCGGGCCTCGGCGGCGACAACCGCCGGCGCGCGAAGGACTACCTCGAGGGGCTCGGCATCCTGTCGTCGATGCGCCTGTGCGCGAACGTGCCCGGCCAGTTCGCGATCCAGACGGCGCTCGGCGGCTACCAGAGCATCAACGAGCTGATCGTGCCGAGCGGGCGCCTGTACAAGCAGCGCGAACTCGCGTACGACATGCTCACGTCGATCCCGGGCGTGACCTGCGTGAAGCCGCAGGCCGCGCTGTACATGTTTCCGCGCCTCGACCCGAAGCTCTACCCGATCCAGAACGACCAGCAGTTCATTCTCGACCTGCTGCTCGAGGAGCGCGTGCTGCTCGTGCAGGGCACGGGTTTCAACTGGGCGACGCCGGACCACTTCCGCGTGGTCTTCCTGCCGAACCTCGACGACCTGGCCGATTCGATCAATCGGATCGCACGCTTTCTCGACGGCTACCGCAAGCGCCATTCGGTCTGAACGGGCAGAGGCCGCACGGAACTCACTACTTCTTACTCATCGATCACACGCAGCATGGAACCGATCAAAGTTGGCCTGTTGGGCTTCGGCACCGTCGGCAGCGGCACCTTCACGGTGTTGCACCGCAACCAGGAAGAAATCAAACGACGCGCGGGGCGCGGCATCGAGGTCGCGCGCATCGCCGTGCGCAACCCGGCCAAGGCGCAGGCCGCGCTCGGCGCTCACGCCGGCACCGCGCAGATCACCGACGATTTCAACGCGGTCGTCGACGATCCGTCGATCGCGATCGTCGCCGAGATGATCGGCGGCACGGGCACCGCGCGCGAACTCGTGCTGCGCGCGATCGCGAACGGCAAGCACGTCGTGACGGCGAACAAGGCGCTGCTCGCGGTGCACGGCACCGAGATCTTCGAAGCCGCGCGCGAGCAAGGCGTGATGGTCGCGTTCGAGGCGGCCGTCGCCGGCGGCATCCCGATCATCAAGGCGCTGCGCGAAGGCCTGACCGCGAACCGCATCCAGTACATCGCCGGCATCATCAACGGCACGACGAACTACATCCTGTCGGAAATGCGCGACCGCGGGCTCGACTTCGCGACCGCGCTGAAGGCCGCGCAGGAACTCGGCTACGCGGAAGCCGATCCGACCTTCGACATCGAAGGCGTCGACGCCGCGCACAAGGCGACGATCATGAGCGCGATCGCGTTCGGCGTGCCGGTGCAGTTCGACCGCGCATACGTCGAAGGCATCAGCAAGCTCGACGCGACCGACATCCGCTACGCGGAGGAGCTCGGCTACCGGATCAAGCTGCTCGGCATCGCGCGCCGCGCCGCGAACGGCATCGAGCTGCGCGTGCACCCGACGCTGATCCCGGAAAAGCGCCTGCTCGCGAACGTCGAGGGCGCGATGAACGCGGTCGTCGTGCATGGCGATGCGGTCGGCACGACGCTGTACTACGGCAAGGGTGCGGGCGCGGAGCCGACTGCGTCGGCCGTGGTCGCGGATCTCGTCGACGTCACGCGCCTGCATACGGCCGATCCCGAGCATCGCGTGCCGCACCTCGCGTTCCAGCCGGACAGCCTGTCGAACACGCCGATTTTGCCGATCGAGGAAGTGACGAGCGGCTACTACCTGCGCCTGCGCGTCGCCGACCAGACCGGCGTGCTCGCCGCCATCACGCGCATCCTCGCCGAGTCGGGCATCTCGATCGACGCGCTGCTGCAGAAGGAATCGGAGCAGATCGACGGCGCGAACGGCGAAACCGACATCATCCTGATCACGCACGAAACGGTCGAGAAGAACGTCAATGCGGCGATCGCACAAATCGAGAGCCTCGCGACCGTCGTGTCGAAGGTGACGAAGCTGCGCATGGAAGCGCTGAACTGAGGCTGACGACATGAACTACATCTCCACGCGCGGCGCCGGCATCGGCGAGCGCCACACGTTCTCCGACATCCTGCTCGGCGGTCTCGCGAAGGACGGCGGGCTCTATCTGCCGGCCGAATACCCGAAGGTCTCCGCCGACGAGCTCGCGCGCTGGCGCACGCTGCCGTACGCGGACCTCGCATTCGAGATTCTGTCGAAGTTCTGCGACGACGTGTCGGCCGACGACCTGCGCGCGATCACGCGGCGCACGTATACGGCCGCCGTGTACAGCAACACGCGCCACGGCGAGAACGCGTCCGACATCACGCCGCTGAAGACGCTCGGCACCGAGAACGGTGCGGCGCTGTCGCTGCTCGAACTGTCGAACGGCCCGACGCTCGCGTTCAAGGACATGGCGATGCAGTTGCTCGGCAACCTGTTCGAGTACACGCTCGCGAAGCACGGCGAAACGCTGAACATCCTCGGCGCGACGTCGGGCGACACCGGCAGCGCGGCCGAATACGCGATGCGCGGCAAGGCCGGCGTGCGTGTGTTCATGCTGTCGCCGCACAAGAAGATGAGCGCGTTCCAGACGGCGCAGATGTTCAGCCTGCAGGATCCGAACATCTTCAACCTCGCGGTCGAAGGCGTGTTCGACGATTGCCAGGACATCGTGAAGGCCGTGTCGAACGATCATGCGTTCAAGGCGCGGCAGAAGATCGGCACGGTCAACTCGATCAACTGGGCGCGTGTCGTCGCGCAGGTCGTGTACTACTTCAAGGGCTACTTCGCGGCGACGCGGTCCAACGACGAGCGCGTGTCGTTTACGGTGCCGTCGGGCAATTTCGGCAACGTCTGCGCGGGCCACATCGCGCGGATGATGGGGCTGCCGATCGCGAAGCTGGTGGTCGCGACCAACGAGAACGACGTGCTCGACGAGTTCTTCCGCACCGGCGCGTATCGCGTGCGCAGCGCCGAGAACACCTATCACACGAGCAGCCCAAGCATGGACATCTCGAAGGCATCCAACTTCGAGCGCTTCGTGTTCGACCTGCTCGGCCGCGACCCGGCCCGCGTGATGCAGCTGTTCCGCGACGTCGAGGAGAAGGGCGGGTTCGATCTCGCGGCGAGCGGCGATTTCGCGCGCGTGGCGCAGTTCGGCTTCGTGTCGGGCCGCAGCAGCCACGCCGACCGTATCGCGACGATTCGCGACGTGTTCTCGCGTTACGACACGATGATCGATACGCATACGGCCGACGGCGTGAAGGTCGCGCGCGAGCATCTGGAGGCCGGCGTGCCGATGGTCGTGCTCGAGACGGCGCAGCCGATCAAGTTCGGCGAGACGATCCGCGAAGCGCTCGATCGCGAAGCCGAGCGGCCGGCCGCATTCGACGGGCTCGAGGCGTTGCCGCAGCGCTTCGAGGTCGTGAAGGCCGATGCGCAGCAGGTGAAGGACTTCATCGCCGCCCATACGGGCGCATGACGCGCGGCCGGGCCTGCGGGCCCGGTCGTGCAGGACGGCCGGAATGCCGATTCGTCGAACGGATCGGGTTCCGGCCGTTTCGTTTGGCCCGCGGCATCGCAGGTGGCGCGAAACGCGTGCCAAATCCACGGGTTCGCGCCGATCACGGCCTTCGCATGTCCGCCATATCGCGCGCCCGCGTGGCGGCGTCGCTACAATGACGTACTGACTCCAACGATTCCCGATTCCATCGATGTCGAACCCGAATCCTGCGGCGCCGCGCGCGCCGATGCTGTCGACCGCCGAGGCGCTCGCCGCGCTGCTCGATGCCGCGCAGCCGCTGCCCGGCGCCGAAACCGTCGCCACGCTCGACGCGCTCGGCCGCGTGCTGGCGGCCGACGTAAGCTCGCCGCTCGACGTGCCGCCGATGCATACGAGCGCGATGGACGGTTATGCGGTGCGCGTCGCCGACCTGCTGCACGGCGATCGACGCCTGCCGGTGTCGCAGCGCATTCCGGCCGGCCATCCGGCCGCGCCGCTCGCGGCCGGCACGGCCGCGCGGATCTTCACCGGCGCGACGGTGCCGCCCGGCGCCGACGCCGTCGTGATGCAGGAGCAGACGTCGGCCGACGGCGACGCGGTCGAGATTCTCCACACGCCGAAGGCCGGCGAATGGATCACCGCGCAGGGCGCGGACATCCGGCAGGGTGCGGTGATCCTGCCGGCCGGCACGCGGCTCACGCCGCAGGCGCTCGGCCTGGCCGCATCGGTCGGCTGCGCGCAACTGTCGGTCGCGCGGCGGATTCGCGTGGCGGTATTCTTCACCGGCGACGAACTGACGATGCCCGGCGAGCCGCTGAAGCCCGGTGCAATCTACAACTCGAACCGCTTCACGCTGCGCGGGCTGCTCGAGCGGCTCGGCTGTCACGTGACCGACTACGGGATCGTGCCCGACTCGCTGGCCGCGACGCGCGACACGCTGCGCGAGGCCGCTCGCGATCACGACGTGATCCTGACGAGCGGCGGCGTGTCGGTCGGCGACGAGGATCACGTGAAGCCGGCCGTCGAGGCCGAAGGGCGGCTCGCGCTGTGGCAGATCGCGATGAAGCCCGGCAAGCCGCTCGCGTACGGCGCGGTGCGCCGCGGCGACGAGCGCGCCGACGCGCATTTCATCGGGCTGCCCGGCAACCCCGTCTCGAGCTTCGTCACGTTCCTGCTGTTCGTGCGGCCGTTCCTGCTGCGCCTGTCCGGCGTGCGCGACGTCGCGCCGCGCGCGTTGTCGCTGCGTGCCGATTTTTCGCAGAGCAAGGGCGACCGGCGCAACGAATTCCTGCGTGCGCGCGTCAATGCGGCCGGCGGCCTCGACCTGTTCCCGAACCAGAGCTCGGCCGTGCTCACGTCGACGGTCTGGGGCGACGGCCTGATCGACAATCCGCCGCAACACGCGATCAGCGCAGGCGAGACCGTGCGTTTCATCCCGTTTTCCGAATTGCTGTCGTAACGCGGCGGCTCCCCGAACCATGAAGATTCAGCTGAAATTTTTTGCAAGCGTGCGTGAAGCCCTGGGCGTGGCCGACGAAGAAGCCGACGTGCCGGACAGCGTGACGACCGTCGGCGACGTGCGCGCGTGGCTGCGCGTGCGCGGCGGCGCGTGGGCCGAGACGCTCGCCGAAGGGCGCGCATTGCGCATGGCCTGCAACCACGAGATGACCGACCCCGACACGCGGCTCACCGAAGGGTGCGAGGTCGCGTTCTTCCCGCCGGTGACGGGCGGTTGAGGCTTGCAGGGGACCCGGGCAAGCGCTGAAGCGCTCACTCGGGTCGACCGCGATGCATGGGACCCGAGGAGCAAGCGCTGAAGCGCTAACTCTGGTCGACAGGAGCAGACGATGGCTATGGTGCGAGTCCAGACCGACGATTTCGATCTGAATGCCGAAGTGGCGGCGTTGCGTGCGCGCAACCCGAAGATCGGCGCGGTCGCGTGCTTCGTCGGCACGGTGCGCGACCTGAACGAAGGCGATGCGGTCGCCGTCATGGAACTCGAGCACTATCCGGGCATGACCGAGAAGGCACTCGAGAAGATCGCGGCCGAGGCCGGCCGGCGCTGGCCGGGCATCGACGTCGCGATCGTGCATCGCGTCGGCAGGCTGCTGCCCCTCGACCAGATCGTGATGGTCGCGACGGTCGCGTCGCACCGCGGCGATGCGTTCGCGTCGTGCGAGTTCGTGATGGACTATCTGAAGACCGAAGCGCCGTTCTGGAAAAAGGAAACGACGCCGGACGGCGAGCGCTGGGTCGATGCGCGCAGTACCGACGACGCCGCGCTCGCGCGCTGGGGCCTCGAGTCGGGCAACACGCCGCGCTGAGCGCGGCACCCGGGCGATGCGGCGACGTGCCGCATGCACGCCATCGTCGTGCGTGACGGGCGTTACGCGTCCGGGTCGACGCCGCGCCCGATGATCTTCGTCGGAAACGGCTCGCCGCGGGCGCGCGACGGCAACCCGTGCGGATCGTCGCCCGTGTCGCGGCGGCGCGGCGCGATCGCGTCGAGGAGCGCCTGCTGCTCGGGCGGAATCCGGTAGTCCCAACCGAACCGGCTCAACTGCAGGCTCTGCGCGATCCGCAATGCGGGCTCCATGAAACGGATCGCCGCGGGCGGCGCGTAGCGCGCGTCGACGGTCTTCAGGAACAGCGACAGCCAGCGGCTGAAATGGGCCGGCTCGATCCTGTCGAGCGGCTGGTGCGCTTGCTGCACGTTGCCGCGATAGCCCTTGGTGCCGAGCACGAGGCTCGACCAGAACGTCACCATCTTCGGCAGATGATCGTCCCAGCGCCCGGCCAGCTTCGCGTCGAACACGGGCCCGAGCAGCGGATCGGCGCGCACGCGGTCGTAGAACGCGTAGACGAGGTCGCGGATGTTGTCTTCGGTCGGCTCGGCGTCGCGAGGGCGGGCCGGTGCGGGTTCGGGCGAGGCGGGCAGGGCAGTCATGACAAAAAAGGGGCCGGTGGATCGGGGCGGCGGCGCGGGCGACGAGCAGGACGCCGGCCGGATTTTGACGCAAAATAGCGTCCTGTAGCCCCTGAAAAACGTGTAGATACCGCGCATCTTATTGCGCGCACGCGCTCCCGGCAACCCGCGGCCGCGCCACGCATCCTCGGCCCTGCCCGCATCGGGAGCCGCCCGGCTCAAGTAATCGGGGCACGATCGATCTTTTCCGTATTCGCTCATGAGACTCACCGACTACACCGACTATTCGCTACGCGTGATGCTGTACCTGGCCGTGCGCGGTGAAGGGCTCGCGACGATCCAGGAGATCTCGGACGCCTACGGCATCTCGAAGAACCATCTGATGAAAGTCGTCCAGCGACTCGGCGAACTGGGCTGGGTCGACACCGTTCGCGGCCGCAACGGCGGGTTGCGGCTGTTTGCCGATTCGCTGGAACTGACGGTCGGCCAGGTCGTGCGGGCGACCGAGAACGACTTCGCGCTGGTCGGCTGCTTTTCGCCCGACGGCAGCGAGTCGCGCGGCTGCGTGATCGAGCCGCAGTGCCGGCTGAAGGGCGTGCTGGCGGCCGCGCGCGATGCGTTCTTCGCGGAACTCGATCGTCACACGCTCGGCGACCTGGCCGAGCCCGCATCACCGCTCATGGCGCTGCTCGGCATCCGTCCGGTCGCGCTCGTGCGTGCCGCGCCGGTGCCTGACGACGCGCCGGCCGCCGCCGAGCCGTCGTCGAAGGCCCACTGACACACGGGCACCGCGGGCCGACTCCGCCTCCCTCATCACACCGCTGGACCGTTTTCAGGCTATCCGGCAATTTTTGCGCTGAATCAACCCGAATTTCGCTTGAAAGCCGCATGACCATCCTCATCTTGGTGGTAATCGAAAATTGGAGGTCTCGACTAAATGAGAATCGACAAGCTCACCACCAAGTTCCAGGAAGCACTCGCGGACGCGCAAAGCCTTGCGGCCGGCCGCGACAATCAATACATCGAACCCGTTCACGTGCTGGCGGCGCTCGTCGCGCAGCAGGACGGCTCGGCCCGCTCGCTGATGTCGCGCGCGGGCGTGCACGTGCAGGCGCTGCAAGGCGCGCTGAACGAAGCGATCTCGCGCCTGCCGCAAGTGACGGGCACGGGCGGCGACATCCAGATCGGCCGTGAGTTGGCCGGACTGCTGAACCAGGCCGACAAGGAAGCGCAGAAGCTCAACGATACGTTCATCGCGAGCGAGATGTTCCTGCTCGCCGTGTCCGACGACAAGGGCGAGGCCGGCAAGCTCGCACGCCAGCACGGCCTCACGCGCAAGTCGCTCGAAGCCGCGATCGCGGCGGTGCGCGGCGGTTCGCAGGTGCACAGCCAGGACGCGGAAAGCCAGCGCGAGGCGCTGAAGAAATACACGGTCGATCTGACCGAGCGCGCCCGCGCGGGCAAGCTCGATCCGGTGATCGGCCGCGACGACGAAATCCGCCGCTCGATCCAGATCCTGCAGCGCCGCACCAAGAACAACCCGGTGCTGATCGGCGAGCCGGGTGTCGGCAAGACCGCGATCGTCGAAGGGCTCGCGCAGCGGATCGTCAACGGCGAAGTGCCCGAGACGCTGAAGGGCAAGCGCGTGCTGTCGCTCGACATGGCCGCGCTGCTCGCCGGCGCGAAGTATCGCGGCGAGTTCGAGGAGCGCCTGAAGGCGGTGCTCAACGACATCGCGAAGGACGAAGGGCAGACGATCGTCTTCATCGACGAGATCCACACGATGGTCGGAGCGGGCAAGGCCGAAGGCGCGATGGATGCGGGCAACATGCTGAAGCCGGCGCTGTCGCGCGGCGAGCTGCACTGCATCGGCGCGACCACGCTCGACGAATACCGCAAGTACATCGAGAAGGACGCCGCGCTCGAGCGCCGCTTCCAGAAGGTGCTCGTCGACGAGCCGAGCGTCGAGGCGACGATCGCGATCCTGCGCGGGCTGCAGGAGAAGTACGAACTGCACCACGGTGTGGACATCACCGACCCGGCGATCGTCGCCGCGGCCGAGCTGTCGCATCGCTACATCACCGACCGCTTCCTGCCCGACAAGGCCATCGACCTGATCGACGAAGCCGCTTCGAAGATCAAGATGGAAATCGATTCGAAGCCCGAAGAGATGGACAAGCTCGACCGTCGTCTGATCCAGCTGAAGATCGAGCGCGAAGCGGTGAAGAAGGAGCAGGACGAAGCGTCGCAGAAGCGCCTGCAGCTGATCGAGGAAGAGATCGACCGCCTCGGCCGCGAATATGCGGACCTGGAGGAGATCTGGACCGCCGAGAAGGCCGCGGTGCAGGGCAGCGCGCAGCTCAAGGAAGAGATCGAGAAGGTGCGGGCGGACATCGCGCGCCTGCAGCGTGAAGGCAAGCTGGAGAAGGTCGCCGAGCTGCAGTACGGCAAGCTGCCGCAGCTCGAGTCGCAACTGAAGCAGGTCACGCAGGCCGAAGAGCAGGAGCAGCACAACCCGACCCGCCCGCGCCTGCTGCGCACGCAGGTCGGCGCCGAGGAAATCGCGGAAGTCGTGTCGCGTTCGACGGGCATTCCCGTGTCGCGGATGATGCAGGGCGAGCGCGAGAAGCTGCTGCACATCGAGGAAAAGCTGCACGAGCGCGTGGTCGGCCAGGACGAGGCGATCAGCGCGGTGGCCGATGCGATCCGTCGTTCGCGCGCGGGTCTCGCCGATCCGAACCGTCCGTACGGCTCGTTCCTGTTCCTCGGCCCGACGGGGGTCGGCAAGACCGAGCTGTGCAAGGCGCTGGCGTCGTTCCTGTTCGATTCGGAAGAGCACCTGATTCGCATCGACATGAGCGAGTTCATGGAGAAGCACAGCGTCGCGCGGCTGATCGGCGCGCCGCCGGGCTATGTCGGCTACGAGGAAGGCGGCTACCTGACGGAAGCCGTGCGTCGCAAGCCGTACAGCGTGATCCTGCTCGACGAGATCGAGAAGGCGCATCCGGACGTGTTCAACGTGCTGCTGCAGGTGCTCGACGACGGCCGCATGACCGACGGGCAGGGGCGCACGGTCGACTTCAAGAACACGGTGATCGTGATGACGTCGAACCTCGGCTCGCAGGTGATCCAGGCGATGACGGGAGCGCCGCAGGAAGAGATCAAGGACGCCGTGTGGCTCGAGGTGAAGCAGCACTTCCGTCCCGAGTTCCTGAACCGGATCGACGACGTCGTCGTGTTCCATGCGCTCGACCGCAGCAACATCGAGTCGATCGCGAAGATCCAGCTCGCGCGCCTGCACGACCGGCTCGCGAAGCTCGACATGGCGCTCGACGTGTCGCCCGCGGCGCTCGAGCAGATCGGGAAGGTCGGCTACGATCCGCTGTTCGGCGCCCGGCCGCTGAAGCGCGCGATCCAGCAGGAGATCGAGAACCCGGTCGCTAAGCTGATCCTCGCCGGCCGCTTCGGCCCGAAGGACGTGATCCCGGTCGACGTCAACGACGGCCAGTTCGTGTTCGACCGCGTCGTTCACTGATCGCCTGCCGATCGGCAGCGTGCCCGGTTCGCACCGGGCGCAAAAACGAACACCCCGCCTCGGCGGGGTGTTTGCTTATGGAGCGGCCGAACGGGCCGCCCGGTCGCGGCGGGCGCTCAGGCCTGCTTGTTGCCGCCGAACATGCCGGCGAGCTGCGTGAGCGTGCCGAGCACGTTCGACGTGTCGACCTGGCCGCCGGCCGGGACTTCGCCGTTCGGCGTCGCATGGTTCACGACGTGCGGCAGCACCTGCGCGAGGATCGACGAGGCCTGCGCCGGATCGATGCCGACCTTGCTCGCGAGCGAGCCGACGACGTCCGAGCCGAGCACGTTCTGCAGCGTGTCCGGCGAGATCGGCTGGTTTTCGCCGTTGCCGACCCACGAACCGATCACGTCGCCGGCGCCGCCGGCCTTGAACTTCTCGATCAGCCCGTTCAGGCCGCCCGGCTGGTTGTTGATGAATTCGAGCGCGGTCGCGATCAGCGCGCTTTGCGAGTTGCCGCCGGCCTGGCCGCCGATCAGACCGCCAACGATGTCGAGGAGACCCATGGTTCTTCACCTTCACTGAAAAGGGCGCCGTGACGACGGCGCCCGTTGAACGAATGCCGCGCGCACGCCGTCGCGCGCGCGGCGCACATCAGGCGCCCGACGCCGCGGCGGCGGAGGCTGCCTTGTCCTTCTTGCTCTTCTTCTTCGAACCCTTCGTCGCCTTCGTGGACGACGCGGCCGCCGGTGCGCTCGCACCCGCGTCGGCGGATGCCGCGGCAGCCGCTGCCGCCTTTTCCTTCTTCGATGCACGCTTGGTCTTGGCCGGCTTGGCCGCCGCTTCCGGTGCGCTCGCCGTCGGCGCGGGCGCCGCGGTGGTCGTGCCGGCCGTCGCGGTCGTGGACGTCGATGCGGTGCCTGCCGACGTCGTGGTCGACGTGGTCGCGGACGTCGTCGCGGCCGGCTTCGACAGCTTCACGCCCTTCGGCGGCGTCGACGCACCGCCGATCGTCAGCCCGTTTTCCTCGAGATGCCCGACCGACTTCGTGCCGAGGCCCTTCACGCGATTCGCGAGATCGTCGGCGTCTTTGAACGGGCCGTTCTTGGTGCGTTCGTCGATGATCGCCTTCGACTTCACGGGCCCGAGACCCTTCACGGATTCGAGCGCGGCCTGGTCGGCCGTGTTGACTTCGACGGCCGCGGCAAGGCCGGCGGCGAGCGACAGCGATAGCGCGACGAACAGCATCAGCAGCTTTTTCAGCATGGCAAAGGCTCCCTGGTTCTGACGGATGAATGGCTGTTGCAACGGACGACGGGGCGCGAGATGGCCGGGCGTCGCCGTTAAGCATAGGACAAATGCGTGCCCTTTTTAAGACAAGCTGACCGAATCTTGCTGAAGGCTTGCGGTGCTGTAAAGGCCGAAACCGATGCCATGCGCCGATTTTGACCATTCTTTACGGTGTCGCCGGTTGTCGCGACGCTGGCCGTTCGACAACGCTTGACTTAGAGTGAACTCTAACTCCTAACCTTGTTCCTGCCATGTCGAAAACCGTTTCCCAACCCACCGCCGCCGGTCCGCTGACGATCGGGCAAGTCGCCGAACTGACGGGCGTGTCGACGCACACCTTGCGGTATTACGAGCAGGCCGGCCTGCTGCGCGCGATTTCGCGCACGGCGGCCGGGCACCGGCTCTATGCGCCGGCCGACCTCGACTGGCTGGACTTCGTGATGCGCCTGAAGGCGACCGGCATGCCGATCGCGCAGATGCAGGCGTTCGCGGTGCTGCGCGAGCAGGGCGAATCGACGTTCGGCGCGCGGCGCGACTTGCTGGTCGCGCATCGCGACGCGGTGCGCGCGCATATCGCGGAGCTGCAGGCGAGCCTCGATGCGATCGGCGAGAAGATCGCGTACTACGAGGCGCGGGAACGGGAAACGGCACGACGGGCGAATCCTTCTCACGCTTTATCGGAACAGGACGGACACGATGGAACAACTCATTGAGGATCGCTACACGCGCGGCTGGAACAAACTCAAGGAAATCGACGGCGAAGTGGGCGAACGCGTGATCGCGGCGCTTGCGCCGATCGCGCCGGACTTCGCGCGGCTGCTGGTCGAATTCAGCTTCGGCGACATCTACAGCCGGCCGCAGCTCGACCTGAAGGCGCGCGAAATCGCGACGATCGCCGCGCTGGCCGCGCTCGGCAACGCGCAGCCGCAATTGAAGGTGCATATCGAGGCCGCGCTGAACGTCGGCTGCACGCGCGACGAGATCGTCGAGGTGTTCATGCAGATGGCCGTGTACGCGGGGATGCCGGCCGCGCTCAACGCGCTGTTCGCCGCGCACGAGGTGTTCACGCGCCGCGACGAGGCGGCCGGCGTGGCGGAAGACGCGAACGAAGCGGCCGGGCAGCCCGCCTGACGAAGCGTGCGCGCGTGCGTCACGCGCGGTGCGGCGCGACGATCCGGTACTTCGCGATGCGCCGGTACAGCGTCGCGCGCGACATGCCGAGCGCGCGGGCGGCCGCGTCGGGCCGCCAGCGATGCGCGGTGAGCGCGGCGACGATGCGGCCGCGCTCGTCGTCCGGCAGCGCGCCCGCCGGGGCGCCGCCGAGTTGCGCGGCGAGGTCGGCCGGCAGGTCGCGCCGCGTCACGCGCGCGGCGTCGCATACCGCGCACGCATAGCGCAACACGTTGCGCAGTTGCCGCACGTTGCCCGGCCATGGGTACGCGGCGAGCTGTTCGGCGAGCATCGCATCGAGCGTGAGCACGTGGCCGGTCGCCTGCGCTTCCTCGGCGAATACGGCGGCGATCACGTCGCGCACGTCCGCGCGTTCGCGCAACGGCGGCAGGTCGAACGTCGCGCCGCTCAACCGGTAGTACAGGTCTTCGCGGAACGTGCCGTCGGCCACCATCCGCGCGAGATCGCGGTGGGTCGCGCAGATCACGTCGAGGTCGACGCGCACGGGCGTATCGCTGCCGAGCGGCACGACCTCGCCGTCGGCCAGTACGCGCAACAGACGCGTCTGCAGCGCGAGCGGCATGTCGCCGATTTCATCGAGAAACAGCGTACCGCCGTCGGCGAGCGCGATCTTGCCGCGCGCGCCGTGCTTGCGTGCGCCGGTGAACGCGCCGGCCGCATAACCGAACAGTTCGCTCTCGATCAGCGCTTCCGGCAGCGCGCCGCAGTTGACGGCGACGAACGGCCGCGCGCGCCGTGCGCCGGCGTCGTGGATCGCGCGGGCGAACACTTCCTTGCCCGCGCCGGTTTCGCCGAGCACGAGGATCGGCAGCCGCTTGCTCGCGACCCGCAGCGCGAGTTCCGCCTGTTGCGCGATGCGCGGGTCGCTGCTGTTCAGGAACGGCGTGAGCGCGCCGACGTGACGCGGCACGGCGGTGCCCGGGCGGCGCGATGCCGCGCCGGGTTCGCGGCCGGCGCGCCGTAGCGGCGCACGCAGCCGCGCATAGAGCGGCGCGCCGGTCGCGCGCAGCCGCAGCGTGACGATCGCATCGAGTCGCGCGGCGTCGCGCAGCGGCATCTCGGTCGCATCGAAGATCTCGTCGATATGGCGCGGCTCGCGCAGCGCCGGCAGCGCGTCGCGCGCGTGCCGGTTCGCGGCGACGATGTTGCCGCATTCGTCGAACGCGATCAGCCACTCGGGCTGCGCTTCGACGTAGTGACGGTTCGGATGCCCGAACAATATCCAGTGCTGCGCGGTGCTGTGCACGAAGTAGCCGTCCTCGATCAGCGCCGCACTCTGCCGCACGAGCTGGTAGACGAGGCGCTGGCTGTCGCGGCCGTCCGGCGAGTGCACGGCCGACGCGTCGAGCACGCCGATCAGTTCGCCGCCCGGCGAGAAGATCGGCGCCGCGCTGCACGTGAGCGTCGTGAACGCCGCGCGAAAGTGATCGGTCTTGTGCACGGTGATGGGTGCGAGATCGGTCAGCACGCTCGCGACGCCGCAGGTGCCTTCCTCGCTTTCCGACCAGCACGAGCCGATGTGCAGCCCCGCGTGACGGAAGTCGTTGCGGCGTTCGCGGTCGATCCGGTAGTCGATCGTCACGCCGTGCGCGTCGGTCAGCATCACGCAGTAGTCGGCGACGCGGATCATGTCGTGCAGCCGCGTCAGGCACTGGCCCGACGCGCGCAGGAAGGCTTCTTCCTTGTCGCGTACTTCGCGCAGCTCCGCCGCGGTCAGCACGCGCGGGCCGATCGACGAAGCGGGGTCGAGACGGTAGCGCTCCAGCGACCGCTGCCACGACGACACGAGGCGCGCGGAATCCGCCGGCGCGGGCAGGCGTCCGGCGAGCGCGCCAAGGACACGGTCGGCGTGCTGGGCCTGGGGAACGGCGTAGGGCATGGTCGGCTCCGGTTCCATACGGCGGGGATGTCGCCGTTCTTGTAGCACATCCGGTCCGGCGGATCACATTGCATCGCAGCACGCGATGCGCGTGAGACGGTCGTCTCACTGGTATCGCAGCATGTCTCGCGCCATTGAGACGGCCGGATGCGCGGCGTGTGGCGGGATGTCGTCTGCGCGACGCCGCGCAAACGCTGGGTTTGCGGCGGAACGTCGCGCATGCGCGAGCGCCGCGACGATCGCGTTCGCCGTATTGGCGACGTGAGACGTCCCGGCGAATTCGATACGCGCCGCGTCGTCACGGTCGCGCATTCCGAACCCGCGCAGGCCCGCCGCGCCAGTGCGGACGCGGGTTTCGCGGCCATCGCACGCACGATGGCACGCCGCTTGCAGAGATGAGGGCAAGCCGGCGCGATCGCATCGGCGACGACGATCCGCCGCCCGTCGATGGCGGCGGACGAAACAGGCGGAGCCGGCGCGCGTCAATGCGCGGGCGCTGCCGACTGGATGGAGACAAACCCGTGACGACGCCCGTTACCGTCGGCGTGATCGCGAACCCCGCGTCGGGGCGCGACATCCGCCGCCTCACGACGCATGCATCCGTGTTTCCGACCGCGGAGAAGGCGAACATGATCGTGCGCCTGCTGGCCGGCCTCGGCGCGATGGGCGTCGAGCGCGTGCTGACGCTGCGCG
Source organism: Burkholderia sp. MSMB1835 (assembly GCF_001526365.1). Lineage (NCBI taxonomy): Bacteria > Pseudomonadati > Pseudomonadota > Betaproteobacteria > Burkholderiales > Burkholderiaceae > Burkholderia > Burkholderia sp. MSMB1835. Next base: position 227,076 of record NZ_LOYP01000025.1, read on the forward strand.
ACCGCACGGGCATCGCGACGCTGCTGCTGCGCGCGATCGACACGCATCGCGCGGTCGCGCCGCACGAGCGCTGGCCCGAGGTCGAATTCGTCGACCTGCCGATCACCGATACCGTCGCCGACACGCAGGCCGGCGCGGCCTATCTGCACCGGATGGACGTGTCGCTGATCGTCGTGCTCGGCGGCGACGGCACCCATCGCGCGGTGGCCGCGCATTGCGGCGCGACGCCGCTCGTCGCGCTGTCCACCGGCACCAACAACGCGTTTCCCGAACATCGCGAGGCGACCGTCGCCGGCGTCGCGGCAGGGCTCGCCGCGAGCGGCGCGGTGCCGGCCGAAGTCGCGTTCGTGCGCAACAAGCGGCTCGTCGTGCGCTGTGTCGCGGGCGCGCAGCCGGGGCGCGAAGAGATCGCGCTCGTCGACGTGTGCGCCGCGCGGCAGCGCTTCGTCGGCGCGCGCGCGATCTCCGGCTCCGACGACATCGACTCGCTCTACCTGACGTTCGCGGAACCGGACGGCATCGGCCTGTCCGCGCTCGGCGGCGCATGGGCGCCGTTGGAACGCAGCGCACCGCACGGGCTTGCGATGCGCTTCGCGCAAGCCGGCCACGCGGCCGGCACGCCGCTCGTCGCGCCGATCGCGCCGGGGCGCGTCGACCGTGTCGTGATGCGCAGTTGCGAGCGGCTCGAGCCGGGTGCGTGGCACGCGATTCCGTTCGAGCGCGGCACGCTCGCGTTCGACGGCGAGCGCGAGATCGAGGTCGCGCGCGGCGATCGCTACGAGATTTCGCTCGATTGGCGCGGGCCGTTGACGGTCGACGTCGGCCGCACGCTGCGCTACGCATCGTCGCGGCAACTGCTGCGCGACGCCGGTGCGCGGCACGACTGACGAGTGGCGCAACGGTATTTCGGCATCCATCACGATCATCAAGGAGACATCGCCATGACAGCCCCTCTCGAAGGACAGGTCGCCATCGTCACGGGTGGCGCGCGCGGCATCGGCCGCGGCATCGCGCTGACGCTCGCCGGTGCCGGCGCCGACATCCTGCTGGCCGATCTGCTCGACGACGCGCTCGATGCCACCGCGCGCGAGGTGCGTGCGCTCGGTCGCCGGGCGGCGGTCGCGAAGGTCGACGTCACGCAGGTCGCACAGGTCGACGCGATGGTCGCGCAGGCGCTCGCCGAGCTCGGCGGGCTCGACATTCTCGTGAACTGCGCGGGCGTGATCAGCATTCGTCCGGTCGCCGAACTGACCGAGCGCGACTGGGATTTCGTGATGGACGTGAACGCGAAGGGCACGTTCCTCGGCTGCCGCGCGGCGCTCGCGCATCTGAAGGCGCAGGGCCGCGGCCGGATCATCAACGTCGCGTCGATCGCGGGCAAGGAAGGCTTTCCGAATCTCGCCCATTACAGCGCATCGAAATTCGCGGTCGTCGGTTTCACCAACGCGCTGGCGAAGGAGCTCGCGCGCGACGGCGTGACCGTCAACGCGATCTGCCCCGGCATCGTCCGTACCGACATGTGGGACCGGCTGTCCGACGCATGGAAGACCGACGGCGAATCGGTCGAGGAATCGTGGCAGCGGCACCAGTTGACGCTGATTCCGCAGGGCCGCGCGCAGACGCCGGAAGACATGGGCCGGCTCGCGCTGTTCTTCGCGACGATGGACAACGTGACGGGCCAGGCCGTGAACGTCGACGGCGGCTTCACGTTCCACTGACGGCCGCAAACCGTGCAATCCGCCGCCGCGGCATGGCCGGGGCGGCATTCGCAGTCAGACCTACCCAGGAGACACACATGACCGCTTCGACACAGCTCAGCAGGGACACGCTGCTGGACGCCTACCGGCTGATGCGCACGATCCGCGAATTCGAGGAACGTCTGCACGTCGAATTCGCGACCGGCGAGATTCCCGGCTTCGTTCATCTGTACGCGGGCGAGGAGGCGTCCGCCGTCGGCACGATGCTGCACCTCGGCCTCGACGACTACGTGGCCACCACGCACCGCGGCCACGGCCATTGCATCGCGAAGGGCGTCGACGTGCACGGGATGATGGCCGAAATCTACGGCAAGAAGACGGGCGTCTGCCACGGCAAGGGCGGCTCGATGCACATCGCCGACCTGTCGATGGGGATGCTCGGCGCGAACGGGATCGTCGGCGCGGGCGGCCCGCTCGTGTGCGGCGCGGCGCTCGCGGCCAAGCACAGGAAGACGGGCGGCGTCGGCGTGTGCTTCTTCGGCGACGGCGCATCGAACCAGGGCGTGATCTTCGAATCGATGAACCTCGCGTCGGTGTGGCGGCTGCCCGCGATCTTCGTCGCCGAAAACAACGGCTACGCGGAAGCGACGTCGTCGAGCTGGTCGGTTGCGACCGACAACATCGCCGATCGGGCGAACGGGTTCGGGATGCCGGGCGTGATCGTCGACGGCTTCGACTTCTTCGCGGTGCACGAGGCGCTCGGCGAGGCCGTCGAGCGTGCGCGCAACGGCGGCGGCCCGACGCTCGTCGAGGTGAAGTTCACGCGCTATTTCGGCCACTTCGAGGGCGATGCGCAAACCTACCGCGCGCCGGGCGAAGTGCAGAAGCTGCGCGACGAGAAGGACTGCCTGAAGCATTTCGAAACGCGCGTCGTGCGCGCCGAAGCGCTGACGACCGACGACCTGCGCGCGATCGACGCCCAGGTGAAGGCGCTGATCGACGACGCGGTCGCGCAGGCGAAGGCCGCGCCGCTGCCGGATGCCGCCGACCTGCTCGCCGACGTCTACGTGTCGTATCCGTGAGCGCGGGCTGACCACGCTGCCGACACGGCGAACCGAACATTCCAGGAGACAGACATGGCAAGGAAGATCACTTATTCGCAGGCGATCAACGAGGCGCTCGCGCAGGAAATGGCGCGCGACGACAGCGTGATCGTGATGGGCGAGGACAACGCGGGCGGCGCGGGCGCGCCGGGCGAGGACGACGCGTGGGGCGGCGTGCTCGGCGTGACGAAGGGGCTGTTCCACAAGTTTCCGGGCCGCGTGCTCGATACGCCGCTGTCGGAGGGCGGCTACATCGGCGCGGCGGTCGGCGCGGCCGCGTGCGGGATGCGGCCCGTCGCGGAACTGATGTTCGTCGATTTCATGGGCGTGTGCTTCGACCAGATCTTCAACCAGGCCGCGAAATTCCGCTACATGTTCGGCGGCAAGGCCGTGACGCCGGTCGTGATCCGCGCGATGTACGGCGCCGGCCTGCGCGCGGCCGCGCAGCACTCGCAGATGCTCACGTCGCTGTTCACGCACATCCCGGGGCTGAAGGTCGTGTGCCCGTCGACGCCGTACGACGCGAAGGGGCTACTGATCCAGGCGATCCGCGACAACGATCCCGTGATCTTCCTCGAACACAAGCTGCTTTATACGCGCGAGGGCGACGTCCCGGAGGAATCCTATGCGATTCCGTTCGGCGAGGCGAACGTGACGCGCGACGGCGACGACGCGACGATCGTCACGTACGGCCGGATGGTGCATCTCGCGATGGACGCGGCCGCGACGCTCGCGAAGGACGGCATCCAGTGCGACGTGATCGACCTGCGCACGACGTCGCCGCTCGACGAGGAAACGATTCTCGAGAGCGCCGGGCGTACCGGGCGCGTGGTGGTCGTCGACGAAGCGAACCCGCGCTGCTCGATCGCGACCGATATCGCCGCGCTTGTCGCGCAGCGCGCGTTCCGCTCGCTGAAGGCGCCGATCGAGCTCGTCACCGCGCCGCATACGCCCGCGCCGTTCGCCGGCGTGCTGGAAGACCTGTATATCCCGTCCGCCGATGCGATTGCGCAGGCGGTCCTGAAGACGAGGAGCTGACACGATGTCGATTCACATGATCACGATGCCCAAATGGGGGCTGTCGATGGAGCAGGGGCAGGTCAACGGTTGGCTGAAGGCGATCGGCGAACGCGTGACGAAGGGCGACGAAGTGCTCGACGTCGAGACCGACAAGATCTCGTCGGGCGTCGAGTGCGCGTTCGACGGCACACTGCGCCGGCAGGTCGCGCAGGAGGGCGAGACGCTGCCCGTCGGCGCGCTGCTCGGCGTCGTCGCGGCCGCCGATGCGAGCGACGCCGACATCGATGCGGCGATCGCCGACTTCCAGCGCGATTTCGTGCCGAGCGCGGCTACCGACGAGGCGGCCGGCCCGCAGCCGGAGAAGGCGCAGATCGGCGGCCGCACGATCCGCTTCCTGAAGCTGGGCGACGGTGCGGGCACGCCGGCCGTGCTGATCCACGGCTTCGGCGGCGACCTGAACAACTGGCTGTTCAATCACGCGGATCTCGCCGCGCACCGGCCGGTGTGGGCGCTCGATCTGCCCGGCCACGGCGAGTCGGGCAAGGCGGTCGAGACCGGCAGCCTCGACGAACTGGCCGACGCGGTGCTCGCGCTGCTCGATGCGCAGCACATCGAGCGCGCGCACCTGATCGGCCATTCGATGGGCGGCGCGGTCGCGATGACGGCGGCCGAGCGTGCGCCGCAACGCGTCGCATCGCTCACGCTGATCGCGAGCGCGGGGCTCGGCGCCGACATCAACCGCGCGTACATCGACGGCTTCGTCGCCGGCAACAGCCGCAACACGCTGAAGCCGCACCTCGGTGCGCTGTTCGCGGACAACGCGCTGGTCACGCGGCAGCTCGTCGAGGATCTCGTCAAGTATAAGCGGCTCGAAGGCGTGCAGGCCGCGCTCGAGAAAATCGCGCATGCCGCGTTCGACGGCGCCGCGCAGCGGCGCGTGTTCCGCGACCGGCTCGCGACGCTTGCGCCGCGCACGCTCGTGATCTGGGGCGAGCGCGACCAGGTGATTCCCGCGCAGCATGCGCAGGGTTTGCCGGACGGCGTGCGCGCCGAGGTGATCGCCGGCAGCGGCCACATGGTGCAGATGGAGGCGGCCGCCGACGTGAACCGCCTGATCGTCGCGTTCCTCGGAGACTGACGATGGCCGCCGCGCTCGAACGACCCAGCCTCACGGCGCTCGGCCAGCCCGGCGCGAGAAGTCGCGACAAGCTCGCGCGCATTCCGGTGCGCGTCGAGCCCGCGGCCGGCATGGTCTTGCCGAAGCCGCCGTGGCTGCGCGCACGGCCGATGATGAGCGCGGCGGTGGCTGACATGGCCGCCGTGCTGCGCGAGCATCGGCTGCATTCCGTCTGCGAGGAGGCGATGTGTCCGAACATCGGCGAATGCTTCGCGCAGCGCACCGCGACCTTCATGATCATGGGCGGGCTGTGTACGCGGCGGTGCGCGTTCTGCGATGTCGCGCACGGCCGTCCCGAGCCGCTCGATCCCGGCGAGCCCGCGCGGCTGGCCGACGCGGCGGCGGCGCTCGGGTTGCGCTACGTCGTGATCACGTCGGTCGACCGCGACGACCTGCGCGACGGCGGCGCCGCGCATTTCGCCGCGTGCATCGCGGCGGTGCGCGCGCGCGTGCCGGGCATCGGCGTCGAGGTGCTGACGCCGGACTTCCGCGGCCGCGCGGCCCGTGCGCTCGACGCGTTGTCGTCGGCGTGGCCCGACGTGTTCAATCACAACATCGAGACGGTGCCGTCGCTGTACCGGGCGGCGCGGCCGGGCGCCGACTATCGCGGCTCGCTCGAGCTGCTCGCGCAGGCGAAGGCCGCGCGGCCGACGCTCGTGACGAAATCGGGGCTGATGCTCGGGCTCGGCGAGCGCGACGACGAGGTGCGCGACACGCTGCGCGACCTGCGCGCGCACGAGGTCGACGTGCTGACGCTCGGCCAGTATCTCGCGCCGTCGGCGCACCATCTGCCGGTGCAGCGCTACGTGAGTCCGGACGCCTTCGCCGCCTGGCGCGACGAGGCGCTCGCGCTCGGTTTCAGGGAAGTCGTCGCCGGCCCGCTCGTGCGATCGTCGTATCACGCGGCCGACGTGCTGGAGCACGCGTAGCGCGCCGCACGTCAGCCCGCGGCGGTGGCGGGCGCGCGGCCGATGTGGCGCAGGTACAGCACGAGCCCCGCGCCCGCCAGCATCAGGCTGACCGTGTTCGCGAACCAGAAGCCGCGCGCGCCGGTCAGCCACGCGGGCGCGATGCCGCCGACGTCGAAGCCGAGCACGTAGCCGCCGCTGAGTCCGACGCCCCACAGCGCGACCGCATAGATCACGGTCGGCACGACCGCCACCTTGTATGCGCGCAGCACGAACGCCGACGTGACCTGCAGCGCATCGAACACGTGGTAGCACGCGACGATCGCGACGAGCGGCATCGCGGCCGCGGCGACGGCCGGGTTCGGCGTATAGCCGCCGATGATCAGCGGGCGCAGCGCGAACACGAGCACGCCGTAGGCGGCCGCCACGCCGCACGCGAACATCACGCTGTGCCGGCCGAGCAGCCGGGCTTCCTCGACGCGTCCGGCGCCGAGCGCGCGCGCGACCAGCGTCGACGCCGCCACGCCGATCGACAGCGGCGTCATGTACAGCACCGCGCCGATGTTGCCGGCGATCTGGTGGCCGGCGAGCGTCGTCGTGCCGAACTGCGCGATGAACAGCGCCATGCACGTGTAGGACGTGACTTCGATCAGGTACGACAGACCCATCGGCACGCCGAGCTTCAGGATCGCCTTCTGGCGCGCCCACATGGGCCAGCAGAAGCGCGAGAAGATCGCGAGCGGCGCGAACACGTCGAGCTTCGCGAGCAGCGCGTAGCCGATCAGCGCGAGCGCCCAGTTGATCAGCGTGCTGGCGAGCCCGCAGCCGGGGCCGCCGAGCGCCGGTACGCCGAAGCCGCCGAAGATGAACCACACGTTCAGCGGAAACTTGAGCAGCAGCGCGCCGATCTGCAGGATCATCGCGAGCCGCGGCTTGCCGGCCGCGTTGGTCAGCGCGTTGTAGATGCGGAAAACGAGGCTGGCGGGCAGCCCGTACGACAGGATGCGCAGGTAGTCGACGGTGCGGTCGTGCAGCGCGGCGGGTGCGTGCGCGACGCGCAGCAGCGGTTCGGGAAAATGCAGCAGCAGGAAGCCGGGAATCGAGAGCAGCAGCGCGAGCCACAGCGCCTGGCGCACTTCCTCGCCGATCTCGGCATAGCGCCGGGCGCCGTACAGCTGCCCGGTGATCGGCTGCAGCGCGGACAGGATGCCCGTCAGGCCGATGTAGATCGACACGTAGATCGACGAGCCGAGCCCGAGCGCGGCGAGATCGACGGCCGAGTAGCGGCCGACCATCGCGGTGTCGATCACGCCGAACGCGATGATCGCGAGCTGGCCGACCAGCACCGGCCACGCGAGACCGACGATCCGGCGGATGTCGCCGAGCATCGTCAATCGGTCGCCTGGCGGCGCGGCGGACGCCGCTTGACGGGCGTCTTCGGCCGTTCGATGCGCTCGTACAGGCGGAAGCGCTCGTCGCGGTCGGCGACGCGGCGGCCTTCCCAGACGAGACGCCACACGTATTGCGACATCGCGCTCGGCTCGCCGAAGTCGGCGCGGTCCTGGCGCAGGATCACGTCGCAGTCGCCCGAGAAATCGAAGTGCATGTTGCCGAAGTACGCGAAGGTCGCGATCTGCGCGTCGCCGAGCCGCACCGGCGAAATGCACTCGTAGTCGGACGGCAGGTGCACGGCGATCTGTTGCGCGACGTCGCGATAGGTGCGGCCGTAGTTGACGATCGGCAGCCACAGCGTCATCAGCAGCACCCACATCAGCGTGGTGCCCGCGCTCGACAGCACGACGCTGCGCCACAGCACCTTCGGCTGTCGCGAGACGCGCCAGCGCACGAGGAAGCACCAGCACACGGTGACGATCACCGCGCAGACGAACGACAGGATCTTGAAATGCGGCTCGTAGCCGGGCACGAGGCGCGCGAGGTTGCGCGCGAGCGGATGCGGGAAGCCGGTGAGCGACGCGAGCCACACGAGCCACACGAAGGTGCCGAGGATCGTGAAGCTCAGCACCGCGAACCAGTCGATCGCGTTGATCGCGCCGCGCTTGAGGGTCGGCAGCGCGAACGTCGCGAGCACCGCGAGCGGCGGCAGCAGCAGCATGTACATGCGGTTCGACTGCTGGCTTTGCAGGATCACGAGCGCGACGAGCGGCACGGCAACCGACAGCGGAATCGCGATGTGCGCACGGCGGCGCATGCCGGCCCAGCTCCACCACGCCCAGATCGCGAGCGGCCACGCCGGCCACGTGAACAGCGGCAGGTTCTTCGCCGCATAGCCGAGCACGGCCGTCGGCGGGCCCGAAAAGCGCATCAGGCTGCCGTGAATCCACTGGTTGAAGAACCAGGCGGCGTCGTCCGGCGCCGCGACGAAGGCGGCGAGCGGCCAGAGCGCGAAGATCGCCGCCGCGAGCGGCACGCCGACCAGCGGCAGGCGCAGGTTGCGCATCTCGGGCGTCACGAGCCACAGCGCGGCCGTGCCCGCGAGCAGTGCGACGACCAGCACCGGGTTGCCGGACAGCGCGACGAGGCCGATCGCGAGGCCCCACCACAGTGCGCCTTGCAGCGGCTTGTCGATGCCGCGCACGATCCCGTAGACGAGCATCGCGATCCACGCGAACTGCGCGAGCTGCGGCGTCGTTTCGTGCCCGCGTTCCGCGAGGCCGAAGCAGGCGACGAGCACCAGCAGCGCGCCGTCCGCGAGCGTGCGGCCGTAGTCGCGCGGTTCGGGTTCGCCGCCGAATGCGTATTTGAACGGTTGAACCTCGGCGCGCCGGCCGAGGAGGTAGGCCGCGTACCAGACGAACGCGCACGCGACGCAGAACAGCACGCCGGTGTCGACGCGCGATGCGTTGCTCGCGTCGACCCACGGGCCGAGGCCGCGGATCGACAGCGCGCCGAGCCAGTAGCCGAGCGGCCCGTCGGTCGTGATGAACTTGCCGACCAGGTTCGGCAGCAGCCAGTCGTGCCAGCCGCCCTTGGCCATCGTCCACATCACGCCGAAGCCCGCCGCATCCTCGTTTTTCCACGGGTCGCGACCGAACAGGCCGAACGCCGCGTAAACGCAGCAGAGCGTGAGCAGCAGCCAGCGCGGCAGCGCGCGCGTGGCGGAGGCGGTGAGACGGACGACAGGCTTCATGCAGATGAGCGATTTGTTATGGGCGGGCGGCCGGTGCGGTGGCGCGCGGTCGAGCCGGTTTCGAGCATCCGGCATTGTAGTCGCGCCCACTGTTGTGCGTCAGGTCGTTGCCCGGGCGCGGGATGGCGCTTCCCGGCGAGCAGAGACAAAAAAGGGCAGCCTGGGCTGCCCTTTCGTGCGGTACCGGTGCGTTGCAACCACCGGATCGGTGCAAAGCTTACTTTGCTGCAGCCTTGCCGTTCGCGCGTGCGCCGAACTTGTTCTTGAACTTCTCGACACGGCCTGCCGTGTCCATGATCTTTTGCTGACCCGTGTAGAACGAGTGCGATTCCGACGACACTTCGATCTTGGCGAGCGGGTAGGTCTTGCCTTCGTGTTCGATGGTTTCACGCGTCTGGATCGTCGAGCGCGTGATGAACTTGAAGCCGTTCGACATGTCTTGGAAGACGACTTCGCGGTAGTCCGGGTGAATGCCAGGTTTCATGATTTTCCTTGGTGATAGCGGTAGCCAACCCGCCGCTTGCCGTGTCGAGCCGCCCCGATGGGAGCGATTCGGCCGACGTCAAGCCCGGCGCGAGCCACTTGCCTAAGGTCGAAAAACGGCGATTATGCCAGAAAATCAGACGGTTGACGAATAATTTTCATCGCGCGTCGAGTGCGCCGGTGCCGGCCGGATCCTGCCGGTAGTAGCGCGCGAGCAGCCGGTACAGCTCCGGAAATTCGGACTCGAACGCTTTCGGCCGCACGAACAGCGCCTCGCTGCACACCGCGAAGAATTCCGACGGGTGATCGGCCGCATAGGGATCGATCAGCGAGTCCCGCTCGAAGCGCGCCCACGCGCGGTCCGGCACCGCGTCGACGCGCGCGCAGAACTGGTCGTACGCGTGTTCGAACACGTCGGCCCACGCCTGCGCGTCGAGATGCGGCGCATGCCAGCGGCGAAAAAGGGGCGGATAGCCGTCGGCCGCGCCGTTGACCATGTCGATCTTGTGCGCGAACTCGTGGATCACGACGTTGTACGCGTCCCGACCGTCCGTCATCTGCGCGTCTTCCCACGACAGGATCACGGGGCCGCCTTCCCAAGCCTCGCCGCTCGCATCCTGCTCGACTTCGTGGACGACGCCGCCCTCGTCCTGCACGGTCTTGCGGATCACGAATTCGCCCGGATACACGACGACGCCGACCCAGCCGTCGTACAGCGACAGGTCGAGATTCAGCACGGGCAGGCAGGCCTGCGCGGCGATCGCGACGATCATCGCGTCGGTCAGCTCGAGCCCGTGCGCGGTCGAAAACGATTTTTTCGCGACGAACAGGCTCGTCAGCTCGCGCAGCCGGCCGAGCGCGTCGGGCGGCAAGGTCGCGAGGAACGGCAGGCGCTCGACGGTTTCGTGCCACAGTGCGTCGGGAATCGGGTGGCTGCGCAGCGCGCGGTCGCGGCGGCGGTCGTCGAACCAGCGGGTCAGTTTCGAAAGCATGGAGGCGGCGGACGAAAATCCAAAGCCTGTCTTTTAACTCAATCGATCTGTTTTTGCCATGCCGCGAAGAGGCCGCCGACGAGCGCCACGCCCGCGAGGAAGTAAAAGCCGTCGAGCGACGTGAGGAACGACGCCTGTTGCGCCACCATCCGCGCGATCGACGCGATCGCGAGGCCGTGCGCATCGTTCGGCGCGTGGCCGGCGGCCGCAAAGCTGCGCGTCAGCGCATCGACGGTCTGCTGGAACAGCGGATCGAACGCGTTCGCGCGCTCGACGAGCCGTGTCTGGTGCACGGCCAGCCGGTGCTGCTCGACGATGATCACCGACGACGTCGCGAACGAGATCGTCAGTTGCCGCACGATGTTCTTCAGCCGGTAGCCGTGCGTGTATTCGTCGATCGCGAAAATCCGGAACGTGAGGTTCGCGACCGGCAGCACGATGAACAGCAGCAGCAACCCGCGCAGCAGCAGCGGGACGATCAGCGCGGCTTCGCCGACCTGCGGCGTCATCCGCGTCATCCACAGCGCGGCCGTGACGGCGATCGCGAACCCCGGCACGACGAACCACTTCTTGTGCGTGACGAATTTCGCGTAGCGCAGGTAGGCGAACAGCGCGGTGGCCGAGATCAGCGACATCGTGCCCACCAGGCGCCCGGCGTTCTCGACCGGATAGCCGAGCCCGCCCTCGAGGAACCGCGACGTCAGATAACTGAAGCCCGTCGTCTCGTAGTAATAGAACATGTAGAGCAGCAGCCCGATCTGGAACGTCCGCTCGCGAAACGCGTGCAGCCGCACGAGCGGCGTCGGGTGATGCCACTGGTGATACGCGAACCACGCGAGCGCGCCGAGCCCCGCGATCGTCAGCACGATCAGCATCGGCGAGCCGCTGTAGAGCTGGTAATGCACCTGCTGCAGCACGATCTGCAGCGCCCCTTGCGCGAGCGCGAACACGACGTACGGCCAGAAGTGTCCGGAGCCGCGTTCGTCGTCCGGCGTGCGGCCCGAATCGGGCAGCGTGAGCAACGCGAGGATCGCGAACGCGATGCCGGCCGGCGCGGTGCACGCGAACAGGGCGCGCCACGTCGAATGCGCGACCAGCAGCCCGCCGACGATCGGTGCGAGCGCGCTGCCGAGCAGGATCATGATCAGGAAAGCGCGCGTCGCGGGCGGCCGTTCCTGCGGCTTGAAGCTGATCTGGATCAGGATCCGGCACGCGCCCATCATCGGGCCGATGAAATAGCCCTGGAAGCCGCGCGCGAACGCGAGCGCCAGCGACGTGTCGGCCAGCGCCGCCGCGATCGCGCCGAACGAGAACATCAGCATGCAGCCCGCGACGTAGCGGCGATGGCCGAGCCGGTCGACCCACCATTGCTGCTGCAGGATGCCGAGCACGGCCGCGACCGCGTAGGCGCTCGACGACCAGACGAGTTCGTCGGGCGACGCGTTGATGCCGCCCGCGATGTAGCTCGCGAAGAACGAGAAGACGGCGTTGTCGAAGTAGTCGATGCCGGTGACGAGCGCGAGGGCCCACGGGAACAGATCCCCGCGCAGGTTCGCGCGGCTCCACAGCGGCGGCCGGCCGGGCACCGCGTTCATTCGCGATCCTTGCGTGCGGCCCGCGTACCGGCTTCGGCCTGCCGCTGCGCGATCAGCGCGTCGGCGTTTTCGCCGGCGAGGCGCCGTTCGACGTAGTCGATGTCGTGTTGCAGCTCCTTGCGCAGCGCGACGGCCTCCTTCAGCTCGCGCTGAACGGCCGCGATCCGTCGGTCGAGCGTCTCGATCTGCCCGGCGAGGCCGGCGCGGATCTCGCGCAGCGACGCCTCCGAATATCGGCGCCGGCCGTCGCCCGTTTCTTCCAGCGGGCGCTTCAGCATTTCGGTGATGCCGTGCAGCGAGAAGCCGAGCGCACGCAGCCGCAGGATGCGCGCGAAGCGCTCGAGGTCGGCTTCGTCGTAAAGGCGATAGCGGCCTTCGCTGCGCGACGGCGTGACGAGCCCGCGCTCTTCGTAATATTTGAGCGTGCGCGGCGTGACGCCGAGCCGCGACGCGGCATCGCTGACGGTCAATAGCGGGGTGGAGGCATCGTTCGGCATCGGACAGGGAGATTCGGCGGGACAATGACGCGATTATAGATCAACCTGTACGTTCACGTTCAGGTTGGGATCGAAAAACGGCCGCCGGCGGGATGCACGGGCGGCCGTGTCGCGGAGCGGGGCGATCAGCCGCCGCGGCGCATCAGGTCGAAGAACTCGGAGTTGCTCTTCGTCTGGCGGATCTTGTCGAGCAGGAATTCCATGGCCTCGACTTCGTCCATGTCGTGGATGAATTTGCGCAGCACCCAGATCTTCTGAAGGATCTCGGGCTTGATCAGCATTTCCTCGCGACGCGTGCCCGACTTGTTCAGGTTGATCGACGGATACACGCGCTTTTCTGCAAGGCGGCGCTCGAGGTGCACTTCCATGTTGCCGGTGCCCTTGAACTCTTCGTAGATCACGTCGTCCATGCGGCTGCCGGTCTCGATCAGCGCGGTGCCGATGATCGTCAGCGAACCGCCTTCCTCGATGTTGCGCGCCGCGCCGAAGAAGCGCTTCGGGCGCTGCAGCGCGTTCGCGTCGACACCGCCCGTCAGCACCTTGCCCGACGCCGGGATCACGGTGTTGTACGCGCGCGCGAGACGCGTGATCGAGTCGAGCAGGATCACGACGTCGTGCTTCATTTCGACGAGGCGCTTGGCCTTTTCGATCACCATTTCGGCGACCTGGACGTGACGCGTGGCCGGTTCGTCGAACGTCGACGCGATCACTTCGCCGGCGACCGAGCGCTGCATTTCGGTCACTTCTTCCGGGCGCTCGTCGATCAGCAGCACGAACAGGATCACGTCCGGGTGGTTCTGCTTGATCGCGTGCGCGATGTGCTGGAGCATCACGGTCTTGCCCGACTTCGGCGACGCGACGAGCAGGCCGCGCTGGCCCTTGCCGATCGGCGCGATCATGTCGATGATGCGGCCGGTGACGTTCTCTTCGCCGCGCATTTCGCGTTCGAGCGACAGCGGCTTGTTCGGGTGCAGCGGCGTGAGGTTCTCGAACATGATCTTGTGTTTCGAGGCCTCGGGCGGCTGCCCGTTGACTTTGTCGACCTTCACCAGCGCGAAGTAGCGCTCGCCGTCCTTCGGCGTGCGGACTTCACCTTCGATGGTGTCGCCGGTGTGCAGGTTGAAGCGACGGATCTGCGACGGGCTGATGTAGATGTCGTCGGTGCTCGCGAGGTACGACATTTCCGGCGAGCGCAGGAAGCCGAAGCCGTCCGGCAGCACTTCGAGCGTGCCGTCGCCGAAGATCGTCTCTCCCGTCTTGGCGCGCTTTTTGAGAATGGCGAACATCAGCTCCTGCTTGCGCAGGCGGTTCGCGTTTTCGATCTCCAGGCCATTGGCCATTTCGATCAGTTCGGACACGTGCAGAGACTTGAGCTCGGATAAATGCATACGGAGAACCCGCCAGGGAGGAGATGCGACGAAAGAAAATAAGGGAGGAGGGCGAGCGGAGGCGCTCAGAGACTTAAATGCGTCTTGCCGACGTTTTTTAATTCTAGCATAGGCCGATTCGCGCTTGAGCGAGCGATCGGCGGCTTGACGACGGACGTGTTGCCGACTGACAACACGTCCGCGGAACTGCCGGTATTACAGGTGGCTATCCAGGAATGCGGTGAGCTGCGACTTCGACAGCGCGCCGACCTTCTGCGCGGCGGCCGCGCCGTTCTTGAACAGGATCAGCGTCGGGATGCCGCGCACGCCGAATTTCGCCGGCGTGGCCTGGTTGTCGTCGACGTTGATCTTCGCGATCTGCAGCTTGTCGCCGTAGTCCTTCGCGACTTCGTCGAGGATCGGGGCGATCATCTTGCACGGGCCGCACCATTCGGCCCAGAAATCGACGAGAACGGGCTTGTCGGACTTGACGACGTCCTGTTCGAACGATGCGTCGCTGATGTGTTTGATCTGTTCGCTCATTGGGTCAATACCTCTTACGGTTCGGGGACTGCCTGCTTGCGCGTTGCGGCGTACCGGCCGCCGTGGGCTGCCGGCCGCTGCGGCAGGTCACTCCGCCTTCCGGAAAGAGGGCGTAAGCGCTGCATGCCGCGGCTCGCGGGTCGTTCGGGCGTCATATTAGCCTAAATTGCTATCTGCTGCGGGCGGCGATAGTAGCCGCTACGCGAGTAGGGGTACGACGCGACGTTCGACCGTTGTGCCACGCAGGTGGAGGTCGGTCCGCGAATTACAAGGGGCGCGCCGCATTCCACGTGTCCGGTTGAACGACGCGCCGGTTTGCCCGGCGAGATTCGCATTGATGCGAACAAACGGTCGCATTCGTCCCGAAGCGGTGATAGAATATGCCGTGACGGGCCTCCTCGCATGGTGGGGCGGTGAACCTGGTCAGGTCGGGAACGAAGCAGCCACAATCGTTTTCCGCCAGTGCCGAGGGTTGGGCTCGTCACCTTCCTTCTCGCCCCGTTCGCCGGGCGTTTTTTATTTCTGCGTCACACTCCGTTCGACCTGCGCGTTGCCCGTGTTCCGCACCGTTTCGCGTGTCGGCGCGACGCAGCGTTACTGATACAATTTCCCGATGACCTATCAAGTTCTCGCACGCAAGTGGCGTCCGAAGGATTTCGCTTCGCTCGTCGGCCAGGAGCACGTCGTCAGGGCGCTCACGCACGCGCTCGACGGCGGGCGTCTCCATCACGCCTATCTGTTTACCGGAACGCGCGGCGTCGGCAAGACGACGCTGTCGCGGATCTTCGCGAAGGCGCTCAACTGTGAAACCGGCGTCACGTCGCAACCGTGCGGCGTGTGTCGCGCCTGTCGCGAGATCGACGAGGGCCGTTTCGTCGATTACGTCGAGATGGACGCGGCGAGCAACCGCGGCGTCGACGAGATGGCCGCGCTGCTCGAGCGTGCGGTGTACGCGCCCGTCGATGCGCGCTTCAAGGTCTACATGATCGACGAAGTGCACATGCTGACGAACCACGCGTTCAACGCGATGCTGAAGACGCTCGAAGAGCCGCCGCCGCACGTCAAGTTCATCCTCGCGACGACCGATCCGCAGAAAATCCCCGTTACCGTGCTGTCGCGCTGCCTGCAGTTCAACCTGAAGCAGATGCCGGCCGGGCACATCGTGTCGCATCTCGAGCGGATCCTCGGCGAAGAGCGGATCGCGTTCGAGCCGCAGGCGCTGCGCCTGCTCGCGCGCGCCGCGCAGGGCAGCATGCGCGACGCGCTGTCGCTGACCGACCAGGCGATCGCCTATTCGGCGAACGAGGTGACCGAGTCGGCGGTGTCGGGCATGCTCGGCGCGCTCGACCAGACTTACATGGTGCGCCTGCTCGACGCGCTCGCGGTCGGCAGCGGCCCGGAAATCCTCGCGATCGCCGACGAGATGTCGCTGCGCAGCCTGTCGTTCTCGACCGCGCTGCAGGATCTCGCGAGCCTGCTGCACCGGATCGCTTGGGCGCAGTTCGCGCCGGGCTCGGTACTCGACGAATGGCCGGAAGCGGCCGATCTGCGTCGTTTTGCGCAGACGCTGAGCCCCGAACAGGTTCAATTGTTCTATCAGATCGCGACCGTCGGGCGCGCCGAACTCGGGCTGGCGCCGGACGAATACGCCGGTTTCACGATGACGCTGCTGCGGATGCTCGCGTTCGAGCCGGCCGTTGGCGCCGGCAGTGCGCCGGGCGGCCAGCCGTCCGTGCCGCCGCGTGCGGTGCCGGCTCCGGCGCCGCGCGCAGCCGCGGCACCCGCCGCTGCGGCGAAGCCGGCATCGGCCGCGCCCGCTGCCGCAGCACGGCCGCCCGCCGCGGCGCCGGCTGCGCCGGTCGCACGTGCGGCGTCGGCGCCATCAAGCGACGAAGCCGAGCGGGCGGCCGCCAAGCCGGCTGCCGTCCCGTCATCGGCAGAGTCGGCAGAGTCGGCAGCACCGGCAGCGTCCGACGCACCAGCGATCGAGCCGCCGCAGTCGGAAGCGAAGGCGGCGCCCGCAGGCGACATGCCGCCTCCCGCGCGCAAGGAACCTGAGCCGCCTAAGGAACCTGAGCCGCCTGCCGTTGCCGCCGTGCAGCGAAACGACGAACCGGCTCCAGCGGCCGAACCGGCGCCGCGCGCCGCATCGCCCGAGCCCGCCGCCGCGCGGTCGACGGCACGCGCAGGCGGTGCGGCCGCCGCGCTCGACGTGCTGCGCAATGCAGGGATGCGCGTGTCGTCGGACCGCGGCCGCGCAGGCGCCGCCGCCAAGCCGGCGGCAGCCCAGCCGGCTGTCGACAAGCCGGCTGCGCCGCGTCCGGCCGTCCAGGTGCCGACGCCGCGTGCCGTTGCCCGTGCGCCGCAGGCAGCCGATTCGCGTCAGCCGTCGCCGCCTTGGGAAGACATCCCGCCCGACGACTACGTGCCGCTCAGCGCCGACGAGATGTTCGGCGGTTCCGACGACGGCTTCGTGCCGGCATTCGACAGCGGTCCCGACGATGTGCGCGTGACGCCGAAGCCGGCGGACGCGCGTCCGGCCGCGCCGATCGACTCGCGCCCGTTGCCGCCGGCGATCGCGCTCGATCCGATCGGCTTCGACGGCGAATGGCCGGCGCTGGCCGCGCGGCTGCCGCTGAAGGGTGTCGCGTACCAGCTCGCGTTCAACAGCGAGCTGACGGCCGTCGATGCGACCGCATTGAAATTGTCCGTGCCGGTGCCGCAGTATGCGGACGCCGCGCAGGTGGCGAAATTGAAGGCGGCATTGGCCGATGCGCTCGGCAAGCCGGTCGAGGTGAGCGTCGAGGTCGGGCCTGCGCGGCGCACCGCGGCGGCGCTCGATGCGGCCGCCCGCGCGGCGCGCCAGCGCGAGGCCGAACAGGAGATTCACGGCGATCCGTTCGTCCAGCAGCTCGTGCGCGAGTTCGGTGCACGCATCGTCGACGGCTCGGTGCGCCCGCTCGCCGATTCGGCGCCGGACGGCGTGCCGCCGACGCTGCATTGAACCGAGCGCCCCGCGACTGGCACAATCACGCCCCGCACACAATGGCCGGCACGCGCCGCGTGCCGGTTTTCACACGATCCAGAAGGAGTATTCCCATGTTGAAAGGCAACCTCGCCGGACTGATGAAGCAAGCGCAGCAAATGCAGGAAAACATGAAGAAGATGCAGGAGCAGCTTGCGCTCATCGAAGTCGAAGGGCAGTCGGGCGCCGGCCTCGTCAAGGTGACGATGACGTGCCGCAACGAAGTGCGCCGCGTGTCGATCGACCCGAGCCTGCTCGCGGACGACAAGGACATGCTCGAGGATCTCGTCGCCGCTGCGTTCAACGACGCGGTGCGCAAGGCCGAAGCAACGTCGCAGGAAAAGATGAGCGGGATGACGTCGGGCCTGCCGCTGCCCCCGGGCTTCAAGCTGCCGTTCTGAGCGCGGCGTCCTTGTCACTGTTTGCCGCCGTATGAAACAGCCGTCCGCCTTGTCCGCGCTCGTCGAAGCATTGCGCGTGCTGCCCGGCGTCGGGCCGAAATCCGCGCAGCGCATGGCGGTTCACCTGATGCAGCACGACCGTGAGGGCGCCGAGCGGCTCGGCCGCTCCCTGCTGTTCGCGACCGAGCACCTGCAGCACTGCGAGAAGTGCAACACGTTCACCGAAGCGCGGATCTGCGAGGTCTGCAGCGACGAGGAGCGTGATCCGACGCTGCTGTGCGTCGTCGAGACGCCTGCCGACCAGATCATGCTCGAGCAGACGATGACCTACCGCGGGCTGTATTTCGTGCTGATGGGGCGACTGAGCCCGCTCGACGGAATCGGCCCGAAGGAAATCCATTTCGACCGCCTCGTGCGGCGCGCGTCCGACGGCGTCGTCAAGGAGGTCGTGCTCGCGACCAACTTCACGAACGAAGGCGAAGCCACCGCCCACTACCTCGGCCAGACGCTCAAGGCGCGCGGGCTGGCGGTCACGCGCCTCGCGCGCGGCGTGCCGGTGGGCGGCGAGCTCGAGTACGTCGACGCGGGCACCATCGCCCGCGCGATGCTCGACCGCCGCACGATGTAAGCCGGGCGCCGCCTGCCGGCGGCGCCGTTCCTCATGCCAGGGAGACACATGAGCGTCAGCCAGGGCCCGCTCGCGGGCGTCAAAGTGCTCGAATTCGGAACGCTGATCGCGGGGCCGTTCGCGTCGCGGCTGTTCGCGGAATTCGGCGCGGAAGTGATCAAGATCGAGGATCCGAACGGCGGCGACCCGCTGCGCAAGTGGCGCAAACTCCATCCGGAGCAGGGCGGCACGTCGCTGTGGTGGTCGGTCCAGGCGCGCAACAAGAAATCGGTCACGCTCAATCTGAAAGCCGACGCCGGCAAGGCGATCGCGCGGCAGCTCGCGAGCGAGGCCGACATCGTGATCGAGAACTTCCGTCCGGGCCTGCTCGAAAAGCTCGGGCTCGGCTACGACGTGCTGTCGGCCGACAACCCGGGCCTCGTGATGGTGCGCCTGTCCGGCTACGGGCAGACGGGCCCGTACCGCGATCGGCCCGGCTTCGGCGCGATCGCCGAATCGATGGGCGGGCTGCGCCACATCACCGGCTATCCGGATCTGCCGCCGCCGCGCATCGGCATCTCGATCGGCGATTCGATCGCCGCGCTGCACGGCGTGATCGGTGCGCTGATGGCGCTCCATCACCGCAAGGTCAACGGCGGCGCGGGGCAGGTGGTCGACGTTGCACTGTATGAAGCCGTCTTCAACATGATGGAAAGCGTGGTGCCCGAGTACGGCGTGTACGGGATGGTGCGCGAGCGCACCGGCGCGTCGCTGCCGGGCATCGTGCCGTCGAATACGTATGCATGCCGCGACGGCAGCATCGTGATCGGCGGCAACAGCGATCCGATCTTCAAGCGGCTGATGAAGGCGATCGAGCGCGACGACCTCGCCGACGATCCCGCGCTCGCGCAAAACGACGGGCGCGTGCCGCGCACGCAGGAAATCGACGACGCGATCGCCGCGTGGCTCGCGCCGCGCACGATCGACGAGGCGCTCGCCGTGCTCAACGCGGCCGACGTGCCGGCCGGGCGCATCTACAGCGCCGCCGACATGTTCACCGATCCGCAGTTCGTCGCGCGCCAGATGATCCAGCATTTCAAGCTGGCCGACGGCACCGACATCCCGCTGCCGAACATCACGCCGAAGCTGTCGGACACGCCGGGCGAAACGCGCTGGCTCGGGCCCGCGCTCGGCGAGCACACCGACGAGGTGCTGCGCGGCCTCGGCTACGACGAGCAGGCGATTGCCGCACTGCGCGAGGCGGGCGCGATCTGAGCGCAACCGGTCTGGCGCTTCGCGCCGGGCTGCTCGGCGATGGTATCCGCGAGGCGATTTTCTCCGGGCGGAAAAGCCGGCGGCCCGGCGTTTTCCCCGGTGCGCAGAACGCCGCCGCGCAGTGCGGCGGCGCATCGCGCGCCCATGCGTATACCCGCCCGTCCACGGTGGCCGGACTGTCGCTCTCGCGCCATCTTTCCTCGGTTACAATCGCCGGATGCGAATCCTACTCAGCAACGACGACGGCTATCTCGCCCCCGGTCTCGCCGCGCTCAGCGAAGCGTTGCAGCCGCTGGCCGAGCTTACGGTGATCGCGCCCGAGCAGAACTGCAGCGGCGCGTCGAATTCCCTCACGTTGTCGCGGCCGCTGTCGGTGCAGCGCGCAGCGGGTACGGGTTTCTTCTACGTGAACGGCACGCCGACCGATTCGGTGCACGTCGCGCTGACCGGGATGGCCGATGCGAGGCCGGATATCGTCGTGTCGGGCATCAACAACGGCCAGAACATGGGCGAAGACACGCTCTATTCGGGGACGGTTGCAGCCGCCACCGAAGGCATCATGTTCGGTGTGCCGGCCATCGCGTTCTCGCTGGTCGACAAGGGCTGGGCCCATCTGGCCGACGCCGCGCGCGTCGCCGCGGAAATCGTCGCGCACTACCTCGCGCACCCGTTGCCCGGCCAGCCGCTGCTGAACGTCAATATTCCGAACCTGCCGTACGACCAACTGAAGGGCTGGCAAGTCACGCGCCTCGGCAAGCGTCATCCGTCGCAGCCGGTGATTCGCCAGACCGACCCGCGCGGCGAGCCGATTTACTGGATCGGCGCCGCGGGCGAGGCGCTGGACGCCAGCGAGGGCACCGATTTCCATGCCGTCGCAAACGGTTTCGTGTCGATCACGCCGCTGCAGCTCGATCTCACGCATACGCAGATGCTGCCCGCGACGCGCGAATGGGCGCGCGCCGGAGGGCGGGCTTCATGAGCGGCGAGCGCGCGAAGCGGTTCCCGCTCGCGCTCGAAGATCTCAAGCGAGCGCCACGCAAGTCGGAAGGTCGGGCCGGTGAACGTCAGGCGGCGGGCGCGATGTCGAAGGCCGCCGACAAACCCGCGGCCGTGCTGAAACCGGTTGCGGTGAAGCCGGCCGCCGTGCGGGCGCCGCTGCCGGGTGCCGCCGCCGCGAAGCCGGCGACCGCACCGAAGCCGACCGTGCTGAAGCCGGCGCTGCCGAAGCCGGCTGCGCCGAGCGTCGCGCCGGCCGGCGCGTTCGCGCTCACGTCGGAACGTGTGCGCGAGCGGATGGTCGAACGCCTGCGCGCGAACGGCGTGACCGATGCGCGCGTGCTGGACGCGATGGCCGCGGTGCCGCGCCACATGTTCGTCGATCCCGGCCTCGCGACGCAGGCCTACGAGGATTCGGCGCTGCCGATCGGCCACCAGCAGACCATTTCAAAGCCGTCGGTCGTCGCTCGCATGATCGAGCTCGCGATGGCCGGCCGCACGCTCGAGCGCGTGCTCGAGATCGGCACCGGTTGCGGCTATCAGGCCGCCGTGCTGAGCCACGTGGCACACGACGTGTATTCGATTGAACGCATCAAGCCGCTTTACGAGCGCGCGAAGCTGAACCTGCGGCCGTTGCGCGTGCCGAACATCCGTCTGCACTACGGCGACGGGCGTGTCGGCCTGCCGTCCGCGGCCCCGTTCGACGCGATCGTGATCGCGGCCGCGGGGCTCGATGTGCCGCAGGCGCTGCTCGAGCAGCTCGCGATCGGCGGGCGGCTCGTCGCGCCGGTCGGCGCGCAGAGCGGGCAGCACCAGGTGCTCACGCTCGTCGAGCGCGTCGCGCACGCGCAATGGCGAGAGTCCCGGCTTGATCGCGTTTTCTTTGTCCCTTTAAAATCCGGAGTGATTTGAAACCGATGAGTATGTTGCGCGCGATGCAAAACAACCGATCCAGGGAACCGCTCACGCTCGCCCAGCGCGCGATCTGTGTGGCTGCGTTCTCCACGTTACTGGCCGCCTGTGCGACGCGGCTCGACAACGCGCCCGTCGTCGACCGCTCCGGGTCGCTCGGCACGACCGCCGCCGCACAGCCCGCGGTGCCGCTCGGCCCGCCGCCGCCGGGCTTCTACCGCGTAAAGCCGGGTGACACGCTGTACCGGATTGCACTCGAGAACGGGCAGAACTATCGCGACATCGCGTCGTGGAACAATCTGGCGAACCCGAACCAGATCGAAGTCGACCAGTTGCTGCGCGTGGCGCCGCCGGGCGGCGCTGCGGTCGCGGGCGTACCGGCCACCGCGCCGATCGTCGGCGGTGCGGTCGCGACTGCACCGCTGAGCAGCGGTCCGGCCACGCCGGCCGCAGGCACGTCGTCCGCACTCGCCGCGACGCCGCCGGCTGCGGCCACTGGCTCGAGCGATACGGCGGCCGCGCCGAGCGGCCCCGTGACGTTCGCATGGCCCGCGCGCGGCCCCGTGCTGAACGGGTTCGACGATGCGAAGAACAAGGGTGTCAATATCGGCGGGACGGCCGGCGAGGCCGTGAAGGCGGCGGCAGACGGCCGCGTCGTTTACTCCGGCAACGGTCTGCGCGGCTACGGCAACCTCATTATCATCAAACACGATGCAACTTACCTCACGGCGTATGCACACAATCGCGCTTTGATGGTAAAAGAGGGGGACGCGGTAACGAAGGGGCAGAAGATCGCCGAGATGGGTAACAGCGATGCCGACCGCGTGATGCTGCATTTCGAGGTTCGCCGACAGGGTAAGCCTGTCGATCCGCTGAAGTATTTGCCGCCTCAATAACCGAGACGACCATGCCGAAATCGAAGCGCCACGAGCCGCAAGCCGAGTCTGAGAAGATCAGTCGTGCCACGCAAGCATCGGTGGGGCGAGTAGCTGCTTCGACGGACGACGAAGACGACGTCGCGGAAAACGAACGTGAGCTCGAGGTACGCGACGGCGAAGCGGACGGTGGCGACGACGAACGCGAAGGCCGCCCGGAAGCGGCGCCCGACGTCGACGATTTCCGCACGCTGCTGCAGGCCGAGCTCACGGCCGATACGATCCAGCATTACCTGAACCGCATCAGCGTGAAGCCGTTGCTGACCGTCGAGGAAGAGCAGCGCTATTCGCGCCTCGCGAAGGCCGGCGAATTCGAGGCGCGGCAGGTGATGATCGAGCGCAACCTGCGTCTCGTCGTCAGTATCGCGAAGGGGTATCTGAACCGCGGCGTGCCGCTGCTCGACCTGATCGAGGAAGGCAACCTCGGCCTCATGCACGCGATCGAGAAATTCGACCCGACACGCGGTTTCCGTTTCTCGACCTACGCGACGTGGTGGATCCGGCAGAGCATCGAGCGCGCGATCATGAACCAGGCGCGCACGGTGCGCCTGCCCGTGCACGTGATCCGCGAACTGAATCAGGTGCTGCGCGCGAAGCGCCACCTCGAAAAGAATTCGATGTCGACGGGCGAGGCGGCCGAGCGCCGCGAAGCCAGCATCGACGACATCGCTTATCTCACCGGCAAGACCGCCGAGGAAGTCACCGATATCCTCGCACTCAACGAACACACGGCGTCGCTCGACGCGCCGCTCGACCTCGATCCCGCGAGCAGCCTGCTCGACCTGCTGCCCGACGACCAGAGCCAGTCGCCCGACGCGGAGGTGCAGCACCGCGAGCTCGAAACGTTGACGCGCGCATGGCTGTCACGGCTGTCCGACAAGCACCGGCACGTGATCGAGCGCCGCTTCGGGCTGAACCACATCGAACCGGCGACGCTCGAGGAACTGGCCGACGAGATGGGGCTCACGCGCGAGCGCGTGCGGCAGATCCAGCAGGAAGCGCTGGTGCGCCTCAAGCGGTTCTTCGCCTCCAACGGCGTGCGCAAGGACGCCGTTCTGTAACCGATGACTCCGATTCTCGTTTTTGACATCGAGACGATTCCCGATGTCGACGGCATTCGCCGTCTGGAAGACCTGCCCGCGACGCTCGACGATGCCGCGGTGGCCGAACACGCATTCGCCGCGCGCCGCGAGAAGACCGGCAGCGATTTCCTGCCGCACCATCTGCAGCGGATCGCGGCGATCTCGTGCGTGTTCCGCGACAACAACGGTTTTCGCGTGCGCTCCCTCGGGACGCCGCAGGACGGCGAAGCCGCGCTGATCCAGTCGTTCTACCGCGTGATCGAGAAATACACGCCGCAGCTCGTGTCGTGGAACGGCGGCGGTTTCGATCTGCCGGTCCTGCATTACCGCGCGCTCGTGCACGGCATTCCCGCCACCCGCTACTGGGATCTCGGCGAGGACGACCGCGAATTCAAGTGGAACAACTACATCTCGCGCTATCACTCGCGGCATACCGACCTGATGGATGTGCTCGCGATGTATCAGGCGCGCGCCAACGCGCCGCTCGATGCGCTCGCGAAGCTGTGCGGCTTTCCGGGCAAGCTCGGGATGGACGGCAGCCAGGTGTGGCCGGCGTTCCAGGACGGGCGGATCGACGAAATCCGCAACTATTGCGAAACCGACGTCGTCAACACCTACCTGCTGTATTGCCGGTTCCAGTTGATGCGCGGCGGCCTGACGCCGAGCGAGTACGCGGACGAGATCCTGCTCGTGAAGAACGCGCTTGCGCAGGAGCCGGCCGCGCACTGGGTCGAATACCTGGCGGGCTTCGACGCATAGCGCGGGCTGCTCGTGCCCGCCACCGGCGCGATCAGGCCAGTTCGAGCAGCACTGGCTGGTGATCGGACGCACGTACGTCGCCGTCGATCTCGCAGCCGACGACGCGCGGCAACAGCGTGTCGGTCACGAACACGAAATCGCACGCGAGTGGTCCATCCGACCATTGCGCCGTATCGTAGACGCCGGCCGTCGGCGGCGGCGTGCGACCGGGATGCCGTGCGACCCACGCGTCGACGAAACCCGGCGCGTCGGCAATCGGCTCCAGGAAGCGCCGGTGCGCCTCGCCGTCGAATGCACTGTTGAAATCGCCGCAGACGATCGCATCGCGCGGTTGCCCGGTCGCGCTGAAAGGCCCCTCGGCGGTTTCGGCGGGAGCGGGGTGGTTCGCGTGCGCGCAAGCCTCGCGATGCCGGTCGCGCAACGCATCGACCTGCGCGAGCCGCTGGCGCGCCGAGTAATACTCCAGATGCGTGGTGACCACGCGCAACGGCCCGAAGGGTGCCTGCAACTCGATGTCGAGCGCGACGCGCGGCATCGACGGCGCGCCGGCGTCGGCCGGCCACGGCAGCGATTGGCGCAGCACGCGCCCGACCGGCAGCCGCGTCGCGATTGCATTGCCGAACTGGCGGCGCGGCGCGCCCGGCCGGACGGCCGGCAGGTCGGCGCCGATGGCGTCGACGATCGTATAGCCGGGCAGCAGCGCCGCGAGTTCGGCGAACTGGTCGGTGCGTGGCCGGCCGGGCAGTGCGTCGAAGCCGCGCGTGACTTCCTGCAGGCACAGCACGTCGAAATCGCCGAGCTGGCGGATGGCCGCGACGGTACGGGAAAGATCGACGACGCCGTCCGCGTCCCGACCCCATTGGATGTTCCAGTCGATCAATCGCATGGTCGAATCTCCTGTTGGGCGGCGTGTCGGGGCTTGGGCGTTGCCCCGGCCGATTTGCGGCTCGGCTCGCCGCACGTCGTGCATCACGCAGCCGCATTGCAAGGCGGCGCGGCCGCACCACAGGCCATCTGTGCGCAAGTTCGACGCCTGCCTCATCCAAAGCGCGCGGCGGGGGCCTTCGTCGTCTACAATCTCGCCTTCTTCAACGTTTGTCAGGAAAAGCTGGTGTCCGAAGCCGTCCCCACTTCTGCGCGCAAATCGAAAAACGCGCCCGTCGCGCCCGGGCCCGCCCCGGTTCTCGAGATCGAATCGCTCGACATGGAAGCGCGCGGTGTCGGCCGCACGATGACCGAGGACGGTCAGCCGGGCAAGGTGATCTTCGTCGAAGGCGCACTGCCGGGCGAGCGCGTGACCTATTCGAGCTATCGCCGCAAGCCGAGCTACGAACAGGCGACGGTAGTCGACATTCTGCGCCCGAGTGTGCTGCGCACGCAGCCGAAGTGCACATTCTTCGGCACCTGCGGCGGCTGCTCGATGCAGCATCTCGACATGCGCGCGCAGGTGGCGGTCAAGCAGCGCGTGCTCGAAGACAATTTGTGGCATCTGGCGAAGCTGCGTGCGGAAACGATGTTCGCGCCGATCCACGGTCCGTCGTGGGGCTATCGCTACCGGGCGCGCCTGACCGTGCGCAACGTGGCGAAGAAGGGCGGCGTGCTGGTCGGCTTCCACGAGAAGAAGAGCAGCTACGTCGCCGACATGACGAGCTGCGAAGTGCTGCCGCCGCACGTGTCGGCAATGCTCGTGCCGCTGCGCCGGCTCGTCGAAGGGCTGTCGATTCGCGACCGGATGCCGCAGATCGAACTCGCGGTCGGCTCGTCGGTCACCGCGCTCGTGCTGCGCGTGCTGGAGCCGATCAACGCGGATGACGAAGCACTGCTGCGCGCGTTTGCGGACGAGCACAACGTGCAGTTCTGGCTGCAGCCGAAGGGCCCCGACACGGTGACGCCGTTCTATCCGCTCGACGTGTCGCTCGATTACACGCTGCCGGAATTCGGCATCCGCATGCCGTTCAAGCCGACCGACTTCACGCAGGTCAACCACCAGATCAACCGCGTGCTGGTGGGGCGGGCGCTGCGCCTGCTCGCGCCGTCGCGCGACGATCGCGTGCTCGACCTGTTCTGCGGGATCGGCAATTTCACGCTGCCGCTGGCGCGCCTGTCGCGCGAGGTGATGGGCATCGAAGGCAGCGAAACGCTGACGACGCGCGCGCTCGCGAATGCGCGCGAGAACGGCGTCGACGGCCACACGACGTTCGCGTGCCGCAACCTGTTCGAAGTGACGGGCGATGACCTGCGCGCGCTCGGCGCCTTCGACAAGTTCCTGATCGACCCACCGCGCGAAGGCGCGCTCGCGGTATCGAAGGCGCTGGCCGAGATCGCGCAGAGTGGCGCGGGCCCGCTGCCGAAGCGCATCGTCTACGTGTCGTGCAACCCGTCGACGCTCGCGCGCGATGCGGGCCTGCTCGTGCACGAGGCCGGTTACCGGCTGAAGGGCGCCGGGGTCGTGAACATGTTCCCGAATACGTCGCACGTCGAATCGATCGCGCTGTTCGAGCGCGACTGAGCCGGGCGGCGGACGTAAAAAAACCGGCCCTCGGGCCGGTTTTTTCATGGTGCGCCGCGAACGTCAGTTGCGGTTGCCGCCGAAGATGCCGAGCAGCGCGAGCAGGTTCGTGAACACGTTGTACAGGTCGAGGTAGATCGCGAGCGTGGCCGAGATGTAGTTCGTCTCGCCGCCGTTCACGACGCGCTGGACGTCGAACAGCATGTAGGCCGAGAAGATCGCGATCGCGAGCACCGACACGGTGAGCATCAGCGCCGGCAGTTGCAGGAAGATGTTCGCGACCGACGCCAGCAGGATCACGATCACGCCCATGAACAGCCATTTGCCGAGCCCGGAGAAGTCGCGCTTGCTGACGGTGGCGATCGTCGCCATCGCGGCGAAGATGATGCCGGTGCCGCCGAACGCGAGCATGATCAGCGACGGGCCGTTCGAGAAGCCGAGGATGAAGCTCAGCAGCCGCGACAGCATCAGGCCCATGAAGAACGTGAAGCCGAGCAGCACGAACACGCCGGCCGCGCTGTTCTTGGTCCGCTCGATCGCGAACATGAAGCCGAACGCGATCGCGAAGAACGCGAGCAGGCTCATCATCGGGCTCGTGGCCGCGAACAGCGAGAAGCCCGTCGCGACGCCGACCCAGGCGCCCAGCACGGTCGGCACCATCGACAGCGCGAGCAGCCAGTACGTGTTCCGCAGCACGCGGTTGCGCACCGCGGCGGTGCTGACGGAACCGCCGCGGCCGAAATTGTACGGATAGTCGTTCATGGTTTCTCCTAACATTGAACGCGTGGGCGTCCGGGGCCGGTTCGGCGCGCGGGATGTGCGGCGCAGCAAACCGGGGCAGCTATGGCTAAGATACGTTCCGTGCCGCGAGGTTTCAATGGCTCGACGGCACAAAACATATGGATTCTGAACCTTTCATTCGTGTAAGGGTTCAATCGCAATGATACACGGGATCGTGCTACAATAGCGGATTCATTTGAACCTGTAACTTCTTAATTTTTTGGAGTTTTTATGGCAATCGAGCGCACCCTGTCGATCATCAAGCCGGATGCGGTGGCAAAGAACGTGATCGGCCAGATCTACAGCCGTTTCGAAGGCGCCGGCCTGAAGATCGTCGCATCGCGCATGGCGCACCTGTCGCGTGCCGACGCAGAGAAGTTCTACGCAGTTCACGCAGCGCGTCCGTTTTTCAAGGACCTCGTCGATTTCATGATCTCGGGCCCGGTGATGATCCAGGTTCTGGAAGGTGAAGGCGCGATCCTGAAGAACCGCGACCTGATGGGCGCAACGGATCCGAAGAAGGCGGAAAAGGGCACGATCCGCGCCGACTTCGCCGACAGCATCGACGCGAACGCCGTGCACGGCTCGGACGCTGCGGAAACGGCAGCGGTCGAAATCGCGTTCTTCTTCCCGGAAATGAACGTTTACTCGCGTTAAGCCCTGGCTGACAGCAAGTAGGCAGGATTCAGCGCACGCGGCAAGGCAGCACATCATGACGAGCGAAACTTCCGTCAATCTTCTCGACTTCGACGCCGAGGGTCTTGTCGCGTACTGCGGCAGCCTGGGCGAGAAGCCGTTCCGCGCCAAGCAGTTGCAGCGCTGGATCCACCAGTACAACGCCGGCGATTTCGACGGCATGACCGATCTCGCGAAGTCCCTGAGGGAGAAGCTCAAGGGCCGCGCATCGATCGTGATGCCGGACATCGTCAGCGATCACGTTTCCACCGACGGCACGCGCAAGTGGCTGATCGACGTCGGAAACGGCAATGCGGTCGAAACCGTGTTCATCCCGGAAGAGACGCGCGGCACGCTGTGCGTGTCGTCGCAGGCCGGGTGCGCGGTGAACTGCCGCTTCTGCTCGACGGGCAAGCAGGGCTTCTCCCGCAACCTGTCGACAGCCGAAATCATCGGCCAGCTCCGGATGGCCGAATTTGCATTGCGAGCGTCGCTGGGTCGCGCGCCCGGTCCGAACGGCAAGGCCGAACGGGTCGTGACCAACGTGGTGATGATGGGCATGGGCGAGCCGCTCCTGAATTACAGCGCGGTCGTGCCCGCGATGCGGTTGATGCTCGACGACAACGCGTACGGCCTGTCGCGCCGTCGCGTCACGCTGTCGACGTCCGGCGTGGTGCCGATGATGGACCGCCTCGGCGCCGAGTTGCCGGTCGCGCTGGCCGTTTCGCTGCATGCGCCGAACGATGCGCTGCGCGACGAGCTGGTGCCGCTCAACAAGAAGTATCCGCTTCGCGAGCTGATGGCTGCGTGCCAGCGCTATCTGCAAGTCGCGCCGCGCGACTTCATCACGTTCGAATACTGCATGCTCGACGGCGTCAACGACACCGAAGCGCATGCGCGCGAACTGCTGGCCGTCACGCGCGACGTGCCGTGCAAGTTCAACCTGATCCCGTTCAATCCGTTTCCGGAATCGGGCCTCATCCGCTCGAAGCCGGAGCAGATCAAGCGCTTCGCGCAGATCCTCATCGACGCGGGTGTCGTCACGACCGTGCGCAAGACGCGCGGCGACGACATCGACGCCGCGTGCGGGCAACTGGCCGGCGCGGTGAAGGATCGTACGCGCCTTGCGGAACGCACGGGTGCAGCAGGAAAAATCATCGAAGTTCGGGCAGTTTGACGGGGGCGCCTGGCCGGGGTGCCCGAACCCTTTGGCGGTGCAACACGCGAATAGCGATCGGTCGCGGCGCCTCGGCGCCGCGCATGGTATGAACCGTTGCGGATGCCGGCCGGCGGGAGCCGGCGGCAGCCGCCAGTGAAGAAGAATCGACGCGAGGACAAGGATGAGTGAGCCGCAGCCGTCTAACGGCGCAGAGACGAATGCCGCGAAGCCGGCACCGGCGGGACTGGAATCGCTGGCGGCGGTCGGCAGCCGGCTGGCGCAGCTTCGGGAGGCGAAGGGCTGGTCGGTCGACGACGTGTCGGCGCGACTCAAGGTCGCACCGCAAAAGCTCCGGGCGCTCGAGGCCGGCGACATCAGCCATTTGCCCGGCGTGACGTTCGCGCTCGGGGTCGTGCGCAGCTACGCGAAGATGCTCGGCGTCGATCCGGAACCGTTCGCGCAGGCGTTGCGCCGCGAGCGCGGGGTGCCGGAAGTCGACCTGTCGATGCCTGCGTCGTCGGGCACGGATCTGCCGCGCGGCCGCGTGTCGATTCCGCTGGGCGGCTCGTCGCGCCACCATCCGTGGCTGTGGGGAACGGGGATCGTCATCGTCGCGGTGGTCGCCGTACTGATGTGGCACACTGGCGGCGATTCGTCGAGTCTGCTCGCACGCCTGAAGGGCGGCGACGCCGAACATGCGTCGGCCGCGAGCGCGGCGGCGGCATCGTCGTCTGCCGAAGAAGCGGCTGCGAATGGCGCATCGGCGGCGGTTGCGAATGAGGTTCCGTCCCCGGCTGCTGCATCGGTTGCCCCGGCGCAGTCGATCGCGTCGGCCGTCCCGGCGCCCGCGGCCCCGGTCGCGACGGCTGCCGCATCGCAGCCCGTGGCGGCAACGGCGGCGGCCAGCACGGCGGCGCCGGCCCAGCCGGCGAGCGTCGCGGTGGCGGCAGGCCAGTCGATGGTCGAACTGAAGGTCAAGCAGGATTGCTGGTTCAGCGTGCGCGACAAGAACGGCAAGGAGCTGTTCTCGGCGCTGGTGCGCGCCGGCGAAACGAAGCAGGTTGCCGGTGACGGGCCGTTCAAGGTCACGATCGGCAACAAGGCCGGTCTCGACACGGTTGCGTTCGACGGAAAACCGGTCGATCCGGCAAAATATTCGGCAGCGCGGGGTAACGTGGCGCGGTTCACGTTGCCCTGACGTCAAGCGCCGTGGCGAAGGCTTGCCGTCGATATCGGCAGGCCGTGAGGGCACGGCGCTTTTTCAATTCATGCGCCGTGTCGCGGCGCATTCCGCGTAAATGGATCTATCGATGCAATCCGAAGCTCAATCCCCACGCAGCAGTCAGATTTGTTCAACCGAACCGGTGTTCGGCGGGCATCAGCCGCGCCGTGTATCGCATGCGGTGGATGTCCGCTGGGGCGGGCAACTCGTGACGATCGGCGGCGACGCGCCGGTGCGCGTGCAGTCGATGACGAATACCGACACGGCCGATGCGATCGGCACGGCGATCCAGATCAAGGAACTCGCGAACGCGGGCTCCGAACTGGTGCGTATCACGGTCAACACGCCCGAAGCCGCGGCCGCCGTGCCGGCGATTCGCGAGCAACTCGACCGGATGGGCGTGACCGTGCCGCTCGTCGGCGATTTCCACTACAACGGCCACCTGCTGCTGCGCGATTACCCGGGCTGCGCGGAGTCGCTGTCGAAGTACCGGATCAACCCCGGTAACGTCGGTCAGGGCGCAAAGCGCGACACGCAGTTCGCGCAGATGATCGAGGCCGCGGCGAAGTACGACAAGCCGGTGCGGATCGGCGTGAACTGGGGCAGCCTCGACCAGGACCTGCTCGCGCGCATGATGGACGAGAACGGCGCGCGCGCGCAGCCGTGGGACGCGCAGAGCGTGATGTACGAGGCGCTGATCCAGTCGGCGATCGGCTCGGCCGAACGCGCGGTGGAGCTGGGCCTCGGCCGCGACCGCATCGTGCTGTCGTGCAAGGTCAGCGGCGTGCAGGACCTGATCGCCGTGTACCGCGAACTCGGCCGCCGCTGCGGCTTCGCGCTGCACCTCGGGCTGACCGAGGCCGGCATGGGCTCGAAGGGGATCGTCGCGTCGACGGCGGCGCTCGGCGTGCTGCTGCAGGAAGGGATCGGCGACACGATCCGCATCTCGCTGACGCCGGAGCCGGGCGCGTCGCGCACGGGCGAAGTGATCGTCGGCCAGGAAATCCTCCAGACGATGGGCCTGCGCTCGTTCGCGCCGATGGTGATCGCGTGCCCGGGCTGTGGCCGCACGACGAGCACGCTGTTCCAGGAACTCGCGATGCAGATCCAGACCTACCTGCGCGAGCAGATGCCGGTCTGGCGCAAGGAATATCCGGGCGTCGAGAAGATGAACGTCGCGGTGATGGGCTGCATCGTCAACGGCCCGGGCGAATCGAAGCACGCGAACATCGGCATCAGCCTGCCGGGGTCGGGCGAGAACCCGGCCGCGCCCGTCTTCATCGACGGCGAGAAGGTCAAGACGCTGCGCGGCGAGCGGATCGCCGAGGAATTCCAGCAGATCGTCAGCGACTACGTCGCACGCAATTACGGCCGCGCCGAGGCCCTGAACTAATTCGTCCACACACACGAACGATGACTGAACAGAAACGCAAGATCGAGAAGCTCACCGGCGTCAAAGGCATGAACGACATCCTTCCGCAGGATGCCGGCCTGTGGGAATTCTTCGAAGCTACCGTGAAATCGCTGCTGCGCGCGTACGGCTACCAGAACATCCGCACGCCGATCGTCGAACATACGCAGCTCTTCACGCGCGGCATCGGCGAAGTCACCGACATCGTCGAGAAGGAGATGTACAGCTTCACCGACGCGCTGAACGGCGAGAACCTGACGATGCGCCCGGAAAACACCGCGGCGGTCGTGCGCGCATCGATCGAGCACAACATGCTGTACGACGGTCCGAAGCGTCTGTGGTACATCGGCCCGATGTTCCGTCACGAGCGTCCGCAGCGCGGCCGCTATCGCCAGTTTCACCAGGTCGGCGTCGAGGCGCTCGGCTTTGCGGGTCCCGATGCGGATGCCGAGATCATCATGATGTGCCAGCGCCTGTGGGACGACCTCGGCCTGACCGGCATCAAGCTCGAGATCAATTCGCTCGGCCTTGCCGAGGAGCGCGCCGCGCACCGCGTCGAGCTGATCAAGTACCTCGAGCAGTTCGCCGACGTGCTCGACGAGGACGCAAAGCGCCGCCTGTACACGAACCCGCTGCGCGTGCTCGACACGAAGAATCCCGCGCTGCAGGAAATCGCGCAGAACGCGCCGAAGCTGATCGACTTCCTCGGCGACGAATCGCGCGCGCACTTCGAAGGGCTGCAGCGCCTGCTGCTCGCGAACAACATTCCGTTCAAGATCAACCCGCGTCTCGTGCGCGGTCTCGATTACTACAACCTGACCGTGTTCGAATGGGTGACCGACAAGCTCGGCGCGCAGGGCACGGTCGCGGCCGGCGGCCGCTACGATCCGCTGATCGAGCAGCTCGGCGGCAAGCCGACCGCCGCGTGCGGCTGGGCGATGGGCATCGAGCGCATCCTCGAGCTGTTGAAGGAAGAGGATCTGGCGCCCGAGCAGGAAGGCGTCGACGTGTATGTGGTGCATCAGGGCGAAACCGCGCGCGAACAGGCGTTCATCGCGGCCGAACGCCTGCGCGACACGGGTCTCGACGTGATCTTCCACTGCAGCGCCGACGGCGCGCCGGCGAGCTTCAAGTCGCAGATGAAGCGGGCCGATGCAAGCGGCGCCGCGTTCGCGGTGATCTTCGGCGAAGAAGAGGTCGCGAACGGCACGGTGGGCGTGAAAGCGTTGCGCGGCGCGGGTGCGGAAGGGGAAAAGAACGTTCAGCAGACCGTACCGGTCGAAAGCTTGACCGAATTCCTAATCAATGCGATGGTTGCATCCGCCGAAGACGGCGACGACTGATCGCGCTCGCATTCGCTCGACAAGAAAAGCCTGAACAGGAAGGAATCGCTCGCCGATGAGTTATCACGACGAACAAGAATCGATTGAAAATCTCAAGGCGTGGTGGGCCCGCTGGGGCAACCTCACCACGTGGATCGTGCTCGCGGCGCTCGTCGTCGCGGCCGGTTTCAACGGCTGGAACTACTGGCAGCGCCGTCAGGCTGCCGAGGCGTCCGGGCTGTACGAGCAAGTCCAGAAGGCTGCCGCCGCGAACGACAAGGCAACGATGGCCCGCGCGGCTGCCGACATGGAAGACAAGTTCGGCAGCACGCCGTATGCGCAGATGACGGCGCTCGCGGCCGCGAAGACGCTGTATGCGGCCGGCGATGCGGCAGGCGCGAAGGCGCAACTGCAATGGGCCGTCGATCATGCCAAGGACGACGAGTACAAGCAGATCGCGAAGCTGCGCCTCGCGTCGCTGCTGCTCGACGAGAAGGCGTACGATGCAGGCCTCGCGCTGCTCTCGGGTACGCCGGTCGATGCATTCAAGGGCCTCGTGGCCGATCGTCGCGGCGATCTGCTGGCCGCGCAAGGCAAGACCGACGACGCGCGCGCGGCTTACAAGCTCGCGCTCGACGGCCTGTCGAAGGACGACCAGTCCGCGCGCCAGCTCGTGCAGTTCAAGCTGGACGCGCTCGGCGGCTGAATCCCGGTCCCCTCAACCTCTTAACTCTGCTTCGCTAACCGATGAATTTGCTGAAACGTTACGCTGTGCCCGTTGCCTGCGCGGCGGCTGTCCTCGCTCTGGCGGCTTGCTCGTCGTCGAAGGACGCGCGCCGCGTGCCGACGCCGCTCACCGAGTTCAAGCCTGTCCTGGACGTGCAACAGGTCTGGAAGGCGAGCGTCGGCAAGGGCGGACGCTACCTGTTCTCGCCGGTGGCCGTGGGCGACGCCGTTTATGCGGCGGGCGAAAACGGTTCGGTCGAGAAGATCGACGCGAAGACGGGCCAGACGCTCTGGCGCTCGAAGGTCGGTTCGGACCTGTCGGCCGGTGTCGGCAGCGATGGCAACCTGACCGCGGTCGGCGCGTTGAAGGGCGGCGTGTTCGTGCTGGGCCCGGACGGCAAGCAGCTGTGGAAGACCAGCGTGCAGGGCGAGATCTTCTCGCCGCCGCTCGTCGGTAACGGTCTCGTGATCGTCCGCACGATCGACGGCCAGGTGATCGCGTTCAACGCGCAGACGGGCGAGCAGAAGTGGGCCTACCGCAACCGTGCGGTGCCGCTGAACCTGCGCGTGTCGGCCGGCATGACGTTCGCGGGCGACGCGGCCGTGCTGGCGGGCTTCCCGGGCGGCGGGCTGGTCGCGATCAACCTGCAGACGGGCGAGCCGTTCTGGCAGACCCCGGTGTCGTTCCCGAAGGGCGTGACCGAGGTCGAGCGCATCAACGACGTCAGCGGTCCGCCGACGCTCGTGGGGGCGGAAGCCTGCGCGGTGACGTTCCAGGGTCAGCTCGGCTGCTTCGATGCGAACTCGGGCCGTCCGCTGTGGGAAAAGCCGTTTTCGAGCCGCAGCGGCCTCGCGCAGGACGATTCGGTGGTCGCCGGCGGCGACGACTGGTCGGTCGTCACCGCATACGACGCGGCCACGGGCAACCAGCTCTGGCGCAACGACAAGCTGAAGAGCCGCGACGTCGGCGTGCCGTATCTGCTCGGGCATGCGGTCGTGATGGGCGATTACAAGGGCTTCGTGCACTTCCTGTCGCGCGAGGACGGCAGTTTCATCGCGCGGATGAAGACCGACGGCAGTGCGATTACGGCGGCGCCGGTCCTCGCGGGCAATACGCTCGTCGTGCAGACGAAGGACGGCGGCCTGTACGGGTTCCGTCCGCGCTGACACGCAGGAAACCGGCGTGGCCGCGGCGTGGCGGGCAGGGCCCGCGCGCCGCGGCCGCGCGACTTGACGGCGGCCGGTGTTCCCGGCCGCTCGGTATTTGAAAGGCAGTTCGAGACGAAAGACGACGGCGCGCAACGCGCGCCGGGCGCGCGCATCCGGCGCGGCGCGAATTCGTGATATTTTCATTCAGCGCAGCCGCCCGCAGCAGCGGGCCTCCCGCTGCTGCGCTTCACCGTAGAAAACACAGATGAAACCGGTCATTGCCCTCGTTGGGCGCCCCAATGTGGGGAAATCCACGCTGTTCAACCGGCTCACGCGCTCGCGCGATGCGCTGGTCGCCGACTTGCCGGGCCTCACGCGCGATCGCCATTACGGCGAAGGGCGCGTCGGCGCGCGGCCGTACCTGGTCGTCGATACCGGCGGCTTCGAGCCCGTCGCGAAGGACGGCATCCTGCACGAGATGGCGCGCCAGACGCGGCAGGCCGTCGAGGAAGCCGACGTCGTCGTGTTCATCGTCGACGGCCGCAACGGGCTCGCGCCGCAGGACAAGTCGATCGCCGACTACCTGCGCAAGACCGGCCGGCCGATTTTCCTGGTCGTCAACAAGGCCGAGGGGATGAAGTACACGGCGGTCGCGACGGATTTCTACGAGCTCGGGCTCGGCGATCCGCGCGCGATCTCGGCCGCGCACGGCGACGGCGTGACCGACATGATCAACGAGGCGCTCGAAGTCGCGTACGCGGGCCAGCCCGAGGAAGCGGACGAGGACGATCCGTCGCGCGGCATCAAGATCGCGATCGTCGGCCGTCCGAACGTCGGCAAGTCGACGCTCGTCAACGCATTGATCGGCGAAGACCGCGTGATCGCATTCGACATGCCGGGCACGACGCGCGATTCGATCTACGTCGACTTCGAGCGTAACGGCAAGAAATACACGCTGATCGACACGGCGGGCCTGCGGCGCCGCGGCAAGGTGTTCGAGGCGATCGAGAAGTTCTCGGTCGTGAAGACGCTGCAATCGATTTCCGACGCGAACGTCGTCATTCTTCTGCTGGATGCGCAGCAGGACATTTCCGACCAGGACGCGCACATCGCCGGCTTCGTCGTCGAGCAGGGCCGCGCGCTCGTGATCGGCGTCAACAAGTGGGATGGCCTCGACGACCACGCGCGCGACCGCGCGAAAGCGGATTTGACCCGCAAGCTGAAATTCCTCGACTTCGCGAAATCGCACTTCATTTCCGCCGCGAAGAAGACGGGTATCGGCGCGCTGATGCGCTCGGTCGACGACGCCTACGCGGCGGCGATGTCGAAGCTGCCGA
Organism: Burkholderia sp. MSMB1835; assembly: GCF_001526365.1. NCBI lineage: Bacteria > Pseudomonadati > Pseudomonadota > Betaproteobacteria > Burkholderiales > Burkholderiaceae > Burkholderia > Burkholderia sp. MSMB1835. The sequence continues at coordinate 263,888 of NZ_LOYP01000025.1, forward strand.
CGCCGAAGCTCACGCGCGCGCTGATCGAGGCCGTCGAATTCCAGCAGCCGCGCCGTCGCGGCCCGGTGCGTCCGAAGCTGCGCTACGCGCACCAGGGCGGCCAGAATCCGCCGATCATCGTGATCCACGGCAACGCGCTCGACGCGGTGACGGAAACCTACAAGCGCTACCTCGAAAACCGATTCCGCGAAACTTTCTCGCTGACCGGGACTCCATTGCGCATAGAGTTCCGTTCGTCGAACAACCCGTACGCGGACAAGGGCTGAAGCATGTCCCGCAACGGCTAGGCCGCATGGCCTATGCCCGGGCGGGGCAGGCAAAATCGGCTATAGTGTAGCGATTGGCGCCGGATCTCTTTTTCTTCGCCGCCAATCCAGATCAACCTGCAAAAAAAGATGGAGTACGCCATGAGCAACAAAGGGCAATTGTTACAAGACCCGTTTTTGAACGCACTGCGCAAAGAGCACGTTCCCGTTTCGATTTACCTCGTCAACGGCATCAAGCTTCAAGGGAACATTGAATCGTTCGACCAGTACGTCGTGTTGCTCCGTAATACGGTGACCCAGATGGTTTACAAGCACGCCATCTCGACGGTCGTGCCGGCGCGCCCGGTGAATTTCCACCCGGACGCGGAAGCCTCGTCCTAACCTATCGCAGCGGCCGGCATCCGGTCGCCGCGAGCGACCGATGCCAGCCGCCTTATCTTGACACCCGATAATTTGATCAACGCAGCGCTCGTCGGCATCGATTTCGGCAAGACCGATTTCGAAGCCAGTCTCGAAGAACTCAGTCTTCTCGCCTCCAGCGCGGGGGCCCGTCCCGCCGTCACCCTCACGGGTCGTCGCTCAAGTCCCGATGCCAAGATGTTCATCGGCAGCGGCAAAGCCGAAGAACTGCGGCTTGCCTGCGACGCGCACAACGTCGAAATCGTCATCTTCAACCACGCGCTGGCGCCCGCCCAGCAACGCAATCTGGAGCAGGCGCTTAACAGGCGCGTGGTCGATCGCACGAGCCTCATCCTCGACATCTTCGCGCAGCGTGCCCGCAGCCATGAAGGCAAGCTGCAGGTCGAGCTCGCGCAGCTTCAATACCTGTCGACCCGGCTCATTCGCGCATGGACCCACCTCGAGCGGCAAAAGGGCGGTATCGGCCTGCGCGGCCCCGGCGAAACCCAGCTCGAAACCGACCGCCGGCTGATCGGCGAACGCATCAAGATGCTGAAGTCGCGGCTCGACCGGCTGCGCCGCCAGCACAGCACGCAGCGTCGGCAGCGCGCGCGCAGCGGCACGATGTCGGTGTCGCTCGTCGGCTATACGAACGCGGGCAAGTCGACGCTGTTCAATGCGCTGACGAAAGCGCAGGCGTACGCGGCCGACCAGCTGTTCGCGACGCTCGATACGACGTCGCGGCGCGTGTACCTCGGCGACGAGGTCGGGCAGATCGTCGTGTCCGATACGGTCGGGTTCATCCGCGAGCTGCCTCACCAGCTCGTCGCGGCGTTTCGCGCGACCCTCGAGGAAACGATCCATGCGGATCTGCTGCTGCATGTGGTCGATGCGTCGAGCGCGGTCAGGCTCGAGCAGATCGAGCAGGTCAACGGCGTGCTGCACGAGATCGGCGCGGACACGATCCGGCAGGTGCTGGTGTTCAACAAGATCGACGCCGTGCCCGAGCTGGCGGCCCGCGGCGACGCGGTCGAGCGGGACGAGTATGGTAATATTTCGCGCGTCTTTTTGAGCGCGCGCACCGGTCAGGGTCTCGATACGTTGCGTGCCGCCATCGCCGAAATCGCCTCCGCGGAACACCTTTCCAGCGCGACGTTGTCCGACGCGCTCGATGGCACGTCCGCTGAATCGCACGAAGACCACACGATTTCCGAACACGGGCGCTAACCGGTCCCGGCCGGTTCGCCGGCGTCCAATCTGGTGAACAAACTCTGGTGAACGAATACAACGAGCGGAGTACCTGGCGGCGGATGCGCGCCTTGCTGTCGATCAACGATCCCCGCTGGGGACGCGGCGAAGGCAATGGCAAGGACGGATCCCGCCCCCGCGCGAACGAATCGAAGCGTCCGCCAGGCGGCGACGGCGACGGTCCGCCCGATCTCGACGAGATGTGGCGCAATTTCAACCGACGCCTGAGCGGCCTGTTCGGCGGCAAGGGCGGCAACGGCTTCCGGCCCGACAACGGCCGGGCCGCACGGGTCGGCGTCGGCATCATGATCGGCGTGCTGGTCGCGATTTATGCGGGCAGCGGGCTGTTCGTCGTACAGGAAGGCCAGACGGGCGTCGTGCTGCAACTCGGCAAGGTGTCGGGCACGGTCGGCCAGGGCGTGCACTGGCGCGCGCCGTATCCGTTCGCGTCGCACGAGATCGTCGACACGTCGCAGGTCCGCTCGATCGAGATCGGCCGCAATAACGTCGTGCGCCTCGCGAACGTCAAGGAAGCCGCGATGCTGACGCGCGATGCCGACATCGTCGACGTGCGCTTCATCGTCCAATACCGGATCCGTTCCGCCACCGATTACCTGTTCCGCAGCGTCGATCCCGAGCGCAGCGTGTCGCAGGCCGCGCAGGCCGCGGTGCGCGCGATCGTCGGCACGCGCAGCGCGGCCGACATGCTGAACCAGGACCGCGATGCGCTGCGCGAGCAGCTTTCGAGCGCGATCCAGCGCGATCTCGACCGCTATCAGTCGGGGCTCGAGGTGACGGCCGTCACGATGCAGAGCGTCGCGGCGCCCGAGCAGACCCAGGCCGCCTACGCCGAAGTCGCGAAGGCGCGCGACGAGCGCGAGGCCGCGAAGCGCGCCGCGCAGGCGTATGCGAGCGACCTGCTGCCGAAGGCGCAGGGCGATGCGGCGAAGCTCGTCGACGAAGCGAAGGCATATGCCGATCGCGTGGTCACGGAAGCCGAGGGCGACGCGGACCGCTTCAAGCAGGTCTATGCGCAGTACTCGAAGGCGCCCGCGGTCATTCGCGAGCGCATGTACCTCGAGACGATGCAGGAAATCTATTCGAACGCGACGAAGGTGTTCGTCGGCAACAAGGGCGGCAACAGCGTCGTGTACCTGCCGCTCGACAAGCTCGTCGAGCAGGGCCGGCAAAACGCCGCGACGTCGGCCGGCGCGTCCGCTGTCGAGGCGGCGTCGGCACCGGCGGCCACGGCGGCGGCTGCGGCTGCAGCCGCGCCGGCGAGCGCCGCATCGGCCGCCACCGCGTCAGGTGTCGACGTGTTGCGATCGCGCGACGCGTTTCGCAGCCGGTCGCGTGAAGACGATACGAAGTAACGGGGAGCGCAGAACATGAACCGAATCATTGCGCTCGTCGTCGCAATCGTGATCGTTGCCTTCGCGGCATCGTCGACGGTCCTCACCGTCGATCCGCGCCATACGGCCGTGCTGTCGGGCCGCGACGGCACGCAGCCGGAACTCGCGGGCCCCGGCGTCCATTTCAAGCTGCCGCCGCCGCTGCAGACGGCGACGCTGATCGACACGCGCCTGCAATCGCTCGAATCGTCCGATCCGCTGCAACTGGCAACCGAAGACAAGCACGACCTGCTCGTCGCGTATGCGGTGAAGTACCGGATCAGCGACCCGATGAAATATTTCACCGCGACGGGCGGCGACCCGGCGGCGGCGAGCGAACGGCTGTCCGGCACGCTCAAGAGCGCGCTCGGCGATGCATTCGGCAAGCGCGCGCTCGACGACGCCCTCGGCGGCCAGCGCGCGATCGCCGATGCGGCCCGCGATGCGGCGAAGGCGAACGCGGCCGGTTTCGGCGTCGACGTGGTCGACGTCCAGCTCACGCGTGTCGACCTGCCGGCCGCCCAGACGGACGCCGTTTATCAACGGATGATCGGCGCGTTGCGCGATCAGGCGGCCCAGGTGCGTGCGCAAGGCGCGGCCGACGTCGAGCAGATCAAGGCCGACGCCGAACGCGAGCAGCAGGCCGTGCTCGCGAACGCGTACAAGTCCGCGCAGACGATCAAGGGCGAGGGCGACGCGAAGGCGGCGACGATCGCCGCCGATGCGTTCGGCCGCGATCCGCAGTTCTATCAGTTCTACGCGAGCCTGCAGGCCTACCGGAATACGTTCAAGCGCAACGACATCATCGTCGTCGATCCCGACAGCGAGTTCTTCCGCTTCATGCGCAGCCCGACGGGCGGCGCCGCACCGGCGGCGCCTGCTCCCCGCAAACATTGACCTTGGGGCGCCGCGTCGAGCGGCGCCGTCGCTCGCATGGACCTGGCTGGCTCGTTGTTGCTCGCAGTAGCGCTGATGCTGATCATCGAGGGGGCGTTCCCCTTCGTGTTTCCCGTCGCCTGGCGCGACACGTTTCGTAGAATAGCCGAGCGGCCGCCGCATCATATCCGGATCGGCGGGCTGATCGTGATGGTGCTCGGGCTCGCGCTGCTGCTGCTCGCGACCTGACCGGCGCCCCGATCCGGACGGCGCATCCGCCGTTCGTTCCGCCCGATTTCGAAGTTTCGATTCAACTCGCGGCGCGCGTGTCGCGCCGTTTCCCGTCGTAGGACCGTACCGATGTCGACCTGGTTACTTCCCGAGAATATCGCCGACGTACTGCCGTCGGAAGCGCGCAAGATCGAGGAGCTGCGCCGCAGGCTGCTCGACCGCTTCCGTTCGTACGGCTACGAAATGGTGATGCCGCCGTTGCTCGAGTATCTCGAGTCGCTGCTGACGAGCGGCGGCGCCGATCTGCGTCTGCGCACCTTCAAGCTGGTCGACCAGCTGTCGGGCCGCACGCTCGGCCTGCGCGCGGACATCACGCCGCAGGTCGCGCGGATCGACGCGCACCTGTTGAACCGTCAGGGCGTGACGCGCCTCTGCTACGCGGGCCACGTGATGCATACGCGTCCGCGCGGCCTGCACGCGACGCGCGAGCAGATCCAGATCGGCGCCGAAATCTACGGCCACGCCGGGCTCGAAGCCGATCTCGAGATCCAGCAACTGATGCTCGACGCGCTGCATCTCGCGGGCCTGTCGCGCATCCGTCTCGACCTCGGCCACGCGGGCGTGCTCGCGGCGCTGCTGGCGCGCGACGCGCAGGCCGCCGAGCGTGGCGAGTCGCTGTACGACGCGCTGTCGGGCAAGGACGTGCCGCTGCTGAACGAACTCACTGACGATCTCGGCGCCGATACGCGCGCCGCGTTGCGCGCGCTGCCGAACCTGTACGGCGACGCGAGCGTGCTCGCCGAGGCGCGCACGCGCCTGCCGGTGCTGCCCGAAATCACGCAGGCGCTCGACGATCTCGCGCAGCTTGCGTCGCAGGCGAAGGGCGTCGAAGTCGCGATCGATCTCGCCGACCTGCGCGGCTACGCGTATCACAGCGGCGCGATGTTCAGCGCCTACATCGACGGCGTGCCGAACGCGATCGCGCGCGGCGGCCGTTACGACCACGTCGGGCAGGCCTATGGCCGGGCGCGGCCGGCGACCGGCTTCTCGCTCGACCTGCGCGAGCTCGCACGAATTTCGCCGGTCGAGGCGCGCGGCACCGCGATCCTCGCGCCGTGGGCGCAGGACGATGCGCTGGGCGCGGCCGTCGCGGCGCTGCGCGATGCGGGCGAGGTCGTGATCCAGGCGCTGCCGGGCCACGATCACGTGCTCGACGAATTCGCGTGCGATCGTTCGCTCGTCGAGCGCAACGGCGCCTGGGTGGTCGAACCCCGATAAAGAGGTGCTCGCGGGCCGTGCTTCGGCGTGCATATCGTTGAAGCGAAACGGAAAAATTCGGAATCGCCCGCGAACATAGGTAGAATACGTTTTTAACCAGCTAACGAATCAACATGTCTGCCAGCGCAGTGAACGTGACTCCCGGGCGCAATGTCGTCGTCGTGGGAACGCAATGGGGTGATGAAGGCAAGGGCAAGATCGTCGACTGGCTGACGGACCACGCTCAGGGCGTCGTGCGTTTCCAGGGCGGTCACAACGCCGGCCACACCCTCATCATCGGCGGCAAGAAAACGATCTTGCGCCTCATTCCGTCGGGCATCATGCGTGAAGGCGTCGCCTGCTACATCGGCAACGGCGTCGTCCTGTCCCCCGAAGCACTGTTCAAGGAAATCGGCGAGCTCGAAGAAGCCGGCGTGAACGTGCGCGACCGCCTGTTCATCTCCGAAGCCACGACGCTGATCCTGCCGTACCACATCGCGATCGACCAGGCGCGCGAAGCGCGCAAGGGCGCAGGCAAGATCGGTACGACCGGCCGCGGCATCGGCCCCGCGTACGAAGACAAGGTCGGCCGCCGTGCGCTGCGCGTGCAGGACCTGTTCGACGCGAAGACCTTCGCCGATCGCCTGCGCGAAAATCTCGATTTCCACAATTTCGTGCTGACCCAGTATCTGGGCGGCGCGGCCGTCGATTTCCAGGCCACGCTCGACACGATGCTCGGCTATGCCGACCGCCTGAAGCCGATGGTGGCCGACGTGTCGCGCCGCCTGTACGACGCGAACAATGCGGGCCAGAACCTGCTGTTCGAAGGCGCGCAAGGCACGCTGCTCGACATCGACCACGGCACCTATCCGTTCGTCACGTCGAGCAACTGTGTCGCGGGTGCGGCGTCGGCCGGCGCGGGCGTCGGTCCGCAGAAGCTCAACTACATCCTCGGCATCACGAAGGCGTATTGCACGCGCGTCGGTTCGGGCCCGTTCCCGAGCGAACTGTACGATGCGGACAACCCGCAGCGTCAGGACCAGATCGGCGTCACGCTCGCGAACGTCGGCAAGGAATTCGGTTCGGTCACCGGCCGTCCGCGCCGCACCGGCTGGCTCGATGCGGCCGCGCTGCGCCGCTCGATCCAGATCAACGGCGTGTCGGGCCTGTGCATGACGAAGCTCGACGTGCTCGACGGCCTCGACGAAGTCAAGCTGTGCGTCGGCTACCAGGTCGACGGCAAGGACGTCGACATCCTGCCGCGCGGCGCGGTCGATGTCGCGCGTTGCGAACCGGTGTACGAGACGTTCGCCGGCTGGAAGGAAAGCACCGTCGGGATCAATACGTGGGACGCGCTGCCGGCGAACGCGCGGGCATACCTCGCCCGCGTCCAGGAAGTGGCTGGCGTGCCGGTCGACATGGTGTCGACGGGCCCGGACCGCGACGAAACGATCCTGCTCCGCCATCCGTTCAAGGTGTAATTCCCAGATGACGCAGCAAATCACGATGACGGCGGCAGACTTGATGACCGATCCGCGCAACGACGACAAGAACCTGTGGGTAGGCTGGGACGAGTATCACCGGCTGATCGAGCTGCTCGCGCTCCAGGTGCATGCCTCGGGCTGGAAGTTCGACCAGATCCTGTGCCTCGCGCGCGGCGGCCTGCGCGTCGGCGACCAACTGTCGCGCATCTACGACGTGCCGCTCGCGATTCTCGCGACGAGTTCGTACCGGGAAGCGGCCGGCACCGAGCAGGGCGAGCTCGACATCGCGCAGTACATCACGATGACGCGCGGCAACCTGGCGGGCAACGTGCTGCTGGTCGACGATCTCGTCGATTCGGGCGTCACGCTCGCGCGCGTGCAGGAGCACCTGAAGGAGCGCTATCCGTCCGTGACGGCCGTGCGTTCGGCCGTGCTCTGGTACAAGGGCTGCTCGAAGGTCAAGCCCGACTATCACACGCAGTTCCTGCCGACGAATCCGTGGATTCATCAGCCGTTCGAGGAGTGGGATACGGTCCGGCCGCACAACCTCGAGGCGTGGATCAAGCGCGGTCGCGCGCAGCGCGACGGTTCGGGCGCGTAAGCGGCCGGCCGGATCGAAGGAAAGCCTTGTACGGCGCCGCTTGCGGCGCCGTTTTTCATTGGCGCGCCGGGGCGCCGCGCGGGCCGCGCTGTGCACCCGATAGGCAGGCGGCGCGGTGCCGGCTATGATGGCAGCCCTGCCACAGGTCGCGCCGGATTGCATGCGCAGCGTGGATCACGTGGCTCCACGGCAACACGGCAGGGCGGTGTTTCACGGGGGCGCGAGTAGAATAGCGCTCGTTTTGTCCGACCCGGACCCGATTATTACGTTTCATATGAACGACACGACTCACGCGACCGACGCCGCACACGCGCCGCATTCGACGCAACAACACTCGATGCGGGCGCTAGCGATAGCAGCCATCGGCGTCGTGTTCGGCGACATCGGCACCAGCCCGCTGTATTCGCTCAAGGAGGCGTTCAGCCCCGCGCACGGCATTCCGCTGACCGAAGGGTCGATTCTCGGCGTGATCTCGCTGCTGTTCTGGGCCATCGTGCTGGTGGTCGGCGTCAAGTACCTGCTGTTCGTGATGCGGGCGGACAACAACGGCGAAGGCGGCGTGCTCGCGCTGATGGCGCTGTCGCTGCGGCCGCTCGACTCGAAAACGCGGGTCGCGGGCGCGCTGATGGCGCTCGGGATATTCGGCGCGTGCATGTTCTACGGGGACGCGGTGATCACGCCGGCGATCTCGGTGATGTCGGCCGTCGAAGGCCTCGAGATCGCGACGCCGCACCTGTCCCATCTCGTGCTGCCGATCACGATCGTGATCCTGATCGCGCTGTTCTGGATCCAGCGGCACGGCACCGCGCTGGTCGGCAAGCTGTTCGGCCCGATCATGGTGCTGTGGTTCGTCGTGATCGCGGCGCTCGGCGTATACCACATCGTTCGCGTGCCCGGCATCATCGCGGCAATCAATCCGTATTACGCGGCGTCGTTCATGGCCGACCACCTGCTGCAGGCGTACGTCGTGCTCGGCTCGGTCGTGCTGGTGCTGACCGGTGCGGAAGCGCTCTACGCGGACATGGGCCATTTCGGTGCAAAGCCGATCCGGTTGGCCGCGTACGGGCTCGTGATGCCGTCGCTCGTGCTGAACTACTTCGGTCAGGGCGCGCTGCTGATCCAGAATCCGAAAGCGATCGAAAACCCGTTCTTCCTGCTCGCGCCCGAATGGGGGCTGCTGCCGCTCGTCGTGCTGTCGACGGTCGCGACCGTGATCGCGTCGCAGGCCGTGATCTCCGGTGCGTATTCGCTGACGTCGCAGGCGATCCAGCTCGGCTACGTGCCGCGCATGAAGGTGCTGCATACGTCCGAGCTCGCGATCGGCCAGATCTACGTGCCGGTCGTGAACTGGCTGCTGCTGTTCGTGATCCTCTGTATCGTCGTCGGTTTCAAGAGTTCGGACAACCTCGCGGCCGCGTACGGTATCGCGGTGACGGCGACGATGGTGATCACGACCGTGCTCGCGTGCGTCGTGATGGTGAAGGTGTGGAACTGGAACCGGCTGCTGGTCGGCGCGATCATCGCGGTGTTCCTCGCGATCGACCTCGGCTTTTTCGGCGCGAACCTGCTGAAGGTCGCGCAGGGCGGCTGGTTGCCGCTCGGCATCGGTGCGCTGCTGTTCTTCCTGCTGATGACCTGGTACAAGGGGCGTCACATCGTCAAGGAGCGCACGGCGGCCGACGGTATTCCGCTCGAGCCGTTCCTGCAGGGGCTGCTCGCGCATCCGCCGCATCGCGTGTCGGGCACCGCGATCTACCTGACCGGCAACGACAAGCTCGTGCCTGTGAGCCTGCTGCACAACCTGAAGCACAACAAGGTGCTGCACGAACGGACCATTTTCCTGACGTTCGTCACGCGCGACATCCCGTACGTGCGCGACGACAGGCGCCTGAGCTCGCGTGATGCGGGCGGCGGACTGTACATCGTCAAGGCCGAGTACGGCTTCAACGAGACGCCGGACGTGAAGGCCGTGCTCGAGGAATTCGGCCGCACGCACGACATGACGTTCGAGCTGATGGACACGTCGTTCTTCCTCGCGCGCGAAACGGTCGTGCCGACGCATCTGCCCGGCATGTCGATCTGGCGCGAGCGCGTGTTCGCGTGGATGCATCAGAACGCGGCGAAGCCGACCGATTTCTTCTCGATTCCGGCGAATCGCGTCGTCGAGCTCGGGACGAAGATCGAGATCTGACGGGCGCGAGCGGGCTGCGTATGCGGCCCATGCCGAATCGGGGCTGCGCGCTTCGCCGACGCAATAAAAAACCCGCCTTTCGGCGTAATGCCGTTCAGTTAAGCGACTGAACGGCATTTTTGTTTGCGCCAACTTGTTGTAAACGGGGCGTGGCGATGTTAA